>CAYVUM010000017.1:0-42832 GCA_964454795.1 uncultured Rhodospirillaceae bacterium
CCGGTCTCGGTTCGGCCCAGACGTACCAGTCGGCCTTGGGATTGTCGCGGCCCGAGCGGCTTTCCTGGAACCAGGGATGAAGGTCGGAGGTGTGCGAGTAGACCTGGTCGATGATCACCTTCAGGCCGCGGTGGTGGGCTTCGCTGAGCAGGCGGTCGAAGTCCTCGAGGGTTCCGAACAGGGGGTCGATGTCGCAGTAATCGGCCACGTCGTAGCCGAAATCCTTCATCGGCGAGCGGAACACCGGCGACAGCCAGATGCCGTCGACACCGAGGCCGGCCACGTGGTCGAGGCGGGCGATGATCCCGGGCAGGTCGCCAACGCCGTCGCCGTTGCTGTCGGCAAAACTGCGCGGATAAATCTGATAGAGGACCGCGCCCCGCCACCACTCGTCCATCCTGCCCTCCGATGATTGCCCGGCCGCCAATCGGGGCCGCCAATCGGGGCCGCCAATCGGGGCCGCCAATCGGGGCCGCTGTCCGCCGGCGGTGTCGCGCAAGACGCGCATGACCGCGTGAAAGACACCGCTTAACCGGTCAGACGTCGGCCGTTCTCACCCCCGGGTGCGCTATCACAGCTCTTTTTGCAATGCAAACAAGACCCGTGCCGAACGATCCTGCCTTCCAATTGATTTCGCCGAACGCTACAAACGGTTGTTGAGCGACGCTCCGTTGCGGCCCCGAGAACGAAGCGAGGCACAGAAAGTGTGCCAGCCGCGGGGCGTCCGGTCTGTGCAAGAGCGGGAGGTTTGCATGCACAAACTCATAGCTGGCGTAGCCTTCGCCGCGGTCATGGTCGCCATGCCGGCCGTGCAGGCGGCCGATCCGATCGTCATCAAGTTCTCACACGTGGTCGCGGAGAACACGCCAAAAGGCCAGATGGCCAATAAGTTCCGCGATCTCGTTGCCGAGCGGCTCGGCGATCGGGTGGTTGTCGAAGTCTATCCAAACGCTCAGCTGTTTGGCGACAACAAGGTCCTTGAAGCGATGCTGCTTGGTGACGTCCAGTTGGCGGCACCAGCGCTTTCCAAGTTCGAGAGCTTTACATCCGTCTTCCAACTGTATGATCTGCCATTCCTCTTCGAAGACATGGCAGCCGTCGAGCGCTTCCAACAGGGACCAGCCGGTCAGGAAATGCTCAACGCGATGAAAAGCCGGGGAATCCTTGGTCTCGGCTACCTCCACAACGGCATGAAGCAGCTCTCGTCCAACAGACCGCTGAGAGTCCCGGCCGATGCGGATGGCCTCAAATTCCGCATTATGACGTCGGACGTGCTGGCGGCGCAGTTCGAAGCAGTCGACTCGCTGCCGATCAAAAAGCCGTTCTCCGAAGTTTTTACACTGCTCCAGACCAATGCGATCGATGGCCAGGAAAACACTTGGTCGAACATGTACTCGAAAAAATTCTTCGAGGTACAGGAGTACATCACGGAATCTAACCACGGCCTGTTGGACTACATGGTGGTCACGTCAGTCGAGTTTTGGGAGGACCTTCCCGGGGACCTTCGTACTGAAGTCAAGGCCGCTCTCAACGAAGCGCTTGCATTCGGCAATAAAATTGCCGATGACCTCAACAAAGAAGCAAAGCAAAATATTGTCGAGTCCGGGCGGTCGGAAATCATCCAACTCACAAAAGAAGAACGGCAGAAGTGGGTCGATGCGATGAAGCCGGTCTGGGAGAAGTTCGAGGAGGATATCGGTAAAGAACTGATCGATTCTGCTGTTGCATCGAATGCGACCAGCTGACACGCCGATCAGGACCGCTCAGCTTCGCGGCTTCTTGAACATTAAAAAGAACGTACGGGAAATCGTCCACTCATGATCGGCCGGATTATTGGTCACCTGGAGGAGGGGGTCATCTCCCTCCTTCTTGTTTCTATGGTACTGCTCGTCTTCGTCGAAGTCGTGCTGCGGTACGCGTTCTCCATCGGCTTTTTGTGGTTTGAGGAGCTCACGCTGCACCTGTCCGCCTGGATGGTGTTGTTTGGCGCCTCCTATGGGATCAAAGCCGGTTCGCATATCGGCGTCGACGCATTTGTGCGTCTGCTGTCGAAGCCGGCACGCCGTATGGTTACGATGGTTGCCCTTTTGATATGTCTCATTTATTGCGGGCTGTTCATATCCGGAGCATGGGTCTACCTGGAGAAAATGTATAAGATTGGCATCGATCTGGAGGACTTGCCGATCCCGAAATACATTGCTCATTCGATCCTGTTGATTGGATTTGTTCTCCTGGGGATTCGATTCATCCAGTTGGCGTGGCTTGTATGGAAAGGGGATGTCGACGGATTCGGAAGTGCAGATGAAGCCAGAGATGCCCTCAAGCAGCTTGAAGAAGAAAAAGCGGCGATTGACGCTCAAATGGGAGGGAAAACGTGACAACGGCGGCGCTCTTCATCATCCTGTTTGGTTGTATGATTCTCGGTATTCCAATTGCCGTGTCGCTGGGATTTGCCAGCGTCGCAACAATTCTGGTCTTTTCAGATGATTCAATTGCCTCTGTCGCTCTCAAATTATTCGAGGCTGTCTCAGAACACTACACCTTGCTGGCCATTCCGTTCTTCATCCTCTCCTCGCAGTTTCTCTCGACAGGCGGTGTGGCACGAAGGCTGATCCGCTTTGCGGTTTCGATTGTCGGGTTCGTCCGCGGCGGCTTGGCGATGGCCTCGGTGGTCGCCTGCATGCTGTTCGCCGCCGTCTCCGGCTCCTCGCCGGCGACCGTTGCCGCGATCGGCTCGATCGTGATCGCCGGTATGGTCCGCAGCGGCTATCCCGAGACGCTTGCCGCCGGGGTGATCGCCAATGCCGGAACCCTCGGCATCCTGATCCCGCCAAGCATCGTCATGCTCGTCTACGCCGCGGCAACGGAGGTCTCCGCGGCACGAATGTTCATGGCGGGGTTCATTCCCGGCATTGCCATGGGTTTGATGCTGATGGTGGTGATCTACATCGTCGCCCGTGTCAAAAACCTCCCGGCTCAGCCGTTCGCCGGATTTCGAGAGGTGTTCGGCTCGGCCTGGAGCGCCACGGGCGGCATTTTTCTGATCATCATTGTCCTCGGGTCGATCTATGGCGGCATCGCCAGTCCCACCGAGGCCGCCGCCGTCTCGGCCGTCTACGCCTTTGCGGTCGCGGTGCTTGGCTACCGCGATATGGGTCCGCTCAAGACCACCCCGTGGCGTTATGACGGCGAGAAGACCGCGCCCATGCTCGCCCGCAATTCGATGCAGGTGCTGTTCGCTCTGGGCCGGTCACCGTTCGATCCGGAGGTGCGCAAGGTCGTCCTCGATGCCTCCAAGGTCGCGGTGATGCTGCTGTTCATCATCGCCAACGCCATGCTTTTCGCCCATGTGCTGACCACCGAGCGGATCCCCCACACCCTCGCCGAGATCATCACCGGCTGGGGGCTGCCAGCCTGGGGTTTCCTGATTGTTGTCAACATCCTGCTCCTCCTCGCCGGCAACTTCATGGAGCCGTCGGCGATCGTGCTGATCATGGCGCCGATCCTGTTCCCGATCGCCCTGGAGTTGGGCATCGATCCCATCCACCTCGGCATCATTATGGTCGTCAACATGGAGATCGGGATGATCACCCCGCCAGTCGGGCTGAACCTGTTCGTGATCGCCGGCGTGACGGGCCACAATATTCTGTGGGCGGTCCGGGCCGCCCTGCCGTGGCTGATGGTCCTGCTCTGCTTCCTGGTGCTGATTACCTATGTGCCGCAGGTTTCCCTGTTCCTGCCGGAGCTGATCGACAGTCTGCGCGGCTATCGATGACCGGGCAGCCGGGGCTCGAAGCCGAGGGCGGGGTGCCCGTCCGGCAGTCCTCAGGGATCAGGCGTTCGGCGCCGGGCGATGCAGCCACCAGGCCGACGTATTGATCGAGAACACCGGCCGGTAGTGGCGGATCGCATCGACGGCGGTGGGCTCGGCCAGCTGATTGTCGAGCACCCAGGCCTGTCCGCCGGCGACGGCGACGACGACCGCATGGCCCTGCTGCTTGCGAAGGTCGGTAACCGCGACGATCCGTAAATCCTGGTCGCGCCAGCCCAGTTGCCGCAGTGAAATGTACTTGGCGATGGCGTAATCTTCGCAATCCCCCGCACGGGTGAAGAATTCGCCGGGGGTCGCCCAGTAGTCGGACTGCTGCCAGTTGGCCTCGTCGGCAACGTATGGGCGGGCGTTGACGTAGCGGTTGACGGCGGCAAGCTGCTCACGGCGATCAGCCGACCTCAGACTGTCCAGAAACCGCTCCCACCGCTGATAGGTGCAGCCAAGACCGCTTTCGCCGTCGCACCGGTCGGCGGCGGCAGCCTGCCGCTCCCGGGCCAGGCGGTCCAGCGCACGGGTCCACTTCCCGAACGGCCGAAGGTCCGAAAACCGAACCTCACCGCTGCCCCAAAGGCGGGCGGAGGCCAGTTCGGCCGCCTGGATCGGCGTGGCGGCAAAGGCGGTCACGGCAATCAGGACGCTCAACGCGAAGCGGACGGCAGTGCTGATCATCGACTACCCCAATAACGAGTACATAAGGCAAAACGGCCCATATAGGTAGTATTAATCTACCCGTGTTCCGGGTCAACGAAGAATGCTGCTATTTCCGGTTGTATTTTGCCAGAGCCGATTCCTCGCCGCACCGTGGGGCGAACGCTCAGCGCGAGTCCCAGCAACTCCGCGGCTGGTGCCCGCGATCAGGACGTGCAGGCCGGAGGGGCGGCAGGATTGAGCGGCGGCGTTAAGACCCACGCCTGACCGGCGCCAAGGCGATCACCGCGACGGAAGAGGCTGTCCCAGCGGGTCAGTGAACGCAGCAAGATCAGCGAGGTGGCCAGCGGGACCGGACAGGGATAAAAAGGATGAGGAGACCGGCAGGGTGACGGTCGCCTGATCCGACCGACCCCGTTCCCGCGTGGCGGCGGACTGCCTGACCGCCTGACCGGGTGGCTTTAGCGCGTCACCGCAGGAGGGCGCGGCCGTGCCGGCACGGCCGCCATCCCCTCAGCGGGACGCCCGCACGCGGGTGCCAAGTGAACCGAGGAACCGGTCGACGGAACCGGCATGGAGCAAACCGACAGCACAGGCCAGTTCCCGGTCATCGCTGCCGGCCAGAGGCGGGCAGAGAGCCACATCCAGGGAGGCGCGGGCATTCTGCCAGGGATCGCCGACCGCCGCGATGGCGCCCGGCAGGTCCACCTCGCGGGTATCGTCCACCGGCGTATCGGCGCCGTTCAGGCGCACATCGGGGATGACCCCGCGGGCCTGGATTGTTCGCCCCGACGGCGCGAAATAGAGGGCGGTCGTCAGCTTCAGGGCTCCCTCGACGGGGAGACGGATCACCGTCTGCACCGAACCCTTGCCGAACGACGGCGAGCCGATGACCACCGCGCGGCCGTGGTCCTGAAGGGCACTGGCGACGATCTCCGAGGCCGACGCCGAGCCACCGTTGATCAGCACGGCAATCGGCAGGCCGCGTGCCAGATCGCCGGGGCGGGCGCGGAAGCCGCGGGATTCGTGCTCCTTACGGCCGCGAACGGCGACGATGATGCCGTCATCCAGGAACGCATCGGCCACATGGATGGACTGATCAAACAACCCTCCGGGATTGTTGCGCAGGTCCAGCACGATGCCGCTGAGCGGCTGCGCCGAGCTGGCGCGCATTTCCCCGACCGCCTGTTCCACCCCGTCCACGGTCCGTTCGGTAAAGCCGATGATCCGCAGATAGCCGACCTGGCCGTAGCGTTCCCAGCGGACCGGCTCGATGGAAATGATCGCCCGCGTGAGGTTGACCTCGAACGGCGCGCGGTTGGCGCGGACGACGGTGAGGCTGATGTCGGTCCCGGGCTCGCCGCGCATGGAGCGCACAGCCTCGCTGAGGGACATGTCCTGCACCGCCACGCCATCCACATGGGTGATCAGGTCGCCGGGCTTGATCCCGGCGCGGTCCGCCGGTGTGCCCTCAATCGGCGAAACCACTTTCACACTGCCGTCTTCGCGAGACACCTGGATCCCGAGACCCCCGAACTCTCCGGTCGTGGTCTCTTCGGTCTCGTGCAACTCCTCGGGGTCGAGATAGGACGAATGGGGATCAAGGGCCTCGGTCATCGCATCGAGGGCCGTGGCCACGACCACCGCCGCGGGGGCGCCGCCGGGCGGCAGGTCGGACGTGCCGAGCGCCTCGATCGCGGTGTCGATCAGGGCGGTCCGGTCGACGGGCTCCACATAGACCTCGCTGATCCGTCCGTAGGCGTCGCGAAAATGCTTTCGATAGCGGGAATTACCGGGATCGTCGGCGTAGCGGGTGAACGCTTCGTCGAAGCGGGCAAGCTGGGCCTCGTCGCGTCCGGCGTCGACGGGAACGGCGGCATCGTACGACTGCTCGCCGCTGTCGGCGTTGCAGCCTGCAACCAGCGCCACAGCGGCCACGGCCAGCCATCGGTTGAGCCAGAGAGCGCCGGGCATTCCGGGGAACTGTCGGGGTCGGGTCACGGGGTCATCGTTTCTGGCCATGGGGAGATACCGAAGCGCGAAGGCCGGGTCATTAATCAATCGCGGGTGCCCGAACGGGCCACCGGTCCGATGCCGGTCTTCGATCGTGCGTCCCTCGACCGCATATAATCCTTGCGGCGCGTCCAGGCCAGCGTCGTGGGCCACCGCTGGCCGCCGCCGGCCGGCCGGGACGCCGGGGATACCAAGGGCTTCAAGCCATGACGATGATCGCTGCGAAAGGTTGGGAGCCCGTTGCCGCCGAGATCCTGGCCGTCCGGACCGGCACGGTGTTGGTGGTCGGCGCCGGCGATACCGGCAAGAGCACCTTCGCGCGATGGCTGATCGGACGTCTGCTCGCCGAAAATCTGAAGGTCCAGCTGATCGACTGCGACCTCGGTCAGAAGACTGTCGGTCCGCCCGCGGCGGTGACCCTCGGCGATGCACAGGCCATTGGCGACCGGACCGGGCTTTCCCTCTGCGATCTGCATTTCGTGGGCCGTACTCACCCGATCGGGGTTGCCGGCGCCGTCCTGGCCGGCCTCGCGCGGTTGCGGGCCGCTGCTACAGCCGGCCTGGTGATTATCGATACCTGCGGGCTGGTCGCCGGCGCCGGCGTTGCCCTGAAGCAGGCCAAACTCGATCTGATCGCCCCCGACGTCCTTTGCGCGATCGAACGCGGCGACGAACTGGCGCCGCTCCTCGAGGCCAACCGCCACCGCCGGATCGTCCGCCTCCGGCCGGCCGGGCAGGTTCGGCCCAAATCGGCGTCGGACCGTCGCGCAGCCCGTGCCGCTGCCTTTGCCGCCCACCTTCGCACCGGCCGGCCGGTGACGCTGGCCGTGGACGGCGTGGCGTTCCAGCGCGCGCCGGTGTTCATCGGCACCCCCGTGGCCCTCGAAGGCGCCGTCTATGCGGAGCGGATTGGCGATGCCGTCGTCGCCGTCTGCCCGGCCGCCAGCCCTGCCCCGCGTGGCGCCCGTTGGCTCCGTTCGGACTTCGCCCGCTCGCTGCTCTGCGGCCTCGGAGCCGGAGACGGTCGCGGCCTCGGTCTCGGCCTGATCGAGGATATCGACTTCGCGGCGCGGACCGTCACCGTCACCACCCCGGCCGCCGCGGTGGCCGGGGCGATCCGCACCATCCGGCTCGGCGATCTCTATGTCGACCGCGGGGGAACGGAAATCGGCCGCGCCGATTTCAGCGGCATCCTGCCCGGCTGAGCGGGGCGGTCAGCGGAGTCCGTTGGCCACAGGGTCGCCGGACGCGGCATCGCCGGCGGCGCCCATCGCCGCCACCCGGCGGCGCAGCTTGGCGAGAGCGCGCGCCTCGATCTGGCGAACGCGTTCGCGCGAGACGCCGAAGCGCCGGCTGATGTCCACAAGTTTCTCCGGTTCCTCGGCGAGATGGCGGCGGGCGATGATGTGCTGTTCCCGTGTGTCCAGGGTGGTCAGTGCCGAGCGGACCATGTGCTGACGCTTGCGGTGTTCGTCGTCGCTGATCACCGCCGTCTCCGGATCGTCGGCGGGATCGATCAGTGTCTCCTGCCAATCGGTGCGCGACTCCTCGTCGCCGGGGCCGACATTGAGCGACATCTCCCGCGCCGTCGCCCAGCCGTTGACGTGGGTCACATCGGCCTCGGCGACGCCCAGTTCTTCGGCGATGGTCGCGGTTGCTTCCGGGCTCAGGTCGCCGGCCGCGAGATCGCCGAGTCGGGCCTTGATCCGGCGCAGATTGAACAGGATCCGCCGGTGGCGCTCGTTGGTCACTCCTTTGACGAGGGAGGAGCCGGCCAGCGCCAGTTCGCTGATGGTCGCCCGGATCCACCAGACGGCATAGGTGGACAACCGGAAGCCGCGCTCGACATCGAACTTCTCGATCGCGTACATCAATCCGACGTTCCCTTCTGAGACCAGATCGGCGAAGGGCACGCTGCCGAGCCGGTATTGGCCGGCAACCCGGGTAACCAGCGCCTGGTAGCTGCGCACCAGCCGGTCGAGCGCCTGGCGGTCGCCGTGCTGTTTCCAGGCGATGATCAGGGCACGCTCGGTCTCGGCATCGAGCAGGGGCGGCCGGGTCTCTGATGCCCGGGCCCGGGGAGCCTGGGAAGCCCGGCCGGCCGAACGCCGCAGTCTGATCATTGCATCGGTTCGCAGTGTCGCATTCGGCAGCGTGCTCATCGATCCTGTCCTTCCGCAAGCGGCCCGCCGCGCCGGTTTCGGCATCCGGAGGCCGGTTTTTCTGCAGAGAACCCTGAGCCGGCATCCCTTGCGGACGCGAACCCAGGGGATCGGCGCGCCGCTTTCCCGCACGCCCGATTTTCTGGAACATAATACGAACATCTTCGCTGCATTGCAAGCAAAATGAGAGTCGCGAAGGGCTACATTGTTCCTATGGCTGCAGCTCAAAACGGTTTTCCATCCTAGGATGTGTGGATTGATCGTTTTTAATTGTTCTGGTAGCATATGATGTTGCGGATGCGCTGTGAACGCCCGGAAAGGGTTGCTTCACACGGGGATCGGCGGCCACCGGGGTGGGCCTGTCACCTCGAAGTGATCTTGGAAACCGCCCGCCCACGCATCGAAGGGAGGAATTGCCGGTAAGGGGGATCTGCCGCTATCGTTCCGGGTAAACCAGCCGCAGGTGCGGCCATTGCCTCGGTGCAGAAATCAGCGGGCAAGCGGGGTTCCAACGACGGCGGACCGGATCAGCGCAACAACGGGGAGTTGAGCCTGATGGGGAGAACAGGAGGGGAGAAACTGGCAGGCGACCGTTCCTCGGACGAACGGGGCCGGCTCGTCATCGGGGTGGGCGTCTCGACCGGTGGACTGGGAAGCGTCTCGGAACGGGCTCGCGATGAAGACCGCCGCTGGCTCGGCATGGCCCTCTGCCTGGCCTCGGCCAGCCTGACGATCGTTGCACTCGTTCTTCTCGCCAAACTGGCCATCCCGGTCTGAGCGCGGCCGGTTTTGAAGCCGGGGCGCGGCACCGGATCTGCACGCTGATCCGGCTGCGATCGGGTGTGAAGCCCGATCCCATCCGGAGCGGCGGGGCCTGACTTCGCCACGGCGTCGGGGACCGGCGGATCAGGGCGAAGGCAGAAACATCGGCAGGACGGCGGCGTCGGCAATCGAGTGGCCACGGCGGTGAATAAAGCGCCGGTCGGCCACAATTGCCCGGAATGCGTCGTCCTCGGGGCCGGTGGCCGCTTCGCCCTCATCACGGCCTTCGCCCACAAGAAGGCCGCCGGCAAGGCCAGCGCGGCGGCCGGCTTCCAGATCCCGCCAGCGGTCGCCGACGACCCAGGACCGGCTGAGATCGATCGGCAGGCAGGCGGCCGCCCGCAGCAACATGCCGGGGTTGGGTTTCCGGCAGGGGTGGTCCGGGTGTCCGTAAGGGGGATCCGCCGCCGGGTGGTTCGGGCAGGCGAACACCGCATCGATCCACGCCCCCGCATCGGCAAGTTCGGCAAGGATCCGCGCCTGCACATCGAGAAAATCCTGCCAGGTGAACAAACCGAGGCCGATCCCCGACTGGTTGGTGATCACCACCACCGGCACGCCGGCGGCATTGGCCCTGGCGATGATCGGCGCGGCATCAGCGTCCATCCGCACATCCGCCGGCCGGCGGAGATGATGGACGTCCTCGACGATCACCCCGTCGCGGTCGAGGAACAGCGCCGGGCGCGGCGGCCCGTCCCGGCTGTCCTGAAGCACCTGCTCAAACTGGCCGTCCTCGCCGAGGCGCCACCGCGCCGGAACGCCCCCGGCTCTCCGGCCGGCCGGATCACTCACGGCGCCCGGACGCCGTCGGCGGCGAGGGTGTCGGCCATGCGGACACCGATCACGCCGAGAATGATCAGGCCAATGCAGAGCACCTTGAAGGCGCTGGCCGGCTCCCGGAACCAGATCATGCCGATCGCTGCGATCGCCGCCGTTCCGATTGCCGACCAGACGGCATAGGCGACGCTGATCGGGATCGATTTCAGGGCCATGGCAAGCAGCACAAAGCTCATCCCATAGGCGGGGAAGGTCAGCAGGCTCGGGATCAGCCGGCTGAACCCGTCCGAAAGTTTCAGGGCGATCGAGCCGCTCAGCTCGAACCCGATCGCGAGGAGAAGGAAAATCCAGGCCGTACTCATCAATGAACGCCCCCGGCTTTCGTGGCCGATCCCAAACCTGCCGGTGCCGGCCGGTGTTGTCGAGGGTGAACCACCGGCACCCTTCGCCGTTGCGCTTTGCCGCTCGAGGGCGTTATCAGACGCGGTGATCTCGCACGCGCCGGACGGGCGCGCCGGCACGGAAGGAACGCACCGATGTCACAGCCGATCTCTGTCCAGGGAGCGGTGTTTGCCGTCCTGGCAACGATGTGGATGATCATCGCCGGGGCGATCGTCGCCCGACCGGCGGTGGCGGCCGAGCCGATCCGGATTGGCGAACTCAACAGCTACACCCGGTTTCCAGCGTTCACCTACCCGTACCGGAACGGCTGGCAACTGGCCCTCGACGAGATCAACGAGGCCGGCGGTGTCCTCGGCCGGCCGGTCGAGATCATCTCGCGTGATGATGGCGGCAGTCCGGGCGATGCGGTCACTGTCGCCGCCGAACTGGTTTCCCGCGAGGAGGTTGCGCTCGTCTTCGGAACCCTGCTTTCCAATGTCGGCCTCGCCGTTGCCGATTACGCCAACCAGCGGAAAATCCCGTTCATTGCCGCGGAGCCGCTGTCCGACGCCCTGGTCTGGGAGAAGGGCAACCCCTGGACCTTCCGGCTGCGCCCCGGGACGTGGGTCCAGGCGGCGATGCTGGCTGAAGAGGCGGCAGCGCTTCCAGCGACCCGCTGGGCGACGATCGCGCCCAACTATGAGTACGGCCAGTCGGCGGTCGAGGCGTTCCGCACCCTGCTCGAGCGGCGGCGTCCGGAAGTGGAGTGGGTTGCCGAGCAGTGGCCGGCCCTAGGCAAGATCGACGCCGGCGCCAGCACCCAGGCGCTGCTGCGCGCCCGACCGGATGCGGTCTTCAACGTTACGTTCAGCAGCGACCTCGCCCGGTTCGTCCGCGAAGGCCGTGATCGCGGCCTGTTCGAGGGCCGGACCGTGGTCAGCATGCTCGCCGGCGAGCCCGACTGGATCGACCCGCTGGGCGCGGAGGCGCCTGAAGGCTGGATCGTCACCGGCTACCCCTGGTATGCGATCGACACACCGGCCCACAACGCCTTCCGCTCGGCCTATGAGGCCCGGTTCGACGATTACCCGCGGCTCGGCTCGGTGGTCGGCTACGTGGCGATGAAAACGGTGGCCAAGGCGATCACCACGGCCGGTACGACGGAGCCGGCGGCTGTGGCCGAGGCGCTTCGCGGCCTGGAGGTGGACACCCCGCTCGGACCGGTGACCTTCCGCGCCGTCGACCAGCAAAGCACGATGGGAACGTTCGTCGGCCGGCTTACCGTCGTTGACGGCATGCCCCGGATGGTCGACTGGCGCTTCGGTGACGGCGCCGATTACCTGCCGCCGGCGGCGGTCGTGGCGGAGTGGCGGCCGGGGCCGTAATCGTGCCGGCCGCGGTCCGTGCAGACCGCCCATGAGCTTCGTCCTGGTACAGGCCCTCACCGGGCTTGCCAACGCCGCGTCCCTGTTCCTGGTCGCCTCCGGGCTGTCGCTGATCTTCGGGGTGACCCGGATTGTCAACTTCGCCCACGGCTCGTTCTACATGCTCGGCGCCTACGTGGCCTGGACGGTGGCGCGGATGTTCGGCGAGGGCCTCTGGGGTTTTGTTGCGGCCGCGCTCGCCGCAGGTCTCGCGGTGGGGCTGCTCGGCGTGCTGGTCGAAACAACGCTGATCCGCCGGCTTTACCGGGCGCCGGAGTTGATGCCGCTGGTCGCCACCTTCGGGGTGGTCCTGATCCTCCAGGACCTCACTCTGGCAGTCTGGGGGCCTGAAGACCTGCTCGGCCGACGACCGGCGGCGTTTGCCGGTGCGGTGCCGATCCTGGAGGGGCGGCTGCCGGTCTACGATCTGGTCCTGATCGGCGTCGGCCTGACGACCCTGGCCGGACTGTGGCTGCTGCTCCACCGCACCCGCTTCGGCATCCTGGTGCGCGCCGCCACCGAGGATCGCGATATGGCCGGAGCGCTCGGCATCGACGAGCGGCGGCTGTTCACGGTCGTGTTCTTCCTGGGCGCCGGGCTCGCCGGGATCGGCGGCGCCCTCCAGCTGCCGCGGGCGCCGGCCAGCCTCGCCATGGACCTGACGATCATCGCCGATGTCTTCGTGGTCGTGGTGATCGGCGGGATGGGCAGCGTTCCCGGCGCCTTTCTCGCCGCCCTGCTGGTTTCTCAGCTCCAGGCGTTCGGCATCGTGATCTTCCCCGAGATCACGCTGGTGCTGATGTTCCTGGTGATGGCGGTGGTGCTGATCGTCCGCCCGTGGGGGCTGCTTGGCCGGCCGGAGAGCCTGGCTCATGCGCCGCCCACCGCAGCCGCGGGGGGGGACATGCCGCTCGGCCGCTGGCGATCGCCGCTCATCCTCGCCGCGGCCGCCGGCCTGATCATGCTGCCCTGGCTGGTCGGCGACTACGGCCTGCGGGTCGCCAGCGAGATCGCTGTGTTTGCGGTGTTTGCAACCAGCCTGCAGCTGATCCTCGGGGTGGCCGGGATGATTTCCTTCGGCCATGCCGCTTATCTGGGCCTCGGGGCCTACGCGGCGGCGTTGCTGGTCCATCATGGCGGCGTCGCCATGGAGCCGGCGCTGCTCGCCGCGCCGCTGGCGGCCGGCTTCGGCGGGCTGGTGCTGGGCTGGTTCTGCGTGCGGCTCAGCGGGGTCTATCTGGCCATGCTGACCCTGGCATTCGCCCAGATCCTCTGGTCGGCGGCGTTCCAGTGGTACGAAGTCACCGGTGGCGACAACGGCCTGATCGGGATCTGGCCGTCGGCCTGGGCCGGATCAGCGGACGTCTACTATTACCTGACCCTGATCCTTGCCGGGGCAGCGATCGCGGCCATCCGCAGCCTTGGCGTATCGCCCTTCGGCTACGGGCTGCGGGCCGGTCGCGACAACCGTGCCCGGGCGGAGGCGAGTGGCCTCGATGTCCGTCACCTGCGGCTGGCCGCCTTCGCCCTCGCCGGGGCTGCCGCCGGCCTCGGGGGCGGCCTCTACGCCTTTCTCAAGGGCAGTGTGTTCCCGGATGTCCTGGCCATCCCCACGTCCGTGGACGCCCTGGTCATGCTGTTGCTGGGTGGTCTCGACAGCGTCGCCGGTGCAATCGCCGGCGCCGCCGCCCTCACCGGGCTCAAGGTCTGGCTGGCAAGCGCCACCGATCTCTGGCGGCTGCTGCTCGGTCTGCTGATCGTCGGCGTCGTCCTGCGTTTTCCCAACGGCCTGGCGACGAGCCTGGTGAGCCTGGCCGCCGGGCGGTGGCGCGAACGGGGCGGGGTATCGTGAGCCGGCTGGTCGCTCGTGACCTCGCCCGGTCGTTCGGTGCGGTCAGGGCCCTGGACGGGGTCGATCTCGATGTTGCCGGCGGCGAGGTGGTGGCGATGATCGGCCCCAACGGTGCCGGAAAGTCCACCTGCTTCAACGTGCTCGGCGGCGCGCTGAAACCCGACCGCGGCAGCATCCGGGTCGACGGGGTCGAGGTGGCCGGCCGGCCGGCGCACACCGTCGTCCGCCACGGCATCGGCCGCACCTTTCAGATCGCCGCGCCGTTCCGGTCGATGACCGCCCGGGAAAACGTTCAGGTGGCCCTGTTCGCCCGTGACCGGCAGGTCTGGCGGCCGTGGCGGCGGGCGGAGCGACTGGCTGCCGACGAGGCCGACCGCCTGCTCGACCGGGTCGGGCTCGGCGGGCAGGGGAGCCGGCCGGCGGCGGCTCTCGCCTATGCCGACTTGAAGCGCCTGGAACTGGCTGTGGCCCTCGCCGGGGCGCCACGGCTGCTGCTCCTGGATGAACCGACCGCCGGGATCGCGGCGGCCGAGCGGCAGGCGCTGATGGCTCTGGTCGTCGCGCTGGCCCGGAATAAAGACGCGGCCGACGGCGCCCGTCGTCTCGCCGTGCTGTTCACCGAGCATGACATGGACGTGGTCTTCCGCTTTGCCGACCGGATCATTGTCCTCGATGCCGGCCGGATCGTCGCCGCCGGCGATCCGGCAGCAATCCGGGCCGATCCGGTCGTCCGCGCGGTCTATCTGGGCGAAGGGACGTGCTGACCGTCGACGGCCTGGTGGCCGGCTACGGCCGGGGGGTGGCGGTGGACGGCATTTCGTTCGCAGTGATGCGCGGCGAGGTGACGGCGTTGCTCGGCCGCAACGGCGCCGGCAAGTCCACGACCCTGAAGGCGATCGTCGGACTGGTGCCGCCGGCTGCCGGGCGCATCGCTTTAGGCGGGGAGCCGATCGACGGCTCGCGGCCGTTCCGGATCTGCCGCCGCGGGGTCGGCTACGTGCCCGAGGACCGGCGGATCTTCGCCGGCCTGTCGGTCCTCGAGAACCTGGAGGCCGGCCGCCGCCCGCCGCGCGACGATGCCCCGGTGTGGACGGTACAGCGGATCTTTGCGCTGTTTCCGCCGCTGGCGCCGTTGGCGGGCCGGCCGGGCGGTCAGATCAGCGGCGGCGAGCAGCAGATGCTGGCCATCGCCCGCACCCTGATGGGCAACCCGCGGCTGCTGCTTCTTGACGAGCCGGCAACCGGCCTCGCGCCGCGGATCACTGCCGCCCTCGCGGCCGCGATCTGCGAGCTTCGCAATCAGGGACTGACGGTCCTGGTTTCGGAGCAGAACCTCGGTTTCGCCGGCGAGGTTGCCGGGCGGGCCCTGATCCTGGAGACCGGGACGCTCCGCTGGTCGGGGCCGATGACCGGACTGGCCACCGACCCCGACCTCAAGCACCGCTATCTCGGCGTCTGAACGCTGCCGCGTTCCCGGGCATCCGTCACTCCGCAGCGCGGGCCCAGGCCTGCGGGGCAAATGCGTCGTCGAGCGGGGTGTCAGCGACGTGGTTGGTGTAATTGGACAGCGTCTTCATGCCGATGCCCAGGATCACCTCGAAGAACTGCTGCTTGCCATAGCCGGCAGCAAAGAACGCCTCGACGGCGGACGGATCGGGCCGGCCACGAGTGGTCGTCACCGCGGCGGCGAGGCGGCGGAGCGCTTCCAGCTTGGGATCGTCGATCGGATTGCCGTCGCGGAGGGCGGCAATGACCTGATCCGGCGCCTTGTGCATGGCGGCGATGGTCGAGTGGGCGGCCATGCAGTAGTTGCAGCCGTTCTCGTAGCTGGCCGCGAGCAGCACCACCTGCCGCTCGACCGGGGTGAACGAGGTGCGATCGAAGATGTCCGAGACCGTGCGGTAGGCGTCGAGCAGGGTCGGCGCTTCGGCCATCACCCCGTGCAGGTTCGGAACGAACCCGTAGGATTTGAGCGATTGATCGAGGAGCGGCTTGGCGGCATCGGGGGCAGAATCAATCGTGTGAACGGTGCAGTCCATGGCGGTTCTCCTTGACGACCGTGAGGTTTCCTCTTTCCCAAAGATGTCCCTGCGGCGGCCTCGGGTACGGCTTGTCTGCGCGCCTCACCGGACCGTGATCGCGGGCTCCGCGGCGGAACATCGCGGTGGTTTATCCGGATCGCTCCGGACGGGCTCTACTTCAGATTCAGCTGCTCGCGATGCTCAAGATGCACGGCGAGAGCTTCTTTCTCCAGCACCGGGCCGATCACGCGCGCGGTGCGGCCGAGCGTCTCTTCGATCGGGGGATGCCAGCCGCGTTGCTGGGGGCTGTCGCCAACGTCCACGGCGTGACAGCCGAACACGATCGTCGGCACCCGGCACCAGTAGGCGGCACCGGCGCACATCAGGCAGGGCTCGGTGGAGGCATAGAGGATCGCCCGGGTGAAGATTTCCGGACCGTACCGGGCGGCCGCCGACTGCAGGCAGACCACCTCGGCGTGTCGGGTGGGGTGGCGGCTGGTCACCGTATCATTGCGGCCTTCGGCGACGATTTCCCCGTCCACGACCAGAACTGCGCCATAAGGACCGTCACCCGCGGCGATCGCTTCGCGGGCCAACGCGAACGCGCGCCGGAGGAACGGTGCATGGTCTTCGGCTCCGGCCTGCGGCCGGGCCGGCGGCTCGGCCGGGTCCGTCACGCCATGTACGGGCTTTTGTAGCTTTCCAGGACCTTGATGTAGTTGGCGCGTTCGAAGGCGTCCGGATTGGCCACCTTGAGCTGGCTCATCGAGCCCTTCATCTGCAGAACCGACTGGTAGTCGCGGCGGTCCATCCACGCTTCCAGGTCGTCGCGGAGGGTCTTCAGGTAGCCGGCACCGTGGCGGAGCAGAGCGGAGGTGGTCATCACCGCATCGGCGCCGGCGAGCAGGTACTTCACCACCTCGGTGCCGCGCTCGACTCCCCGGGTCGCAGCCAGCGAGCAGTTGACCCGGCCGTGGAGGATGGCGATCCACATCAGCGGCAGGCGGATTTCCGAGGCCGCCGACAACTCGAGATTCGGCTCCACCTCCAGCTCCTCCAGGTCGAAATCGGGCTGGTAGAAGCGGTTGAACAGCACGAGGCCGTCGGCGCCGGCCTCGACGAAGCGCCTCGCCATCTCTCCCATCGCCGAGAAGAACGGGCTCAGCTTGACGGCGACGGGGATCGAGACAGCCGACTTCACTTGGCGAACCACATCCAGGTAACGATCTTCCACTTCCCGGCCGGTCATCTCAAGGTTGGCGGGAATATAGTAGATATTCAACTCGAGTGCCCGGGCGCCGGCGTCCTGCATCTCGCGGGCATACTGGGTCCAGCCCCGACTGGTGACGCCGTTCAGGCTGCCGATCACCGGGATCGCGCAGGCATCGGCGGCCCGCCTGATCAGCGACAGGTACTGGTCGGGACCGACCCGGTAGTCGGAGACGTCCGGAAAGTAGCTGAGCGCCTCGCCGAAGCTTTCGGTGCCCGCTTCGGTCAGGTAGTCGATGGCGTCGTTTTCACGCTGCAACTGCTCTTCGAACAGCGAGAACAACACAACCGCCGATGCCCCTCCGTCCTCCAGCCGGCGGATGCCGTCCAGGGTACCCGAGAGCGGCCCGGCTGACGCCACAAGCGGGCTCTCGAGCGTCATGCCGAGATAGGTCGTACTCAGATCCATCAGTCCCTCCGCCACTTTATGCGCCATGATCCGCGGCCTCCCGGCGGTGATGGTCCGGCGCGTCTTGTTCCGTCATCGCAGCGCTACCTGGCCGCTCGCGGCTCACTCAGACCTGGTGCATCGCCGCGATTTCCTCGTAGAGCTTCCACTTCTGGTCGACCGCCTGCTGCGCCAGTTGCATCAGCTGCTTGGCTTCGCCGGGGTTGGTCAGCTCGAGCATCCGGTAGCGGAGTTCGTTGTCGGTGTAGTCCTTCAGTTTCATGGTGGGCCGCGGCGAGTCCAGTGAGAACGGGTTCTCGCCGACCAGGCGGACATCCGGATTGTAGCGGACCAGCGGCCAGTAGCCGCAATGAACGGCCCGGCTCTGCTGATCCAGGCCCTGCTGCATGTTGATGCCGTGGGCGATGCAGTGAGTGTAGGCGAGGATCAGGGAGGTGCCCTCGTAGGCCTCGGCCTCGCGGAAGGCGAGCAGGGTCTGCTGCGGATTGGCCCCGAAGGCAACCCGGGCGACGTAGACGTTGCCGTAGCTGATCGCCTGCATCGCCAGGTCCTTCTTGCCGACGTGCTTGCCGGCGTTGGCGAACTTGGCGACGGCGCCGATCGGCGTGGACTTGGAGGCCTGGCCGCCGGTGTTCGAGTAGACCTCGGTGTCAAGGACCAGGATGTTGACGTTTCGGCCGGAGGCGAGGACGTGGTCGACCCCGGCCGAGCCGATATCGTATGCCCAGCCGTCGCCCCCAACGATCCAGACGCTGCGGCGGACCAGATGGTCGGCGAGGGTGAGCAGGTGCTTGCCCCCGGGCTTGTCAATGCTGCTCAGGATTTCCTTCAGGGCCGCGACCCGCACGCGCTGCTCGCGGACCTGGGACTCGATCTTCTGGTCGGCAGTGAGCAGCTCGTCGACCAGATTGGTTCCGATGTCGGCGGCCAGCTCGCGGAGCAGCCGGTGGCATTCTTCGAGGGCCTTGTCGCTCGCCAGTCGCATGCCGTAGCCGAATTCGGCATTGTCCTCAAACAGCGAGTTGGCCCACGCGGGACCGCGGCCCTCGTGGTTCTTCGCCCAGGGCGTGGTTGGCAGGTTGCCGCCGTAGATGGAGGAGCAGCCGGTGGCGTTCGCCACCAGAAGCCGGTCGCCGAACAGCTGGGAGAGCAGTTTCACGTACGGGGTCTCGCCGCAGCCGGCACAGGCGCCGGAGAACTCGAACAAGGGCTCCAGGAACTGCACGCCCCGCACCGTCGAGAAGTCGACCCGGGAACGCTCGTTGACCGGCAGGGTCTCGAAGAACCGGACGTTGTCCCGCTCGGCATCGAGAATCGGGTCCTTCCAGTCCATGTTGATCGCTTTCTTGCCGCTCGCCTCCTTGCTCTTGGCCGGGCAGACCTCGACGCACAGCGCGCAGCCGGTGCAGTCCTCGGCGTAGACCTGAAGGGTGTAGCGGGTGTCCGGGAAGCCGCGCACATCGATCGGCGCGGAGCGGAACGAGGCTGGCGCCGTCTCCAGGTGGCTCTGGTCGTAGAGCTTGGACCGGATCACCCCGTGCGGGCAGACGAAGCTGCAGTTCCCGCACTGGATGCAGATGTCCGGCTCCCACACCGGGATGAACTGGGAGATGTTGCGTTTCTCCCAGCGGGAGGTGGTGGTGGGGAAGGTTCCATCCACCGGCAGCGCGCTGACCGGCAGCTCGTCACCGCGGCCAGCCAGCATCATCGCCGTGACCTTGCGCACGAATTCGGGCGCCTCGTCAGAGACGACGGCGGCGAGTTCGACCTGACTGTTCGCCGTCGCCGGCACGGTGACCGGGTAGAGGTGGGCGACGGTGTGATCGACGGCCTCGAAGTTGCGCTGGACCACCTCTTCGCCCTTCTTGCCGTAGGTCTTTTCGATCGACTTCTTGATTTTGGCGATCGCGTCCGCTTTCGGCATCACGCCGGAGATGGCGAAAAAGCAGGTCTGCATGATGGTGTTGGTGCGGGTGCCCATGCCGGTCTCGCGCGCCACTTTGGCGCCGTCGATGACGTAGAGCTTCAGACCCTGGTCGATGACCTGCTGCTGCACCGGCCGCGGCAGTTCGTCCCAAACCTCATTGGGGCCGAAAGGACTGTTGAGCAGGACCGTGGCACCGGGGGCGGCGTGCTCCAGAACATCCATTTTGTGAACGAAGTTCCACTGGTGGACGCCGATGAAATTGGCGTTCTGGATCAGGTAGGTGGACCGGATCGGCGCGCGGCCGAAGCGGACGTGGCTGACGGTCTGCGACCCTGACTTCTTGGAGTCATAGACGAAGTAGCCCTGAGCGTGGAAATCCGGGTCGTCGCCGATAATCTTGATGGTGTTCTTATTCGCCCCGACTGTGCCGTCGGCACCGAGGCCGTAGAACATCGCCCGAATGACATCCTCGCCCTCGGTGGTGAACGCCGGGTCGTAGTCGAGGCTGGTATGGGAGACGTCGTCCTTGATCCCGACGGTAAAGTGGTTCTTCGGCGCGTCCTTGGCGGCCTCGTCGAGCACGGCCTTGAACATGGCCGGGGTGAACTCCTTGGAGGAGAGGCCGTACCGGCCGCCGATCACCCGCGGCATCGTTGCCATGGGCAGCCGCCCGCCGGCCGCCGCCTCAGCGAGGCCGCTGAGGATGTCGGTGTAGAGAGGTTCACCCGTCGCCCCCGGCTCCTTGCAGCGGTCGAGCACGGCAATTTGACGGGTGGTCGCCGGCAGCGCCGCGAGCAGATGGTCGACGGAGAACGGCCGGTAGAGGTGGACCTTGATCATCCCCACCTTGGCGCCGCCGGCGGTGAGATACTCAATCGTCTCCCGGCCGGTCTCGGCGCCTGAGCCCATCAGGATCGCCACGGTCTCCGCATCGGGCGCACCGAAATACTCGAACAACTGGTAGTGCCGGCCGGTGAGGTTGCCGAACTTCGCCATCGCCGCTTCGACGATGCCGGGCACCCGCTGGTAGAACGGATTGATCGCCTCGCGGGCCTGGAAGTAGACATCGGGGTTCTGGGCGGTGCCGCGGATCACCGGATTGTCCGGGTTGAGGGCGCGGCGGCGGTGGGCAAGAACCAGGTCATCGTCGATCATCTCGCGCAGCACCGCATCCGGCAGCAGCGCGATCTTGTTGACCTCGTGGGACGTGCGGAAGCCGTCGAAGAAGTGGATGAACGGGATCCGCGATTCCAGCGTGGCGACCTGGGCGATCAGCGCCATGTCGTGGGCTTCCTGGACCGACGCGGCGGCGAGCTGGGCGAAGCCGGTGGAGCGGACCGCCATGACATCGGCATGATCGCCGAAGATTGACAGCGCGTGGGCGGCGAGCGACCGGGCCGCCACATGAAACACCGCGCAGGTCAGTTCGCCGGCAATCTTGTACATATTGGGGATCATCAGCATGAGCCCCTGGGAGGCGGTGAACGTGGTCGTCAAGGCACCGGCCTGAAGGGCGCCGTGGACCGTGCCGGCGGCGCCGGCCTCGCTCTGCAGCTCCGAGACGTCGGGGATCGTTCCCCACAGGTTCGGTCGGCCTTCGCTCGCCCACTGGTCAGCGAGCTCGGCCATGGTCGACGAGGGTGTGATCGGATAGATCGCGCACACCTCGTTGACCCGGTAGGCAACGTCGACGGCGGCTTCGTTACCGTCGATGGTGGTGAACTGAGCCTCGGACATGGTCTTCCCCTCCACTGCCGCGGCGGGCGTCTTTCGCCCCCGGGTCCCGTGCGGGCCCGCTTGAGCCGCGCCGCAAATGCTTCCCGATTCGGCCGCGAGGCCGGCCAGACGGCCGGCTCAGGCCGGATCGCTGGCCGCCTCGGCCGGCGGTTCCGGGATCATCTCGATGGCATGACACGGGCACTGCTCGAAACAGATCGCACAGCCCGTGCAGAGATCATAGTTGTACTTGTAGCGATTGCCGGGACCCAGCTTGATGATCGCGTCTTCCGGACAGGCGCCATAGCAGCCGTCACACTCGAAACAGTTGCCGCACGAAAGGCAGCGCTTGGCTTCGTATGTGGCTTCCTTTTCGGAAAGACCGCCGACGACTTCTTCGAATGTGGTCTTCCGCTTGGCCACGTCGAGATGGCTCTGCGGACGTTGGGCGGCGTCGGTATAGAACCACAGGTGCAGTTTTTCGAAGTCGGCGATCGCCGGCTTCGCCGGTTCCAGATACTCGGTGCCGCGAAGCCAGGCATCGATGTTGCGCGCCGCCTTCTTGCCATGGCCGACGCCGATCGTTGCCGTCCGCTCCGAAGGCACCATGTCGCCGCCGGCGAACACGCCGGGGGCGCCGGTCATCATCGTCCGGTCAACCAGGACGGTGCCGTCGCGCTCGAACTGGACGCCGTCGATCGTGCGCAGGAATGTCGTATCCGTGTCCTGCCCGAGGGCAAGGACCAGATCATCGGCCTCGATCGTCTCGATCTCCCCGGTCGGGGTCGGGCGGCCGGTTTCCGGATCGATCTTCATCACCTCGACCGTAAATCCGGTCTCATCGATCGACTTGATCGTCCGCAGCCAGTGGATCTTGACGCCTTCCTCGATCGCCTCATCGGCCTCGAAGTCGTGGGCCGGCATGTGCTCGCGGTCGCGGCGGTAGATGATCATCGGCTCATGACCGAGACGCATCGCCGTGCGGGCGGCATCCATGGCGGTGTTGCCGCCGCCGTAGATGGCCACCCGGCGGCCGAGCTTGGGCGGCTCGCCGGTCTCCACACCCTTGAGGAAGCTGATCGCGTCGTAGATTTTGCTGGCATCGCGGCCGGGGATGTCCGTGCGCTTGGACAAATGGGCGCCCACGGCGACGAACACCGCATCGAAGCCGCCCTCGGCCTTCTCCCTGGCCAGGTCCTCGACCTTATGGTTGAGAGTGATCTTCACCCCCTGCTTGCGGATCCGGTCCACCTCGCCGTCGAGGACGTCCCTGGGCAGCCGGTAGGCCGGGATTCCGAAATGCATCATCCCGCCGGCGACCGGTCCGGCATCGCGAATCTCCACATCGTGACCCATCAGCGAGAGGTGATGGGCGCAGGACAGCCCGCTCGGCCCGGCGCCGACGACGAGCACCTTCTTGCCGGTGCGGCGGGCCCGCAGCGGCGGCACCCAGCCCTCGGCGAGGGCCTTATCGCCCAGGAACCGTTCGACGGCATGGATGCTGATCGTGCCGTCGAGGCGCTCGCGGTTGCAGTTGCTCTCGCACGGGTGATAGCAGATCCGCCCGTGGACGGCGGGCAGGGGATTGTCCTGGAGGATCGTCTCCCAGGCTTCGCGGAATCGCCCGGCCTCAGCGTGGGCCAGCCAGCCCTGGATGTTCTCACCGGCCGGGCAGGCGTTGTTGCAGGGCGGCAGGAGGTCGACATAGATCGGCCGGCGCAACCGGGTCGCGCCCGTCTGCCGCTTGCGGGACAGATCGGGGGGGACGGTCAAATCGTGGGGCTGGCTCATTCGCTTTTCCTCCTTCGGAACTCGCGGACGCGGGCGCAATCCGGCCGACCCGGCCGGCGCCGACGCCCCGAGGTCAGCGATCGAGAACGAAGGGTTTGATCGACGCGCACCAGACGAATCAAAACGTCGTCCGTCCATTGCTGAGGCCGCGCTGGTGGCGGTCAGTGCGCGTAATCTTTACCCTCCCGACAGGTCGTTTTCATCTCTTGGGCGCGCTTTTTGCACAACCGACGTCACCATACCCCTCCCTCCCGAACGAGACAAGCGTTCGACGGCGGCTGTGCTGCCTTGAAAACACAAGGGAGATAACGACAATTCGCAAGGCAGAGTGGCCGGGACGAGGCGGGCGGGGCCAGCGGGCTGCGTGTTCGCGCCGGGTTTTTTCGGGTTCGCGACACAATCGGTCGCGGCGACCGGATGAAGCATCGGGGCTGTGTCCGGAATGGCGGCGGCAGGGGAAACATCGGACCATGAGTGCAACTATCGAAGAACTCGCCCTGGCGATGCTGGCGTTCGTCTTAAGCCACGTGATCCTGTCGCTGCCGCCGGTGCGCGGCCGGATCGCCGGCTTGCTTGGCGAGAGAATTTTTCAGGGCCTGTACGCGCTGATCGCCCTGGCGACGCTGGCCTGGGCGTGGATCGCCTATACCAATGCCCCTTATATTGAACTGTGGTTCCCCGCAACGCCGCTCCGCCACCTCTCCCTGACGGTGATGCCGCTGGCCCTGCTGCTCGTCATCGGCGGGCTGATGCCCGGCAACCCGACCCTGGTCGGTGCCGACACCGCCGCGGCCGCCGCCGCCGGGCCGGCGGGCATGCAGAAGGTGACCCGCCATCCGATGATGTGGGGGATCGCGCTCTGGGCGGCCGTCCACCTGCTCGCTCTCGGCGACGTCGCCTCGCTGGTTTTCTTCGGGGGGCTCGCCGGCCTCGCGCTCGGCGGCGCCGCGCTGATCGACGGGCGCAAGCGCCGGGAGTTGGGGGAGGCCTGGCGGGCCTATGAACGCCGGACCGGCTTCGTTCCCCTGGCCGCGGCGATCCGCGGGCGGAACCGCCTCAGCGTTCGCGACGTCGGCTGGCCGCCGGTCGCTGCGGCGCTCATCGCTTACGCCGCCCTGCTCGCCGTCCATCCTTATCTGTTCGGGGTCTCCCCCTGGCCGCTGTAGCGCCGAGCCTCTCAGGTTTTCAGGGTGAACACTTCCTGGGGCCTGGACAGTCCCTTGAAAGCGTGGAAGCCGAGGGAGAGCAGGTCAGCGGTGCCGCAGACCCGGGCGAACGCCTCGGAGATCAGCAGCGGCCGTTCCATCCGCTTGCAGAGGTTTTCGAGCCGGGCCGCCTCGTTCGCGGCCGAGCCGATCACCGAGAATTCCAGCCGGTCGCGGGTGCCGATGTTGCCGTACAGGACATCGCCGAGGTGAAGGCCGATGCCGTAGCGGATCAGCGCATCGCCGCGGGCCTCGCGGTCGGCGTTGGCGGCTTCGATCCGCGCCTGGGCCTGGCGTGCGGCGTCGAGCGCCCTCAGGCAGGCGGCAACGTGCTCGGGGCAGTCCCACGGCCGCTCGGTCACCGCCCCGATCGGGAAAATCGCCAGCGCCGCATCACCGATGTAGCGGAGCACCTCACCGCCGTGGTCGAGAACCGCCCCGGCCACCCCTTCGAAATAATCGTTGAGCAGGGCGAGGAACTGCTCGCGCGGCAGCCGCTCGGCCAGCCCCGTCGAGCCGCGCAGGTCGGAAAACCAGATGACCGCGTGGATGGTCTCGCCGTCACCGCGTTTGATCAGGCCGCTCAGCACCCGCTGGCCCGAATGGCGGCCGAGATAGGTGTCGAGGATGGTCCGGGCGGTCCGCCTGAGGACGTGGAGTTCCAGTACCCGGCTCAGCACCGCGACCATCTCGTCGAGCATCGCCATTTCCTGGGTGTGGAACCCGCCCGGTCGGTCGGCGGCGAAGGTGATGGCATGGCGGCGGCCGTCGGAGGTGCTGAGCGCGATCGCCACGTAGTCGGTGGCGCCGTCGGCCTTGAGCTCGCGGAGGATCGGATACTCCGGATCGACGCCCTCAATATCCAGGCGCCGGCGGACCGCACCGGCCCCCTCGAACACCGCCACGTAGGGGCTGCGCAGATAGGCATCGCTCTGCAGGATTTCGTGGGCGGCCTGGAACTCCTGGACCGTGTCGTCGCGCCGGGTCCAGGTGTAGGACGTGCCAATGAACTGGGGATGCAGGGTGCGGAGCGTCAGCCGCATCCGCATCAGTGGCAGGCCCAGGGCCACCAACTGGCGGGCGAGAGCACCGAGCAGCTGGTCGGCCTCGAGAAAATCGAAGCCGTCGGTGAGCAGCCAGGCGATGATCGGATTGGCCGTCGCCAGTTTCGGCGCTGGCGGCGGTGACGCCGGCGCGGACTGACCCTCCCCCTCGGGCGCTCGGCTTTCCCGCGGACGCTGATCAAGGTCAGGGCCGGCCGTCGCCGCGGCCGGCGGAGCGGAGGTGGGAAGAGGAAAGTCGTCCATCGGCATCTCGTCGGGCCAGGGCAGAGTGTATATATGCCAACAGGACGGACAACACTATGTCCCGCTCCAAAGGCGCCGTGCCTCTGTTCGCTGCCGGCTGGTGAGAATGACCGCGCCATGCCTACGATCGATCGCATCGCCGCCCGCCTCGATGCCATGACCCGGTGGCGGCGGGACCTCCACGCCCACCCGGAACTCGCTTTCGAGGAGCACCGGACGGCCGATTTCGTTGCCGTGCGGCTCGAAGAGTTCGGCCTGACGGTGAGCCGCGGGCTGGCCCGCACCGGGCTGGTGGCGACGATCAGCAGCGGCAGCGGTCCGGCGATCGGACTGCGTGCCGACATGGACGCGCTGCCGATGCGCGAGGCCAACACGTTTGCCCACCGCTCCCGGTACGACGGGCGGATGCACGCCTGCGGCCACGACGGCCACACCACGATGCTGCTCGGCGCCGCCCAGTATCTCAGCGAGCGCCAGGACTTCCGGGGCATCGTCCATCTGATCTTCCAGCCCGCCGAGGAGAGCGCCGGTGGCGGCCGGGTGATGATCGAAGAAGGGCTGTTCGAGCAGTTTCCCGTCGACGTGGTTTACGGCATGCACAACTGGCCGGGGCTGCCGGCCGGCAAGTTTGCGATCCGGCCGGGGCCGATCATGGCCGCCACCGACTCCTTCGAGATTATTCTCTCCGGCCAGGGCGCCCACGCCGCGATGCCGCACCTCGGCAGCGACACCATCGTCGCCGCCGCTGCCCTGATCAGTGGTCTGCAGACGCTGGTCAGCCGGTCGGCCGATCCGATCGATCCGGCCGTCGTCTCGGTCACCCGGGTGGAAGCCGGCAGCGCCTGGAACGTCCTGCCGGCCGAAGCCGTGATCCGCGGCACGATCCGGTCGATGCGCGCGGCCACCCGCGACCTTCTGGTCGGCGGAATGCGGCGGATCGCCGCCGGGGTGGCGGCGGCCCACGATGTCCATGCCGATGTCCGGTTCATCCAGGGCTATCCGGCGACGGTGAACGATGCGCAGGCGGCAGAGACCGCAGCGGCAGCGGCGGCCCGGGTCGTCGGCGCCGAGAACGTCAATTGCGAGACGATGCCGAGCATGGGTGCGGAGGACTTTGCGTTCATGCTCGAAGCCCGGCCGGGGGCTTACATCCACATCGGCAACGGTCCGGGGACTGGCGGCTGCACCCTCCACAACCCCCGCTACGACTTCAACGACGAGATCCTGCCGATCGGTGCCAGTTACTGGGTCCGGCTGGTCGAATCGGCGCTTGCGCCCTGAGGGTGCGTTACCCCCGGGTTCGCTCCGGCATCCCGGAACCAGCGACCCGGAACCAGCGACCCGGAACCAGCGACCCGGAGCCGGCGACCCGGAGCCGGCGAGCGGCTCCGCACGGCGGCGAAGGCACCGGACACCCAGGAAGGAGGACAGCGATGGCAACTACGGTTCGACCGGCTGAAGGCGGCAAGGTCAGTTTCACCAGCGCCGACGGCATCCACAGCCTCGATGCCCGGCTCGACCTGCCCGACGGGCCGCCCCGGGCCTATGCCCTGTTCGCGCACTGCTTCACCTGCGGCAAGGACATTCGCGCGGCCTCGGGGATCGCCCGTGGGCTGACCCGGCGCGGGATCGCCGTGCTGCGGTTCGACTTCACCGGCCTCGGCGCCAGCGAGGGCGAGTTCGCCAACACCAGCTTCTCCTCGAACATTGGCGATCTGCGCGCGGCGGCGGACTGGCTGCGAGATCAGGCGGAGGCACCGAAACTCCTGATCGGGCACAGCCTTGGCGGCACGGCAATGCTGGCGGCGGCCCGGGAGATTCCGGAAGCGGTGGCGGTGGCGACGATCGGTGCGCCGGCGAGTCCGGGACACGTGACCCGGCTGTTCGTTGCCGACAAGCCGGAGATCGAGGCCCGGGGCGAGGCGGAGGTGCAGATCGGCGGCCGGCCGTTCCGGATCCGCCGGGAGTTCCTGGAGGACATCGAGGGCCAGCGGCTGACCGAATGCATCCGCGACCTGCGCAGGGCCCTGTTGATCTTTCATGCCCCCCAGGACGCCATTGTCAGTATCGACAACGCCAGCGAGATTTTCGTCGCCGCGAAACATCCGAAGAGCTTTGTTTCCCTGGACAACGCCGACCATCTGGTCTCCCGCCGCAAGGATGCGGACTATGTGGCCGGGGTGATCGCCGCCTGGGCGGAGCGCTACGTGGGTGATGCCGCCGAGCCCGAGCCTGCCGCCACCGACGGGGCGCCGGCTGGCAGCGTGACGGTGAGTGAGGGCCGCAAGGGCAAGTTGGACCAGGTGGTCTCGGTCGGTGGCCGTCACCGGCTCATCGCCGATGAGCCGGTGGACATGGGGGGCCTCGATATCGGTCCCAATCCGTACGACTTTCTGCTGATCGGCCTTGGCGCCTGCACGACGATGACGATGCGGATGTATGCGGACTTCAAGAAACTGCCGCTGACCCGCGCCAGCGTCACCTTGCGGCACGCCAAGGTCCATGCCCGGGACTGCGCCGACTGCGAGACCAAGAACGGCAAGATCGATCAGATCGACCGGGAGATCCGCCTGGAAGGGCCGCTCGACGAGGCCCAGCGCCAGAAGCTGCTCGAGATAGCCGATAAGTGCCCCGTCCACCGCACTCTGCACAGCGAGGTCAAGATTGCCACCCGGCTGCTTGACTGAGCAGGGCGATCCCGCAATTCTGCTGCTCCGGCAGGCTCAGGTCAGAATTGCGTGAGAGATTCGTGACAAATTCGATCTAACGTCCGAGCGAAATCGCGACAAGTTGCCGGCAATTATGAGTGCTTTGTTTACAAAACAGGGAAGACTGGGGACTTTCCCCGGATTCTTTGTTCTGGCGTTTTCCGCTGTGAGTTGATAGCGTGGCTGACGATTATTACGGCACTGGGTCCACTACGGACAGAGATCGGAGCCATCATGCCAACCGATTACGGTGGTCTTGACATCGAGCAGACCGCGGCGGACCCGTCGACCACGTCGACCCCGCGGCGGCCAACCGCGCGCCCCCAGGTGATTGTTTTCTCGTCACAGAAAGGCGGCTCGGGAAAGACGACCCTGTGCGGTCAGCTGGCCGTGCAGGCCGAATTGTCCGGCGCCGGGCCGGTGGCGTTGATCGACACCGACCCCCAGGGCAGCCTTGCCGACTGGTGGAACGCCCGGGCCACGGAAACCCCGGTGTTCATCCGCGCGCACCTGGAATTCCTCCATGAAACCCTGGACCTGCTCCACCGCGAGGGGGTCCGCTACGTGTTCATGGACACCCCGCCGGCGGTCACCGAGGTCATCCACGACCTGGTCAGTTTTGCCGACCTCGTGGTGGTGCCGACCCGGCCATCGCCCCACGACCTGCGCGCAGTCGGCGCGACCCTCGACATCATCGCCGAACTGCAGAAGCCGATGGTGTTCGCGATCAACGATGCCGCCGCCAAGGCCAGGATCACGGCCGATACTGCCGTCGCCCTCTCCCAGCACGGGACGGTCGCGCCGGTGACCGTTCATCACCGGATGGACTTCGTCACCAGCATGATCGATGGCCGCACGGTGATGGAAGCGGCGCCCCAGTCCCGTTCGGCGGCCGAGATCGCCGAGCTGTGGGCGTATCTGGAAAGCCGGCTGGACGCAGGCCGGCCGCGCACCACCGTAACCAGCGGCGTTCTGCGGACCCCGCGCAACAGTGGCTTCGGGCGTCGCCGGCCGGAGCAGAACGGAGCACTCAACCCATGAAGACGGCGTTCGGCAATCCGGCCACCGCACTGCGGTCGGGATCGTTCGCGCACAAAGGCGAAGCCCGCCCCACCAGCTCGGCCCGCCCTGCTCAGTCGGCCCGCCCTGCTCAGTCGGCCCGCGCTGCTCAGTCGGCCCGTGACGACAGGCCGGGCCGCCTTGACGGGGCGGACACGGGCGGGACATCGGCGTCCGTGCTGTCGGGGCTGATCCGCCGGAAAACCGCGCCGGCGCCCGTCGAGATCATGCCCGCGTTCGCCTGGGCCCCGGCGGGGCCGGCCGGCCGGCCGGCTGCCGGCGATGGCGTGCGGCTCGATATCACAACCCCGCCTCGCCATCCGGCAGCCTTCCCGGCCGGCTCCTCCTTTCCGCTGGCGCACGGCGCGTCGTCGGCCGGCCGGCGGCGGATCACCGTGCGCCTCGATCCGGACGACTTCGCACCCCTCAACCGTCTGAAGCGGGAGACGGGAGCCACCTATCAGAGTCTCGTGGCCGCGGCCGTGCGCCTGCGCTATCGCGCGCCCGACTGATCCCGGCCCGAGCGATCCCGGCCTGAGCGACCCCGGCCTGAGCGATCCCGGGACGCGGCGCTGCGAACACCGGCAGCGAACACGGCCCGGGCCAGCGTCGCGCCTTCCAGTTCGTTCATCTCCTCATAGAAGCTGAGGTTGGCCTTGGCATCGCGCGGTGGCAGCTCCTGGCGCTCGATTGCCGCCGCCTGCGCCGGGTGTCCGGCCAGCGCATAAACCAGCGCCAGATTGTGGCGGACCCGGGTGGGCGCTTCTTCGTTGACCGACAGCGCCGCCAGTCCCGAGATCGCCGGGTCATACTGTCCGGACAGGGCCAGCGACAGCGCCAGATTGTTGCGCAGGGCGATGCTGGCAAAGTTCTGCTCGAGCCCGCGCCGGTAGGCCGCCTGCGCATCGCCGTGGCGGCCGCGGACATCGAGGGTGACACCGATGCCATTGAACGCCAGCGCCGCTGTGGGATCGTCGGCGACGATCGCCCGGTAGGCCATCTCCGCATCGTCGAGGCGGCCGGCCTGGAGCAGGGCACGGGCGTGATTGAGGCGCAGGGCAGTATCGCCGCCGCCGCGCTTGATGGCTTCCTCATAGGCCGCCGCGGCGCCGGCATGGTCACCCGTGGCCCGGCCGAGATCGGCCAGTGCCACAACCGGCTCGGTGGCCTCGGGGTTGGCGGCTGCGGCCTGGCGGTAAAGACCGGCGGCACTGACCGGGTCGCCGCTTCCCTCCAGGCGTGCGGCCAGGCGCATCATCTGATCATAGTCGGTGACGGTTCCCTCCGGCGGCGGGGCCGCACAGCCGCTGAGGGCGAGACCCGCCGTCACCAGCAATGCCGCGGCGATCAGCGGGCCCGCGGGGCGGATCGCAACGGCCTGCCGCCCGGCGCGCCGGAACCGGGCTGCAGAGAAGCCGTTCAGCGAAACGGGCCAGAACAGGACGGACTCTCCCGAGATTAAGCCGTTGTCACCCCTGCAACCTTAGTGGTCGGATCCGGGCAGGGGATGCAAGGTTGCCGTTTACGGCCGCCGAGGTCTGGCGAGAACACCATGAATTTCAGAGCCTTACGGGCAAGGCCCAGCGGCCTGGGCGGCCGCCCAGGCGGCGCTGCCGGTCCGCCCCGCAGACGTGATTCGGGTTCCGCCGTCGCCGGGGAGTTGGGAGAGGAGCGGCGGGCGGGTCTCGCGGCGGACCTTTCGCCTAAAATCAGCCCGAAGAAATCATAAAATTTGCGCACATTAAAATTGAAAAAAGAAAAGCCATATTTGAATATGGGACAATCTATGCTTAATAAAATTGTTTGCCCATGTCAAGTACATGTGGATAATGGACATTGCCACGAAGGGCGTTTATTCCTCGTTTAGCAATCAACAGGATTTGGACTGGTCAAATGTTGAATGAAATCTTGCAAAGGTTGCGTCGCGACGATCGTGGCACCGCCCTGGTGCTGATTGGCGCCGGTGCCGCCGCCCTCGTTGGCACGGCCGGCCTGTCGATCGACAGCTACCTCCTCTACAGCATTGAGGACCGGCTGCAGCGGTCTCTGGATGCGGCCGCGCTGGCCGCCGGGCAGGTCTCCGACCCGGCCGGCGTGCAGGCGGAAGCCGAACGCATCTTCCTGAACAACTTCGAGGCCACTGGCCCGGCGGCGCAGCTGCTGCCCCCGGGGCTGGCGGTCAGCGTCTCCGCGGAGGGCGACCGGATCGCCCTGGAAGCCTCGGCCCGCTACCTGACCCAGTTCGTGCAGCTGGCCGGCGTGCCCCATTTCGATGTGAGCGGGCGGTCGGTGGTTCTCCGGGAGGTCCGTCCCTCCGAGGTGGCGCTGGTCCTCGACATCACCGGCTCCATGGAGTCCGGCGACAAAATCGGCGCGATGCGGGCGGCGGCGGTATCGCTGGTCGACATCCTGTTCGGCGCCAATGGGGAGCATCCCAACCTGTTCGTCAGCGTCGTTCCGTACACCTCGACCGTCAATGTCGACCCGGTCCATACGGACTGGCTGGCCGGTTACGATCCGGATGCCTTCGGCGACGATCCGCAGGGGTGGAAAGGCTGCGTCATGGCCCGCGCCAACGGCGGTGACGTCACCGATGCACCCCCGTCCGATCAGCCGTTTGAGGCCTTCCACTCGCCCGCCGACATCGACAACGTCTATCCGCCGGTGAATGCGACGCAGAGCGCCCGCAACAACGGCACGGGACCGAACCTCGGTTGCGGCTCGCCGATCCTGCCGCTGACCAACGTCAAGGCGACGGTGCGCGACGAGATCCTCGGGCTGTTGTCCTGGCACCGGGGCGGCACGACCAGCAACCTCGGGCTGGTCTGGGGCTGGCGCACGGTCTCGCCCAACTGGCAGGGGCTGTGGGGGCTTCCCGACCGGCCGGTTGCCCAGGGTGAGAATGAGACCCGCAAGGCGGTGGTCATCCTCACCGACGGTGAGAACCAGTTCTGGCCCAATTACACCCGTTCCGGCGAGGGCGAGAGTCCCGGCGGGTCGGACTTCACGGCCTATGGCCGGCTTGCCGATCTGGAAGCCGCAACCGGTGGCCGGGTGCAGACCCTGAACGACGGCATCGACGAGCTGAACGCCCGCTTCCTGGCTGTCTGCGACAGCATGAAAGCCGAAGAGATCGACGTTTTCACAATTACCTTCGGGCTGACCAAGTCGAGCCAGGAAAGCACGCGCGACGTCTACAGGCAGTGCGCCTCCAAGCCCGAGTTTTACTTCAACTCGCCGACCACCAGTGAGCTCGAGAAGGTGTTCCGCACCGTCGGTATCCGGCTTTCGGGGCTGCGGATTGTGGAATGAGCCATGACCAAGCATCACTCCCCCATCGCACGCAACGACGGCGAGGCCGGCAATGCGGCGATTTCCTTCTCGATCCTGGCACCGGCGCTGGTTTTTATCATCCTGGCGACATTCGAGTACGGCATGTTCCTGTTCTGCAGCGCCACCGTGGAGGCGGCGATCCGGGAGGCGGCGCGGTTCGGCTCCACTGGCGGTGAGGTGGCCGGACTGACCCGCGAGGAGCGCATCCTTGAAATCATCCGGGATCGGACCTTCGGCATGGTTGACCCGAGCACCGCCTCCATCCAGACCACCATCTACCCGAGCTTCCAGGCGATCGCCGCCGGCGGTGGGATCGCCGGTGCGGGCGCTGCGGGCGATGTCGTGCTCTACGAGATCGAGCTGCCCTGGGTCCCGGTGACGCCGCTTGTCCAGCCGCTGCTCGCCGGCGTGACGCTCGAATCCTCCATTGCCCTGCGCAACGAGGCCTTCTGATGTACGCCCCGATACCACGGCGCTGGTGGCGCCGTCGCTTGGCCCGCTTCGCCCGTCTCGACGACCGCGGCATGCCGCTGATCGAGTTCGCCCTCGCCCTGCCGGTGCTGATCCTGCTCAGCCTCGGGGTGATCGAGGTCGGCCTCTACTTGCTGGTCGGCATGAAGCTGCAGAGTTCCGCCACCAGCATTGCCAATCTGGTCACCGCCGCACCCAGTCTCAGCCAGGCCGACCTCGACGATATCTTCGAGTCGGCACGGTCCAACATGGCCCCGTTCGATGTGGGGTCGAACACGTCGTTCGTGATCAGCTCTGTCGAAGCCGATCCGGATGTGGGGGCGGCCGTCGGCTGGCAGCAGGCCGGCGCCGGTTCTCTCGCCGCGACCAGCGAGGTGGGGGCGACCGCCGGCCCGGCGACAATCCCCGCCGACATTCCCCTCGACGACGCTTCGCTGATCGTTGTCGAGGCCTTCTACAACTACGACGAGACGCTGCTCGGTCTCGTTCCCAGCCGAACGATCTACAAGGTCGTCTATTATCGACCCCGCTTCGGAAGCTAGGAACCGCCGCCATGCCGGTTGCAGATAAGCCGCCCCTCAATCCACACCTGTCCCTCCCGGCGTCCGGCTGCCCGCAGGCCCGGGCCTTGCGGGCTCCGGGACTGATGCGCCTGGTTTGCCGCCTCGCTGCCGATCCGTGCGGCTCCCCGCTCATCGAGTACGCGCTGGCCGGCGGCCTGATCGCCATCGCTGCGGTCGGCGCCCTGTCGGTCATCGGCGTCGATGTCAGCGACGCCCTCCAGGGAGTGGCGGCCGCCTGGCCGTGATTATGTATTTCTTAACCTGAGCGTAATACTGTTTATTTCAGTGACAATATTAAAGCAAATGGTCGTACCGAGTTAAATACATACGCAAATTATTATATTGACCTGCCTCGTACTCTAAGTAATAATTCTGACTGTAACCAATGCCTGGCAATGAAGTCCGGCAGTACACATCCGAAAGACACAGGAGAGTGAGATGAGCTTCAAGACCTTCTTTGCCTTCCTCAAGGAAGATGCTGGCGTTTCCATGGTGGAATACTCGCTGATCGCCGCTCTGGTTGCGGTCGGTGCGATTGGTGCTCTGACCACGATCGGCACGGAGCTGACCAACACCCTCACCACCATCGGTGGCTCCATCTGAAGTCCGGCGCGGAGCCGGCGCTCGTCGCCGGCCACCGCTCGGCCGCGGTCAGGATCTGGTCTGCCAATCTTCCGGATCTCCTCCACCGCAAACAATCAGGGTTGGGACGCTTCGGTCGAAGAGCGTCCCAGCCCTCGGCTGTTCGGCGTTCTCCGCCAGCGTGCGTTTCGTCTCTGCGATCGGGTCTGACCCGCCGTCCCTGCAGTGAGCCTCATCATGTCGATTGCTGATCTTATCCTCGCGGTGGTGTTCAACGCCCTGGTCGCCGTCGCGGCGATCTGGGACGTGCGGACGCTGCGCATTCCCAACCCGATCCCGCTTGCCATTGTCGCCCTCTATCCCGCGCATGTGGTCCTGTCGGCGGCCGCGCCCGACTGGCCGGCGGCACTTGGCCTCGCCGCGGCGGTGCTGATCGTCGGCTTCGTGCTGTTCAGCCGCGGACTGATCGGCGGCGGCGATGTCAAGCTGCTTGCGGCCGTGTGCCTGTGGGCCGGACCGGCGCACACCCTCGACCTCATGCTGATCACCGCGCTGGCCGGCGGGGCAATGGCGCTGGCCGTGCTCGCCGGCAGCACCGGCTTTGTCGAGGCGGCACTGCGCCGGATCGGCGCCGGCGCGCTTGCCGCCGCTCTCGGCCGGCGGCAGCTGCCCTACGGGCTGGCGATCGCGGCCGGCACCTTCCTGTCGGTCGGGGCCGCTCTGATGTCCGGAGCGGCGTGACGAGAACCCCACGGGAGAGTAAGACGATGAGCATCGCACCGCGGACCGTGATCGTTCTTGGCCTCGCGATCGGCGCTGCGGCGCTGACCGGGGTTGCGACCCACCAGTGGCTGACCGCCCAGCGGGCCCTCGACGCCGCCAGGGAGGCGCCCGCCGCCGGGGGCGCTCCGCAGCTGGCAATGACCAAGGTGCTGGTGGCAGCGCGGGACATCGCGACCGGAACGTTCATCACGGCCGAGGACCTGGTCTGGCGCTCCTGGCCGCGCGACGCGGTCAGCCAGGATTACGTGGAACAGGCGAACGGATCGATGGAAGCCTTCACCGGCAGCGTCGCCCGTTCGAAGATCTTCGCCAACGAGCCGGTCACCGGGTCGCGGGTGGTCCATCCCGGCGAGCAGGGCTTCCTGGCGGCGGTGCTCGACCCCGGCAAGCGGGCGGTTGCCGTGCCCGTGGATGTCTCCACGGGAATCGCCGGCTTCGTGTTTCCGGGCGACCGGGTGGATGTGCTGCTGTCCTACCGAATCAACTCGGCGGGCGGTGCCGGACCGGCCGGAAATGTGCGGCATTTCAGCCGCACTCTGTTGTCCGCTGTCCGCGTTCTTGCCGTCGACCAGAGCGTCGACAATCCCGATGGCGAGGCCCGGCCGGCCAAGACAGTGACCCTCGAAGTCACCCGGAAACAGGCGGAAAAACTGGCACTTAGCCTTGAATTCGGCGCGCTCTCGCTGTCCTTGCGCAGCCTCATCGCGGAGAGCGAAATCGCCGCTGCCGAGGCCTCGGCCGGCAACGACGGCGATGCCGGCGGCTCCGGACCCGGCGCCAGCTTCACGCGCGACATTGACGTGATGTACCTTTCAAGCGACGAGGCGGTGTCCGAGCCGTCCGAGGACCAGGTCCGCCAGATTCGAGTGCTGCGCGGCAAAGAGTCCGAGGAGATTGTTTATTAGACGTCAGGAGGACGATGTGGCCAGGGTCCGGGGCATATTGCCAGGAGTCGCACCCGTTTCGGGACTGCTGTTGCTTTTCGTTTTTCTGTTGTCGTCTGTCCAGGCGCTGGCCGCAGGGGTCAAGGTTCTGCCACCGACCGGACCGACCCTTCAGCTCGAGATTCGCAAGGGCCGGGTGGTGCAACTCGACCGGCCGGCGGCGACGGTGTTCATCGCCGACCCGGAAGTGGCCGACATTCAGGTCAAGTCGCCCTCTCTGGTCTACGTCATCGGCGTCGCTGTGGGCGAGACCACGCTCTACGCTGTCGATGAAGCCGAGAATCTCATCGCCAGCCTCGACGTGCAGGTCACCCACAACCTCGGTGCGCTCCGCTCGGCGATCCGGCGGCGATACCCCGACGTGCCGGTGACGCTGACCTCCGTCGGCAATGCCATTGTCATCGACGGTGTTGTTGCGTTGCCGGCGGTTGCCGAGGACATCCAGCGGATGGCCTCCCAGTTCGTGCCGGACGAGGGCGAGATCGTCAATCGCCTGTCCATCACCGAACCGGTCCAGGTGAACCTGCGGGTGCGGGTCGCCGAGATGAGCCGGTCGGCACAGAAGCAGCTCGGTTTCAACTGGGACGTGGCGGCGACTGCCGGCAGTTTCGCGTTCGGTGTCGCCACCACCAATCCGTTCGCCGTCAACGCCCTGCCCGACATGCTCGCCGGCGTGGTGCAGACCAGCTCGCTGGATGCGAATGTGGTGATCGACGCCCTCGCCGAAGAGGGCCTGGTGAGCATTCTCGCCGAGCCGAACCTCACGGCACTCAGTGGCGAGACAGCGAGCTTCCTCGCCGGTGGCGAGTTCCCGATCCTGGTGCCCCAGGGCGACTTCCGGGTGACGATCGAATTCAAGCCGTTCGGGGTCTCGGTGTCGTTTACGCCGACCATCCTCAGCGCCCAGCGCATCAATATGCGGGTTCGTCCCGAAGTCAGCGAGCTCACCGACGAGGGCGCCGTCGAGCTGCCATTCGGTGACCAGGTGCTGAGTGTGCCGGCACTGCGGGTGCGACGCGCCGAGACCACCGTCGAACTCGGCAGCGGCCAGAGCTTCGCCATTGCCGGCCTGCTGCAGAACAACATCCTGCACAACGTCCACGAGCTGCCGTTCCTGGGTGATATCCCGGTGCTCGGCCAGTTGTTCCGCTCCGACGACTTCGCCCGGAGCGAAAGCGAGCTGGTGATCATCGTCACCCCCTACATCGTCCGGCCAGCCGCAGGGGATGCGCTCGCTGCTCCCACCGACGGCTTCGAGCCGGCCAACGACGCCGAACGGATCGTCCGCGGCGGAACCCACCGCGGCGGCGGCTCCGAGGGTCAGCCGGGCATCGTCAGTCCGGGCGGCAGCCGGCTCGTTGGCGACATCGGATTCATTCTGGAGTAGGGCCGGGACCATGACACCGCACACCTCCCTCCGGCGCGCCGCAGCCGGGCTGGCTCGCCGGCTCGCCGGCCTCGCCGTCGTCGTTCTTGCCGCCGTCCAGCTCGGCGGCTGCGAGTCTGAGCGGCTGACCGAGGTCCGTGCCCCCAAGCAGCTCAGCGTCCGCACTGTCGACTTCTTCCACAGTGTGCGCTTTCCCGCCGACTCGACGATCCTGTCGCGGGAGGAACAGCGGCGCCTGCGCAGTTTCCTCGCCCACGTCAACGCTGCGCCGCCAGACGACGTGGCCCTTGCTCCCTGGCCGCCGGAACCGGCCGGCGCGCCCCTCTCCCGGACGACCGAGGCGCGCAGCCGGGCCGTGGCCGCCGTGCTGCGCTCAGCCGGGTTCGATCCCCTTGCGGTCTCGCCCGGGCTGCAGACCGGCCAGCGCGGCGGCCCGCGCATCGATGTGGCGGTCCGCCGCTACCTGGTCGTGCTGCCGGAGTGCCCGGACTGGAGCGATCGGCCGGGCTGGAATTTCCACAATCAACCATCCAGCAACTATGGCTGTGCCAATACAGTGAACTTCGGGATGATGATTGCGAACCCGAAGGACCTGGTGCGGGGCCGTGGCCCGGCTGCGGCGTGGGCGGAGCCTCTCGCCGACTCGATCACCCGGTATCGCCAGGATGAGATCAAGGAGCTTCAGGTGGAGGCCACGACCGAAGTCTTCGAAGCCACCGGCCAGGACGAATAGCTGGCTCGGGACGGCCCTTCCGAACGGTGATGGAGATGTCTGCGTCGATGCCCCAGGCCGCGGTTGCGCCAGCCGGTTCCAGCGGCAAGCGGATGGACTTCGTGGCGTTCGTCAGCGACGAGGAGACCCGGGACCTGGTCGCCACCGCTGCGGAACGAAGCGGCACAACCCTCAGCGAAGCGCACATCCTCGATATTGCCGGGACGGTGAAGCGGCTCGAGAAATCGAAAACGCCCGAACGGATGGTCATCGACGTCCGCGACGCCGCTGATCCAATGGCCAGCCTCGAGGCGCTGTCGTCGGTCTGCGACGAGGGAACCCGGATCATCGTCCTCGGCACCGTCAACGACGTCAATATCTACCGCACCCTGATCGCCGCCGGGATTGATGACTACCTGGTCCGGCCGCTCAGCGTCGCCGACGTCTCGGCGGCGCTGCGCCGGCAACGGGACGAGACGATCTCCCCCGACGGCGTGTCCAGCGGCGAACTGATCACCGTGATCGGCGCCCGCGGCGGGGTTGGCGCAACCACCGTTGCCGTCAATCTGGCCTGGTCGGTGGCCCATGAGCACCGGCGGCGCACGGCGCTGCTGGACCTCGATCTCTATTTCGGGTCGTGCGCGATCGGCCTTGACCTGGAGCCGAGCGGCGGCCTCCGCGAGGTCCTGGCCAATTCGGCGCGGGTCGACGAGCTGTTCGTCGAGCGGGCGATGATCAAGGTCAGCGACACCCTGTCCGTCCTTGCCCCCGGCAACGAACTGGTCGAGGACGCGTCCGTCGATCCGGCGGCGCTCGGCCTGCTCGTCAAGACCATGCGGCGGGCGTTTGACGTGGTGATCATCGACCTGCCGCGGTTCGCCGCCCGCTCCCAGGTGGGCATCTTCGAGCCGCCGTTTTCGATCGTCATTGTCGCCGATCCCAGCCTGCCGGCCCTTCGCGATGAGGTGCGGTTGCGCACCTGGTTCGAGAAGCTGGCCACCGGAGCGACCACCCATGTGGTCCTGAACCGGGTGGGCGCGGCCCGCAACGCCGAGCTGTCCCTCAAGGAGTTCCAGACCTCCTCCGGTATTCAGGTCGCCGGCGTCATCCCCAATGACGTCAAGGCCGTGTCCGCTGCGGTGCTGGAGGCCAAGCCGTGTCTGCGGATCACGCCGAAAGCGCCGGTCTCCAAAGCCGTCCGGTCCCTCGCGGTCAAGCTGGTCGGCAAGCCCCCGGCGGTGAAGAAGGCGCCGGCCTGGAAGCGGTTGCTGCGGCGGCGGCGCTGATGTTCGGTCGCCGTTCGACGGTCCCGGAGCCGGCGGTCACTCCGGCCTCGCCCCTGTCCGGGGGGGAGCGTGGCGGGCCGCAGGTGATCCACCCGGTACCGGCTGCGGATGCGCCTGCGGCTCCGCCCGAGACGCCTGCATCACCGCCGCCGGAGCCGCCCTCCGCGGAGTCCGAGGCTGCCCGCGCCAGCAACGTCGAAATCGCCTCGCGCACCAAGCTGCTCATCCAGGCGACCGTTCTCGACCGCCTCGACATGGACCAGGTCTCGGATCTGGATCGCGGCGAGCTGATGGCGGAGCTGGCGCTGCTTGTCCCGGAAGTGCTGGCCGAACAGAAAATCCAGCTCAACCGCGCGGAGCAGGACCTGCTCGTCAACATGTTGCTCGACGACCTCCTCGGTCTCGGGCCGCTGGAGACCCTCCTCGCCGATGAGTCGGTGAGCGATATTCTCGTCAACGGCCCGAAGCAGGTCTATGTGGAGCGCCGTGGCAAGCTCGAACTGAGCGACGTGACGTTCCGCAACAACGAACACGTCATGAATATCGCCTCGCGGATCGTCACCGCTGTCGGGCGGCGCTGCGACGAGGCAACGCCGCTTGCCGATGCCCGCCTGGCCGACGGCTCACGGGTCAACATCATCATCCCGCCGATCGCCCTCGACGGTCCGTCGATTTCGATCCGCAAGTTTTCGCGGCGGCGGATCACCCTCGAAATGATGGCCAAGCAGGGGAACCTCTCGCCGCCGATGGCCAAGGTGCTGCGCGCCGCCGGCCGGTGCCGCCTGAACATCCTGATCTCCGGCGGTACCGGCTCCGGCAAGACGACGCTGCTGAATGCCCTCTCGCAGATGATCGACCCCGGTGAGCGGGTGGTGACGATCGAGGATGCCGCCGAGCTGCAATTGCAGCAGCCGCACGTGGTCCGGCTGGAGACCCGGCCGCCAAGCCTGGAAGGAACGGGCGAGATCAACCAGCGCGACCTCGTCCGCAACGCGCTGCGGATGCGCCCCGACCGGATCATCCTCGGCGAAATCCGTGCCGGTGAGGCCCTCGACATGCTCCAGGCGATGAACACAGGGCACGACGGGTCGATGTGCACGATCCACGCCAACCGGCCGAGGGAGGCGCTCACCCGCCTGGAGAACATGGTGGCGATGACCGGCGTCAAGCTGCCCAACGAAGCGGTCCGCTCGCAGATCGCCGGCGCCGTCAACATGATCCTGCAGATTTCGCGGATGCGCGACGGGGTCCGCCGGGTGACCCAGATTACTGAGGTCACCGGCATGGAAGGGGAAATCGTGACCCTCCAGGACCTCTTCAAATTCGAGTTCGTCGGCGAGGGGCCAGACGGCAAGCTGGCCGGCGAGTTCAAGTCAACGGGTTTGCGGCCGCACTTTCTCCCGAAAGCGGAATACTTCGGTATGGACAGCCTGCTCACCGAAGCGATGGCCGAGTCGGCGCCAAGTGAAAGGATTTTGTCGTGAGCGCTCTGGTATCGATCTTGCTGGCGTTCGGTGCAGGACTACTCGCGGTGGGCCTGCTCGTTATCCTCGGGGTCGTCCTGCACCGCTCCGGCCAGCGGCTTGTCAGGCGCGCCGAGGCGTTGCTTTCCGACATCGGCAAGGCCGCGGCGGGGAAGGCCGGGGCGGCCGGACGTCCCGGCGGCGGCCGGCGCAGTAAACAACAATCCACCGGCGGTTTCGACCGCTGGATGACCCGCCATCTGCCAAACCAGGCCATGCTGCGCGCGAAGATCGCCCGCACCGGCAAGACGTTCTCGCTCGCCAGCTATGTCACTGTCTGTCTCGTTCTTGCCGGCGTGGTCGCTCTGACGCTGCTGATCGTTGTCGGCCTGCCGTTGCCGCTGGCGGTGCTCGCAGGCGTCGGCGTCGGCGCGGTCGTTCCGAACTTCGTCCTCTCCTCGATGGCGAAAAGCCGTCAGAGCAAATTCGTCAACATGATGCCCGAGGCGATCGACGCGATCGTCCGCGGTGTCCGCTCCGGCCTGCCGGTCACCGAGGCGATGGCGGCGGTGGGCCGGGAGATGGGCGATCCGATTGGCATCGAATTCCGCCGGACCATCGACAGCTACCGGATCGGCCGGCCACTGCCGGCGGCGCTGCTCGAGACCGCGCGACGGATCGACGTGGCCGAGTTCAACTTCCTGGTGGTCGCCATGTCGATTCAACAGGAAACCGGCGGCAACCTTGCCGAGACCCTCGCCAATCTCGGCGACATTATCCGCCGCCGCCGGCAGATGCGCCTCAAGGTCAAGGCCCTGACCGGGGAAGCCAAGGCGAGCGCATGGATCGTTGGCAGCTTGCCGTTCCTGCTGTTCGTCGGCATCAACATTCTTAATCCCGGATACACCGATATCCTGTTTGATGACCCGCGGGGGAACATGCTGGTGATGGGCAGTCTGGGGCTTATGGCGATCGGGATTTTCGTGATGTACCGACTGGCCAACTTCGAGATTTGAGGATCGGCGGGATGGCGAGCGGGCTGCCAATGGAGCTGCTTCTGGGGGCGATGGCGGCGGTCACCGCCTGCGCCCTGGTCTGGGCGATCGCCGATGCGATCATCCCCGACACGCCGCTGGCGAAACGGGCGCGACGGGTCGCCGGCGACGCCCGGATGGTCCGCTCGCCCCGCGGCGGTGGCCGCGAGCGGCCCGAACCGCTCACCGTGCGTCTTCTGGTCAAGCGCTTGACCCGGCGGTTCGAGGGACTGCGCCGCCATGCCGGCAGCGAGGTCGCGCTGCGCCTGACCCGCGCCGGCTGGCGCAGCCGCGATGCGGTGATCCTGTTCGTGGTCGCCCGAATTGTCCTGCCGTTCGCCGGCGGCCTCATCGCGCTTGTGGTGTTCGAGTGGCTGCAGCTCGTCTCGCTCGATCCGATGCTGCAGCGGTTTGCACCGGTCGCGGGGGTGGCGGTCGGCGGGCTGCTGCCCGGATACTACCTGAACAAGAAGGTCGCCGCCCGCGAGAAGCAAATCCGCAAGGCGCTGCCCGATGCACTCGACCTGCTCGTGGTCTGCGCGGAAGCCGGCCTGTCTCTTGACTTTGCGCTGCAGCGGGTGGCCTCCGAACTGGAGGCGACCAGCCCCGACATGGCCGATGAGTTGCGGCTGACCTCGGCCGAGCGCCGGCTCCTGCCCGAGCGGCGCAAGGCGCTCGAAAACCTGGCGAACCGCTGTCAGATCGAGCCGATCCGGGCGCTGGTGCAGACGCTGTTGCAGGCCGAGGAGTACGGCACGCCCCTGTCGGTCTCGATGCGGGTGCTGGCTGCGGAAATGCGCACCGAGCGCATGCTCAAGGCTGAAGAAAAGGCAGCGAAGGTGCCGGTCAAGATGACGGTGCCGCTGGTCCTGTTCATCATGCCGTCATTGTTCGTGGTGCTCATCGGCCCCGGGATTCTTCAGACCATCGATGCGCTGACCTCCCTCTGAA
>CAYVUM010000018.1:0-42160 GCA_964454795.1 uncultured Rhodospirillaceae bacterium
CCAGTTCCGGGTCCCGAAGGAGAAGGGCGGCGAGGCGCCCTACTCCATGGACGCCAACCTTCTGCACATCTCCTATGTGGGCAAGGCGCTGGAGGACCCGTGGGCGAGCCCCGACGAGGCGATGTTCCTGCGCACGGTCTCGCCCCAGGCCGCACCCAACGAGGGCGTGGAACTGGAGATCGACTTCGAGCAGGGGGATCCCGTCGCCATCAACGGCGAGCGATTGTCGCCGGCGACCCTGCTCGACCGGCTCAACACCGTCGCCGGCGCCCATGGGGTCGGGCGCATCGACATCGTCGAGAACCGCTTCGTCGGCATGAAGTCGCGCGGGGTCTACGAGACGCCGGGCGGGACCGTGCTCCACCATGCCCGCCGGGCGGTGGAAAGCCTGACCCTCGACCGCGGCGCCGCCCACCTCAAGGATGAGCTGATGCCGAGATACGCTGAGCTCATCTACAACGGCTTCTGGTTCGCGCCGGAGCGCCTGGCGCTTCAGGCGGCGATCGACGCAACGCAGACCGGGGTGACCGGCACGGCGCGTCTGGAGCTCTACAAGGGCAATGTTATCGTCCGGGGCCGCAAGGCGCCGCAGAGCCTCTACGACGATGCGATCGCCACCTTTGAGGAGGACACCGTCTACGATCAGCGCGATGCCGAGGGCTTCATCAAGCTGAACGCGCTCAGGCTGCGGCTGGCGGCCCGGCGCCGGGGTTAGGCCGGGACAGTCCGGGCCGTTCAGCCGGCCGGGCCCGGGTCCGGGGAACGGCAGTGGTCGGGATCGAGGGGCCGTTCATCGCTGGCTTCGCGCAGGAAATAGGTCTTTTCCTGCTCGATGGTGAGGCAGCGGGGCAGGACCTTGTCGGCCTGCCGGATGAGCTGCTCCAGGTCCCGGCCCGCGAACCAGACCCGGACGGTGCCGTCGTAGGGTGAGAAGGCGACCCGGTTGCCATTGTGGGACAGGGTTGCGGACAGCAATGGCTCGACCAGGCCAGGGATGCCGGCGGCGATTTTCTCCGCGTGGATCGGGCCCCAGGGTAGTCTCAGGCGCCAGCGCAGGTCCGCAGCGGCGAAGAGCCGCGCTGTGCCCATGGCCGAGGCCTCGACGATCCGGCCGCCGTCGGGCGCGAACCGGAGGCCGTTGCTCGGGGCATCGAGGCGGCCCTCCGCGAGCTGCGCGCCGGTCGAGGTGTCGAACAACCGGAGATTGATGCTCGCTGCGGTGACGACATGCCGGCCATCGGGCGACAGGGCGGCGTGGTCGATCTCCGCGCTGGCCACCTGCACGATCGGGAGAGAAGACGCCGAAGCCAGGTCCCACCGGCGAACGGTACCGTCAGCGAAAACGGCGATGATGCGGGTGCCGTCGGGGCTGAATCGGGCGGTGAGCGCTTCGGCACTTTCGTCGGCCGTGAAGGTGTGAAGCAACGAGCCGTCAGCGGGATCCCAAACCTGCACCCTTGCGGCTTTGCGAGCAACGCTCAGCAGCCGGTCGCCCTCGTCCGAAAAGGCGACGTCGGTGATGCCGCCGTCGTGGCCGGGAAGCACGAGCAGGTTCCGGCCGGTTTCCGCGTCCCAGAGCCGAACCGTCCCATCGGCCGATCCTGAGGCAAGCCGCCCGCCGTCGGGGGCCCAGGCGACAGCGCGAATGCGAGCGTCGTGGCCGTCAACGATCTGCACGGGGCGTTCGCTGGAGAGGTCCCAGATGCGCAGCGTGCCGTCGGCGCCGGCGGAGGCGAGGAGGCGGTCGTCGGGTGAGAAGGCGGTGTTGTAGACAGGGCCCTCATGCCCCTCGAGGGTGAGCAGGTTCGGGCCCCAGCGGGCGTCCCAGACCCGCACCGTGCCGTCGAACGACGCTGACAGGATCTGGCGCTCGCCAGGGGCGTAGGTGACGGCGGAGACCCAGCCATCATGGCCGCGCAGCGTCGCGGAATGCCGGCCGGTCTGCAGGTCCCAGATGCGGACGGTGCCGTCAAAGGCGCCGGAGATGAGTTGCCGGTCGTCGCTCCGGAACGCCAGCGCGCCCACCCCGGCGTCGTGCCCGGTCAGGGTCCCTCGCGGCTCGCCGGTTGCCGGATCCCAGAAGCGGATCGCGTTGTCGGCGCCCGCAGAGGCGATAACCGCACCGCCTTGGGAGAACGCCACCGACAGCACCTGCTGCTCGCTGGCTTCGATGGTCCGCAGCGGCGATCCGGTCATCGCGTCCCACAGGCGCACGGTGCCGTCGTTGGCGGCCGACAGGATCCGCGTACCGTCCGGCGCGTAGGCGACCGATCGGACCCAGCCGCCGTGCCCTTCCAAAATCATCGCCAAGGCGCCATCGGCCACCGACCAGACCCGCACTGTTCCGTCCGCCGACCCGGACGCCAGATGGCGGCCGTCCGGGGAGAAGGCCACACACCACACGGCGCTTTCGTGGCCCTCCAGGATCGCGCGAACGGCGCCGGTCTTCCGCTCCCAGAGTCGCAAGGTGTGATCGTGGGAGACGGAGACGAGCAGCCGGTCATCGGGCGAGAAGGCGACCTGATTGATGTGGTTGTCGTGGCCCTCCAGGGTGGCGATCGGAGTGCGGGTGGCGGCGTCCGCGAGGACGATCCTGTCTTCGACGGCGCCGGCCAGGATCGTCCCGTCATGGGAAAAGGTCACGGAGTAGGCCGAGTCCGTGGGCCTGGCCCGTTCGTCGAGGACGGCGATCTCGCGCTGGTAGAGCATGGCCATGCGCAGGGCTGACTCCGCCTGAGCCACGTAGGGACGGTCGCCGTTCCGGGGAAGCGCCCGCAGCGCCAGCCGGGCGGCGGTCACCGCATCCCCCTCCCGGACCCGCTGGCCGCTCAGGTCGGCAAGGAACAGCGACTGGGTGCGCAGCGCATCGTCGCGCTGCTGCTCGGCGAGGCGACGCCGCTCCTCGGCCAGCGACGCCTGCGCCTGCGCTTCCTCGCGCTGGCCCACGGCGTAGACCAGGGAGACCCCGAGCCCGATCACCAGTGAGACCAGCGCGGCGATCCCCGAGCGGGTGATCAGCCGCAGGCGGCGGTGCTGGGAGACGTCCTCGCCGATCAGTTCGTCCTTGCGCCGGCCATGCAGCGGTGCCGCCAGATCGGCGATGGCGCTGTGAAAGCGCGGATTGGCCAGCGACAGATCTGTCTCCGAGCGCGCCCAACGGAAATCGATCCACCGCGGCTCCTCGGCGAACTGCCGGCCAAGGATTGCCGGCAGAGCGTCCGTCCGCTGCCAGTCGAAATCGGACTGCTCCGGGTCCCAGGCGATGTCGCCCTCGGTCAGGACGATCAGGAGCGCGGTAGCGGGCTTGGTCCTTAGCCAGTGCTCGACTTCCCGCGTGACCCAGGGCGAGCCGGCCGCATCAGGCGATGCCATCAGCAGCAAGTGCGCGGAGACATCGAGCGAACTCTCAATGGAGCTCCACAGCCCGGGATTGGCGGCAAGTGAGGCGTTGTCGCGAAACACCTCGAGCGCCCGGAGCCGGAACAGCGGCTTGGCAAAGCGCTTCAGGCCGCGCTCGATGGCGGGCGCCAGCTTGCCGTCGGCGGCGTGACTGTAAGAGATGAAGGCATCAAAGCGCATCGGCCGCCATTCTCGACAGCCGTTGTTCGAATTCAAGAGAATTGACACAAATTCAGCAGTAGTTTGAGTGTTTTGCCACGACTATAAACGACGCACAGAGCTGAAGCTGGCGGCCGTGCGCCGGCGTTGCGCTGGCCGCGCCGATTGATCGCACGGCGGGTGGCGCGCAGTGCTGATGACTGCCGCGGCTGGACAAGGCCGGGCTCCGCCGGCATGGTTCGCATCGGGTTCCCAACCGCCTGGAGGCTCCGGTGCTTCACGTTGACATGCCGACCCGCTCCGACCTGGAGCACCTGATCGCCCATCGCGAGGCGGCGTGCGTCTCGATCTATCTGCCGACCACGCCGCTGACCCGGGATGCCCAGGCCGACCGTATCGCTCTTGGCAATCTTGCCCGCGAGGCGGTCGGGCAGTTGCGGTCCGGTGGCCAGCCGGCGGCAGCCATTCAGGATCCGGCGGCAGCCATTCAGGATCCGGCGGCAGCCATTCAGGATCCGGCGGCAGCCATTCAGAGGCTGGAAGAGCACCTCAACGACCTGATCGAGGATGACGACTTCTGGACGGTGCAGGCGCACAGCCTTGTGGTGTTCGCCACCCCGGATCGACTCCTCACCTTTCGCTTGGCCAACCGCCTGACGGCAACCGCCGAGGTCGCCGACCGCTTCCACGTCAAGCCGCTGCTCCGCGCCGTAACAGCCGGGCAGGAGGCGCTCGTGCTGGCGCTGGCGCAGGGCGGCGTGCGTCTGGTTGAGGTCAGCGCCGATCTGCCGGCCGCACCCGTCGCCGTCCCCGATCTGCCCCGGGACATGAGCGCTGCGGTCGGGCGCAGTGGCCTCGACAGCCGCTCGCCGCGCGGCCGGATCCAGGGATCGGAAGGCCGGAAGGTGCGCATGGCCCAGTATGCCCGCGCCGTCGACGCGGCGCTGCGCGATCTGCTTGCCGGACGGGAGACGCCGCTGATCCTCGCCGCCACGGCCCCGCTCGACAGCATCTTCCGCTCCACCTGCACCTATCCCCACCTCGCCCGCCAGACCATCGCCGGCAATCCGGAGACGATCTCCGATCACGATCTCGCCGTCGCCGCCCGCGGGATCCTCGACGAAATTCACGCCGACCAGGTCCGCGACTTTGCCGCGCTGTTCGACACCCGCAGTCGTCAGGGCCGGACGACCACGGACATCGCCCACGCCGCCCGGGCAGCCACCTTCGGAGCCGTTGCCCATATCGCGGCCGACATCGATGCCAGGGTTCCGGGACGGGTCGACGAGCAGGACGGCCGCGTCTCCTTCGCGGAGGCCGCCAGTGCCGCGACCTATGGCGTGGTCGACGAGATCGTCGGCCGGGCGCTGCTGTCCGGCGCCCGGGTGCTGGCGCTGCGCCGCGAGGACGTTCCCGGCAACGGACCGCTGGCCGCGATCCTCCGCTATCCGCTGTGAGGTGCGATCAGGCGATGTCCACGGTCAGCATCAGAGGGGCGGCAGGGGCGGTTCGGACCACCGTGGACGGCCGGGCGCGGCCGGCGATCCGGCCCCGCCGCCCGCCCCTCGATCCGGGCGCGCCCCGGCCACACGCCTGGCTTGGCGGCGACGTGGCGATCACCGCGCTGTGGGACGGCTTCTCGGCGTTTCTGCCGGTGGGCGAGCGCTTCTTCGTGCGCTCGGTCCGCCATTTCCAGGCTACTCTGGAGGATCCGCGGTTGCGGCGGGAGGTGGACGCCTTCATCGCCCAGGAGGCCCTGCATGCCGGCGCCCACCAAGCGTGGAATGCCGGCTTCGTGGCCACGGGCCATGACCCGGGGCGACTGGCAGCGCCGGCCGCCGCTGTTCTCGGCTGGCTAAGCCGCAAGCGGTCGCCGCAAACCCACCTGGCGGTGACCTGCGCCATCGAACATTTCACCGCAATCATCGCCGAAGTGCTGCTGAACGACCCTGCGCTTCTGGCGAAGGCGGATCGGCGCCACGCCCGGTTGTGGATCTGGCACGCCTTCGAGGAGATCGAACACAAAGCCGTCGCCTTCGATGTGCTGACCGCTGTCGTGCAGGGCCTCTCGCCGTGGCGGCGCTTCCGGATGCGGACGCGGATCTTCCTGGAGACCACCCTGGTGTTCAACGCCGTCCTGATCCTCAACATCCGCCATCTCCTCGCTGTCCATCCCTGGCCTCGCCGGCTGTGGGCGTGGCTCCGGATCAGCTGGTACCTGTGGGGCCGGCCCGGGCTCTACCGGCGCAGCGCCATCAATTACGGCCGCTACCTGCGACCCGGCTTCCATCCCTGGCAGCGCGACAATCGCGACCTGCTGAGCCGCTGGCGGCCGGTCCTGGACGAGGCCGGTGACGCCGCCTGACGCCGCCGGCCCCGTTGCGACGGCGCCCGCGCCCGCCGGGACGGCCGAGCGCCTGGTCGATCTGGCCCTGCGCGCCGTTGACCGTGGCCTGGTGCCCGGACCGCTGCAGAAGGCCCTGTGGCGGCGCTGTTATCAGACCCTGAACGGCCGCTGGCCCGATCCGGCCTGGACGTTCCTGAACTACGGCTACGTGCCCGAACCCGGCGAGCCGGAGCGCCGGCTTGAGCCTGCTGACGAGCCGCACCGGCTGTTCATCGCCCTTTACGACCGGGCGCTCGACGGGGTGCCGGTGGCCGGGCGGCGGGTGCTGGAGGTGGGGTGCGGCCGCGGTGGCGGGGCGTCGTTCATCGCCCGCTATCTCGCGCCGCAGGCGGTCACCGGCGTTGATCTGTCGGCCGAGGGCATCGCGCTTTGCCGGCGGGTTCACGCCGGGGTCGAACGCCTGTCCTTCCGCCCGGGCGACGCCGAGGCGCTGCCGTTTCCGGGCGCCAGTATTGACGTCATCGTCAACGTCGAATCCTCCCACTGTTATCCGCGGATGGACCGGTTCCTGGCCGAGGTGGCGCGGGTGCTGGCGCCGGGCGGCCATTTCGCCTGGGCCGATATCCGCGGCCGGCGAATGCGCGCCGGCAGCGAAGCGGCGTTTGCGCGCAGCGGACTGGAGCCGGTCGCCGGGGCCGACATCACCGATGGCGTGCTGACGGCGCTGGACCGGATCGATACCCTTAAGCGGGCGCTGATCGCCGAGGTGCCGATGCCCGCCGGCTTCCTCCGCCAATTCTCCGGTACCCGTGGCTCGCTGATCTACAAGGCGCTCGCCGACCGCTACGCGGTCTACCTGACCCGCACCCTCCGTAAGCCCTGACGGGGGGCGGACAGCCAGAGCGTAAAACGCCCCACCGGGCCGGATGCGGCTTGCACGGGGGCCGGCGCCGGGGCACACTCCGCCCGGCGGGTCGCGTGGCGGGTGAGCGTGCGACGTAGCATGGATGACGGGAGATCTGGCGCCCCATGAACACCTCCGGCGGAGCAGGTTCGGCTGGCGGGTCCGGTTCGGCGGCAGCGCCCCTGCGCGCTGTCCGTTTTGGCGTGCCGCGCGAGCTGATGATCTGGACCGAGACCCTCAGTGTCGACAACGGCCACCTGGACTCCCAGCACAAGGCGCTGTTCGACCAGATCAACGCGTTCTTCGCGATGCGGGGGCGCACCGTCGACCCAGCCGAACTTGACCGGATGATATCACTGCTCGAGGTTACCCTGACCCGGCACTTCAAGGATGAGGAAGACTATCTCGCGCAACGGAACTATCCGGACCTCGATCAACACAGGCAGGAGCACCGGCGCTTGCTGGACGATTTCCGGGTCCTGCGCTCAGATTTGGCACATCGCTCCGGCTGGGGCATCAAGAGCGATTTTTCCTGGCCCATTGTCCAGTTCATGCTTCAGGTGACGGTCGGCCACATTCTGAAGAGCGACATAGAGTACCGCGACGCAATCCGGGGCTGACCGCCCCGGCTGCCGGGTCCAGGCCGCGCATTCCTTTTCTTCCTTTGCTTCCTCTGGCGCGCCGTCGGGGTTGGCGCAGGCTGGCCCGGTAACTTTGCCGGTCCATCATCCAATCGATTGCCCGAATGGCGCCGCGATCCGTTAGTTTTGGATCCAATACGTTTGTTTGAGTGAGCCGCGGATAACTTTCGCTCTTGCCACCGGCAGGGACCTTCGGATGTGCGCCCGGCCGCAGGCTTGGGAGCCCGGCGCTGGCTAGAGCAGATCCCGATCTGATTGAATCGCTTTGCGATCCAATCTGATCGGGTGAATCTGCTCTGATTCAACAGGGTAGAGCGGATTCACGCCTCCCAATAGCATCGCGGAGCGATCCTATTGGGAGGCGACCCGCTCTAGGGGATGGGGAGGTTCTGCCCGGGGCGGGAGCGTGGCCGCACCTCTGCCCAGCGGCTGAGGCCAAGCCAAGAGCCGAACTGGGCGCGGAGGCGGGGATGTCCCTCCACCTCGAGCTGTCCCGCGCTGATCGCCTCCGCGACCGGCACCTCGCCCAGCCAGACCGCCGTCAGCGTCCTCAGGTCAGTCGTCACCTGCAGGTCGGTATCGAAACCCGGATCAGTCAGACAGAGGTCCACATTGCCGGGTTCGCTCACCAGCCACCAGCTTCGCTTGCCGCGCGGCCCGTCGGTGAACCGGAACGACACCACCGTCCGCTCCGGCGGAAACCGCTCCGGCCTCACCCCGCGCTGCACGTCCCACATTAAAAGCGCCGCATCCAGATCCTGTCGTTCCAGGCGGCTCCGCGCCCAGGTCGCACCCCATTCGCCGAGCCCCAGGATCAGCGGCTCGAGATCCCGCCCGGCCTCGGTCAGCCGGTAGCACGAGCCGCCGCCCGTCGCCTTCGGAATGCGTTCGATAATCCCTTCCGCTTCAAGCCGCTTGAGACGCTGGGAAAGCAAAGCGGTGGACATCAGCGGCACCCCGCGATGGATTTCGTTGAAGCGGCTGCTGCCACAGATCAGTTCACGCAGCACCAGAGGCGTCCAGCGCTCGGTGAGAATCTCTGCCGCCTTGGCGATGGGGCAAAACTGGCCGTATCCCTTCATGAGCCCCACACTGACCCCGAGAACGGTTGTTCCACAACTTCAAAAGTTGAACTGGTTTTGCCGGCCGGGGTGTTGGACCCTGGTCCCCGACCCCGGGACGTCCGTCCCGGCTTGCTATGGGGACGCACACCATGGACATGAAGACACTTCAAACCTCGGCAGGCGTCAACTGGTCCCGCCTCGCAGCCCGCGTTCGAGGACCCGTTCTGACGCCGGACCACCCGGACTACGATCGCGCCCGCACCGTCTGGAACGCGATGATCGAGCGGCATCCCGGCGCCATCCTCCGGCCGGGAGGTGTGGCTGATGTATCCAGGGCCGTCAGCTTCGCCGCCGAAAACAGGCTGCCGCTCTCGGTGCGGGGCGGCGGCCACAACATTGCCGGTCTGGCGGTGTGCGAGGGCGGTCTGATGATCGATTTCTCGCAGCTTCGCGGCGTGCGCGTTGACGCGAACAGTGCAGTTGTCCACATCGAGCCCGGCGCCACCTGGGGCGATGTGGATCGCGCGACCCGGCCCTTCGGCCTTGTGGTGCCGAGCGGTATCGTCTCGGCAACCGGCGTGGCGGGCCTGACCCTCGGAGGCGGTTTCGGCTGGCTAACCGGGCGTTACGGTCTGACGTGCGACAACCTGGTGGCGGCGGACGTGGTGACCGCCGACGGCATGGTTCGCCGGGCCAGCGCGCAGGAAAACCCGGAGCTGTTCTGGGCACTGCGCGGCGGCGGCGGTAACTTCGGGATCGTGACCTCGTTCGAGTTCCGCGGCCGGCCCCTCGGTGCCGAGGTGATGGCCGGAATGGTGGTCTATCCGATGGTTCGCGCCACTGAGGTCATTGAGCGATTTCGGGATGTTACCCGTTCGGCGCCGGCCGAGCTCGGCTGCCTGATGGCCCTTCGCAACGCCCCGGCGGCACCGTTCATCCCCTCGGATTGGCACGGCAAACCGGTCGCTGCGATCGCGGCCTGCTATTCGGGGTCCCTGGCCGATGGCGCGGAGGCGACTGCACCGCTGCGCTCGCTTGGCGGCGCCGTGGCTGACAACTTCGGCCCGAAGCCATTCCCGGAGTTTCAGACCCTGTTCGATGCGGGAGAGCCGTTCGGCCGTCGTTACTACTGGAAATCGGACTATTTCGATGCTCTCCCCGATGCCGCAATCCGGACGCTCGTCCGCCATGCCGACCCTCTGCCGTCGCCGGCGTCCGGTGTTCTGTTGATGCACCTGGGCGGCGTCCCTGGCGACGTCGAGCCCGAAGCGACCGCCGTTCCGGTCCGCAGCCCGTATGTTCTCAACGTCAAGGCTGCCTGGGGCGAACCGGTTAACGACAGCCGGCTGATCGCCTGGGCCCGGGCCTACTGGCAGGCAATGTCCCGGTACTCCAACGGCGGCGCCTATCTGAACTTTCTCAACGCCGGTGAAGATGCACAGCGTGTCCGCGCCGCGTACGGTCGCCGGGCGTTGCCACGGCTCGAGGGGATCAAGGCCCGCCTGGACCCGGAAAACCTGTTCTCAATGAACCACCCGGTTCAATCGGGTGACTGAGGCGGCCAGGACGCTCTGAGCACCGCGGCTGCCGGACAAAGCGGCATTGCAACGGAGGTCGGGTCCGGATTTTCGGCAATCGCGGCCGGCGGGCAGCGGCAGAGGCGGCTTAAGGCGAGAGGACCGGCCCGGCGCCGTCTCCTGTCCCGCTCGCGCCGGATCGGGCTCGAAGCGCCGCCCGCCCGCCGCCGCTATCGGCTTCCGGCGCTGAGCCGGCGGAGGACGGCGCGGTTCAGCTCCGCCGTGGTGGTGACGGGGCCGGCGGTCTCCACCGCTTCCCGCGGTGCAGACCGCTGCGGGGGCGGCAGGACGTCCGCGGATGTGGCGACCGGGCCGGCGTAGAGGCCGAGCGCCGCCGCCCGCGCGGGAGGGACGACGTGCTCGGCGACGATCGTGGTGGTGCCGAGGCGGGTCACCTCATAGAGGAGTTTGGCGAAGCGCTTTGGCAGGCGGACGCAGCCGTGGGAGGCCGGTCGGCCCGGGAGGTGGCCGGCATGGAGGGCAACCCCGTCCCAGGTCAGCCGCTGCATGAACGGCATCGGCGCATCATCGTAAAGGTTGGAGCGGTGCTTCACCTTCTTCTGAAGGATCGTATAGACCCCGCGGGGGGTCTCATAGCCGGGCCGGCCGCTGCTGATCGTACTCGCGCCGATGAGAATGCCGTCCCGGTAGACATGAATGAGCTGGTCTTCGAGGCCGATCGAGACCAGGACCGCGCCGCTCCTCGCCCGCTCGCCATGCCAGCTGTACTCGCCGGCAGCGAGGTGGCTGCCATAGGCGGCATCGGCCTCCAGGGTCGCCAGCGCGATGTCCTCGGCGTGCGCGGAAACCAGTGATCCGGCCGCAGCAAGACCGATGATCGCTGCCACCGCGGTCGCGATCGCCCGGCCGCCGAGCCGCCGTTTCGCTGCTGTGATCCGCGCCAAGTGCCTGCTCCGCATACCAATGAGTGAACACCCTTAAGGTATCAGGGGCACTTAACTTGCGACAAACCCTGTATGGGTGCGACGTTCAAAAGTTTGTGACGGCCGCTGCCCCCGGCCGTGGGCGATTGCGCACCCGGATGCTGCGGGCGGGCCGGCGCCTGCGCGGCGATCAGCCCCGATGGCGCCGCCGCCAGCGCAGCCAGCCGATCAGGATAACCCCGGCGACGAGGGCGATGGTGATCGGGAAGACCGCCAGTAACAGCGGGACCAGGCCGACAAGCGCGACGACCCCGGCGAGTGCAACCAGTGCGCCGATGGTCAGCGCGAGCAGCCAGAGCACAGTGGCAAGACGCTGGTGCGTCGCCATCGCCCGCGCGCGGATCGGTCAGAGCCGCCCGTGCGCCGGTTCAGGCCATGGACACCCGCTCCAGTGCGCTGCGCGAGACGTTGCCGCGGCTGTCTTCGGCCTCGATGAAGTAGCGGATATCGCCGACCCCGACCGGCAGGTCGGCGGTGACATAGCGGGCGACCACAGCCGCGCCGGTCTGCGACGGATAGGGTCCGTGGTCGGTCATCGGCACCCTGGACTCGCCGGCGGCCATCCGCACCACGAGGTCAACCCGCCGCACGCCGGTGATGTCGTGGACGAACGTGTGCACCCGGCCTTCCCGCGGTGCGTCCTTAAGCCCGCCCTGGCCCCAGCACTTGCCGCCCGGGTTCTCAGGGATCACCCAGGGCGCGAAGATCGTCGGGCCGGTGCAGTCGGCCGTGGACTTGCCGCGTATCCTGGCGAGCGCCGCCACCTCCGCGCCGATCCGCTCCATGGCGAGGTTGGCGGCGTTGGTGACCTGTTGGTCCCAGACGTGCTGGCCGGTCCAGTACCAGTAGCAGCTGGTCTCGGCGGTGAGCATCAGCCGCGAGACCAACTCGAGCTCGGGGTGGTCGGGGACCGAGTCCTCGAGGCTGTGAACGGCGTTCTGGAATGCCGTGAGCACCGCCCAGGAGTTCAGGTCGGGGGAGTAGGGCTGGTCGTAGCGGCTGAACCACTTCATGAACTGCGGGTCGCCGTTATCAGCGCCGGACCACGACCCGGGCTCGATGTGGATGACCTGCTCCGGGTCCGGCGGGAACCGGTCCAGATAGTCGCGGACGCCGGTGAGCTCGAACCGGGGATCGGCGTGGAGCCATTCCAGCAGCCGGGCGGTGTTGTGGTGATAGTAGCTGTCGGCGCCGCCGCCGTGGTTGTCGCCGTCGGAGTGGAGCAGAAAGAACGGCGGATGTTTCGGATCGAAGCTGTCGGAGGCGACGATCTGGTCGTAGACCTGCCCCAGCACGTCCGGATATTGCAAGGCACCAAAACCGCCGCGGGCGTCCTCATTGCCGATGTAGCGCTCGGCGGGGACGGCGACGATCTTGTGAACGGTGCCGTCCGGGTCTTCATAGCCGACGTACTCGGGCTTGAGCAGCGATGGCGCGATCTTCGAGCCGGCCCAGATGTTGTGGAGCTGCATCCAGTCGTCGGCCGGCGGATTGGCCTGCTCGGCGGGGTTCGGCGGCAGCATCCCTTCGGTCGGTCCGGCATACGGATAGTCCCGGCAGGCGCGGTAGCGGTGAATCGAGTCGTAGATCACCGCCTCCACTCCGGCCTCGATCAGCGCCGGGATCATCCGCACGTGGAACGCCGTCTCCGGAGGGAATATCACCGGCGAGGCCGGAACGCCGAACGTCCGCTCGATGATCGCGCGGTGCCAGAGGATCTGCTTGACCATGTTGCGATGTGGAATCAGCGCCATCAGCGGATGGAAGAAGCCGAAGGCGGTGAAATCGCAGCGCGGGTGGCCGAGGGTCGTCCTGACGTCGGCGAGCGCGCGCAGCCCGCCGTTCCAGTCCGCAAAACGGCCACCGCACAGGCCGTCGCGGGCGCAGCGGTTCAGCTGCTCGATCAGCGAGCCGCTCCAGCTGGTCGAAAGCCCGGCGTGAGGCATCTGCGACTGACCATACTGGTGGACGGCCGCGGGGAGGAAATTCGTATAATTGCCGCCGCGGGAGCCGAAGATCTGGTCCTTTTCGCCGTCCCAGTAATCGGGATCGGTGGTGTTGTAATAGGGCTGGTGCATGTGCTTGTGGATGCCGAAGTACACCTTCACTTCGCCCGCGGTGGTGCGCGCCCGGGCCGGGGCGGCGGACCGAGCCGGCGGTTTCCGATCGTGCCAGCGGCCGCCGGCGTCGTACCAGCCCTCGCGGTCTCGCCAGAGGTCGGAGGTCTGCCGGCCGGTGCCGTCGTGGAACACCAGGTGGGCGGCTTCGATGCCGTCGAGGGTTAAGCCGTACCAGCCGTCGCCTTCGTCGATCATCGGCATGCCGGGCCAAGTCGTGCCGGGGGTGGCCGGCCTGGTGTTCCAGTAATGGATGTGGACGGTGGCGGCCCAGGTGACGGGCTTCTGGACGTGAATGGCGAGATCGGGCATGGGCACTTCGTCCTGGCGTGACTGCGAAGGGAGTAGGGCGTCCCGCCCGTTTGCGGCCGTTGCGGGGGGAGGGTCAAGCACAAACCGGCAGCGCCGGGCGGGCGGCCCCTCAAGCATCCTTGAACGCGATGGCAGTCTGGCGGCATGGTGCCCGGGCGGGGCGCGCAGGGCCTGGTTGCTGCTCGTGCCCGACCGTCCTTGAGGGCCTGCGCAAGGGGAATACCGCGGACATGACCGACACCGTTGTCTATCCGAGTCTTTATCAGATCAATACCCGGGTCTGGCTCCGGGCCCTGTCGGCGGCGGCGGGCCGGCCGGTGACCCTGGCGGGGATCCCCGAGGCCGAGCTGGACCGCATCGCCGCGCTCGGGACGGACTGGGTCTGGCTCTTATCCGTGTGGCAGACCGGCAGTGCCGCCCGCGAGGTCTCGCGGCATAACCCGGTGTGGCAGGAGGAATTCCGCGAGATCCTCCCGGACCTTACCGAGGACGACATCTGCGGCTCGGGGTTTGCGATCACCGCTTACCGGGTCGCCGACAGCCTCGGCGGTGCGGAAGAGCTGGCGGTCGTGCGCCGCCGGCTCGGCGAGCGGGGCCTTAAGCTGATGCTCGATTTCGTCCCCAATCACACCGCCCCCGATCATCCCTGGGTGCACAGTAACCCGGAGTTCTACATGGCTGGGAGCGAGGAGGACCTGGCCCGGGAGCCGCATAACTGGACCCGGATCGAGACCGCTGAAGGCCCGCGGATCCTGGCCTACGGGCGCGATCCGTACTTCGCCGGCTGGCCCGATACCCTGCAGCTTGACTACAGCAATCCGGCCCTGCAGGCGGAGCGGGTGGCCGAGCTGGTGGCGATCGCTGATCAGTGTGACGGGGTGCGCTGTGACATGGCGATGCTGATCGTCCCGGAGGTGTTCGAGCGGACCTGGGTCGGGGCGCTTGCCGGCCGCACCGTTCCGGCGTTCTGGGAAGACGCGATCGGCACCGTCCAGGCCAGCCATCCCGGCTTCATGTTTATGGCCGAGGTCTACTGGGACATGGAATGGGACCTGCAGCAGCAGGGCTTCGATTACTGTTACGACAAGCGGCTTTATGACCGACTCCGCGACAACTGGGCCCGGCCGGTGCGCGATCACCTTATCGCGCCGCTCGACTACCAGGACCACCTTGCCCGGTTTCTGGAGAACCACGACGAGCCGCGGGCCGCCACGGTGTTCTCGGACATTGAGCGCCACCGCGCTGCTGCCGTGCTCACCTACCTCACCCCCGGGCTGCGGTTCTTTCACCAGGGCCAGCTGGACGGCTGGCGGGTGCGGGTCTCGCCGCACCTTTGCCGCGGTCCCGCCGAGCCGGGCCACGAGCAGATCCGCAGCCTCTACGCTGCCCTGCTCGCCCTGCTCGGTGACGATGTGTTCCGCAACGGGACCTGGGCGCGGCTGGAGCCGGAGCCGATCGGCCCCGGCAACTCCGGCTTCGACCGCTTCGTGGCGTTTGCCTGGCGCGGCCGGCTGGATGAGCGCCTCGCGGTGGTGGTGAATTACAGCGACGCCGGGGCGCAGTGCCGGCTGTCGTTGCCGTTCACCGATCTTTCCGGCCGGCGGTTCCGCCTCACCGACCGGTTGAGCGAGGAAGCTTACGACCGCGACGGCGACGAACTGGTCGCTCCCGGCCTGTTCGTCGACCATCGCCCCTGGCAGGTCAATATCTTCCAGGTGGAAGAGATCGCGGCCGGCTGAAAAAAGAGCGGTCCCGGCGCGGGCAGCGTCAGGACCGGAGTTGGGCGCGGGGATCGGAAGGTGTCGGTTTCCGATGGTCACTGCGCCGGCAACGGCGCTGGTGATGCAGGGGTCAACACCCCGCAACCGCCGTTTCATCGCCAGCGGCCTTCGCCGGGCCCGGGCGAGCCGTTCACAAGGAAGTGAAGCCGCTCAGCTGCGCGGGCGAAGCGCGCCGACCGCGGCCAGCGCCGCCGCCCCCATCGCCGCGATCACCGCCGGCATGGCGATGCTTCCCGCCGCCAGGAACGCTCCGACGGCGGCGCCGGCGAGCCCGGCGGTGAGCATCTGAACGAACCCGGCCAGGGCCGCGGCACTGCCGGCCGCAGCGGGAAACGGACTGAGCGCGCCGGCGAAGGCCGCCGGCATCACCAGCCCGGCAGCGCCAAAATAAAGGCTCATCGCGGGCACGATCGTCAGGACCGACGGCCCGAAGCCGAGGTGCAGGCCGAGCAGCAGCGCCCCGGTGCCGGCGCCGAGGGCGGCGCCGATTCGCACCAGCCGGTCGATGCCGAGCCGCCGGCTGAGGCGCCCGGCGATCTGCGAGCCGGCGATGTAGCCGGCGACGACCGCGGCGAAGCAGAACCCGAAATTCTCGGCCGCCACGCCCACCGTGTCGATCAGCACGAAGCTGGCACCGGAAATGTAGGCGAACATTCCGGAGAACATCAGCGCGTTGGCGAGCATGAAGCCAAGGAATCCGCGATGATCGAGGATGCGGCGGTAGGTGGCGACGATCACCGCCGGGCGCAGCGCATCGGCGCGCGGGCTGTGGTTGGTCTCGCCGAGGATCCGCCACAGCACGATCAGCATCCCGATCCCGAGCGCCGCCATCAGCGCAAACATCGGCCGCCAGCCCGCGAGCGTCCCGAACCAGCCGCCAAAGATCGGCGCCACCGCCGGCACCACCGCCATCGCCGAGGCCATGTAAGCGAGCACCGTCGCCGCCCGCTCCTTGGGATAGACATCTCGCACCACGGCGCGGCCCAGTACCGGACCGGCGCAGGCGCCGACGGCCTGAACGAAGCGGAAGGCGATCAGCGCTTCGATGCTCGGGGCGAGCGCGCAGGCAAGGCTGCCGAGGACGTACAGGCCGAGGCCGCCGATCAGCAGCGGCCGGCGGCCGAACCGGTCGGAAAGCGGCCCGTAGACGAGCTGACCCACCGCGACCCCGAAGATGAACACGCTCAAGGTGAGCTGGGTTGCCGCCGGACTGGTGGCGAGTTCGCCGGTGATTGCCGGCAGCATCGGCAGGTACATGTCCGTAGACAGCGCCCCCAGCGCCACCAGGGCGGTGAGCAAGGCGGAGACGGCGCGGGATCGGGGTGGCAGGCGCTGCGGGACGACGGCCGGACTGGGGGCAGTTACCGCCGGCCCGGTCCCGCCGGTCATGGGGCCGCGCCGCCGAACAGCCGGTAGAGTTCTTCCGGGGTGCTTGGCCGGCCGCCGAGATCACCGAGGAACCAGCGCAAGTAGCGGTCGATCGTCGAGAGGAACGACTGAACCTCCGCGCCGGTCCGCACATAGGGGGTGTGGCCGGGGACCAGGGACGGGCTGTGATAGGTCAGCGAGAACACCCGGGTGCCGGCGGCGAGCATGGCCCGGGTGAGCCGGCGCAGTGCCGCGAACTCTGCGCCCTCCGGGCTCAGCCGGATCCGCTCCAGCAGCCGCAGCCGCGCCATCACTCCCGGGGCGTGCAGCCGCAGCGCCGCCGGTTCGAACAGGCGGGGATAGACCTGCGGTCCGGCGGCCGCGAACCGGCCGGCAAAGCCGGTGGACAGCGGAATCTCGAGGAGCGGCGGCTGACCCTCGCCCGGATCGATCCAGTAGGGGGTATCACTCAGGTCGCTGAAGTCCGGTCCGCCATCGGCGGTGAACGCGGTATACGGCACGACGCTGACGTCGATCCGGTAGCCGAGGGCGGCGAGCGCGGCGGGCGTGGATGGCCCGACCCCGTAACGGCCGGCCTTATAGATCACCGGCGGCCGGCCGAAGTTGGCGGCGATTGCCGCGGTCAGCCGGGCGAGCTTGGCGTGTTCGAGCCTCGGCGCCAGGTTGCCGGGATAACTGTTGACCGGAGAGACCGGCTCTTCGTGGGGCGGGTTGACCCAGGGATGAAGGTGGGTGCCGATCACGCATGCGCCGTCGTCCAGAAACGGCTTGAGGGCGGCGATTGCGGCATCGGTGGTGGCCACCGGCCAGTCGATCACGTAGGTGGGAACGACGCCATGGCGGGCGAACACCTCCTGAGCGCGGGCCTGACCGGCGATCGCGGTCACTGCGGTGTTGTCGCGGCTGAGCGGCCGCGACCAGTCGAATTCCTCCTCGGTGTCGATGACGATCAGCAGCCGCGGCGCGTCGCCAAGCCGGCTGAGGTCGGCGAACTGTCCGGGGCCGGGGCGTGGAAACCGGCCGGCCGGGGCGTCGGGCAGCGACAGAGGCGCAAGCTCGGCCATGACCCATGGCTCCCTGGTTTCCGCGGTGTTGCGGGCGATCCGCCTCGTCCTTGCGATCGTGTTTCAGTCCGAACCCCGTGGCAAGTCAAGCCCTGGCGAAGTGGCCCGGGCATCGTCCAGCGTCGCTGTCCCGTTCGGGCGGGCTGCCTGTGACGGCTGTCATTGGACCCCACCGGCCGCGCTGTTAAGCAACTGTAACGAAACTTTCGTCGCCTCTGGCGCATGCTTCGCTTATGGTGACGCGCTCAGGCGATGTGGATCGTGCCGCGGGCGGACGGGCGAAGTCCGCTGCGGCAGAGCAGGGCATGGCCTGTTCGGGGAGGCGGGGTGCGATCCTCAATCGTTTGTCAACACGCCACTGCGATCATCACCGGGACCGAGTGCGCACCACTGTCGCGATGCCGCCCGGATCGACGCAGGGAATGGGGAGCCACCCACGATGTACACTGATTTTTACCGGCTCAGCGGGTTCCCCTTTCAGCTGACGCCGGACCACCGGTTCTTTTTCGGCAGTCGCTCTCACCGCAAGGCGATGGCCTATCTGAGTTATGGTCTCAGCAAAGGCGAAGGGTTCATCGTCGTCACCGGCGAGGTCGGGGCCGGAAAGACGACGATGATCGACCATCTGATGACCACTCTGGTGGGCCGCAACATCGTCACCGCGCGGATCGTCACCACCCAGATCCAGGCCGATGACCTGATCCGGCTGGTTGCCGCCGGCTTCGGGCTGGACGTGAACGCCCCGAACAAGGCGCCCCTGCTCACCGATATCGACCGCTTCCTGGTCAGCAATTACGATGCCGGCAACCGCGCCCTGCTCGTTATCGACGAGGTGCAGAGCCTCAGCAGCTCCGGTCTGGAAGAGCTCAGGATGCTGTCCAACTTCGGTATGGGCCCGCGGCCGGTCCTGCAGATCTGCCTCGTCGGTCAGCCGGAATTCCGCGCCACCCTCGCCAGCGAACGGCTGGAACAGCTGCGCCAGCGGATCATCGCGTCCCATCACTTGTTTCCGCTCGATGCGGCGGAGACCCGCGGCTACATCGAGCATCGCCTGGCGCATGTGGGCTGGTCCGGCGATCCCGAGTTCGAGGACCGGGCGTTCGAGCTGATCTACCAGGAGACCAAGGGGATCCCCCGGCGGATCAACGTTCTCTGCGACCGGATCCTGCTGTTCGGCTTCCTTGAGGAAAAGCACGTGCTGAGCGGCGATGACGTCGCCGACGTGATCGCCGATATGCACGACGAGCTGATCGGCGAAGCGGCAACGGCGAGCGCGGCCCCAACGCCGCCGGCCGCCTCCCGCTCCGCCGGTGCCGCGCCGGGGCCGACGCCGCCGGCCGCTGTAAAGGCGAACGGCAGCGGCGACGATATTGCCCAGCTTCATGACCAGTTGAATAACCTGGAGCGGCTGTTGACCTCCGCCGTGGGGCTGGTTCAGGCGCAGCGGCCGGAGCCGTCGGGGGAAGCCGCCAGCCCCGAGCCGCGGCTCAAGGCCGTAGGCGACGGCTTCGGTGGTCGCGATGAGCGTTGAAGTCGCCGGGGGCGGCAACCGGTGACCGGCGGCCTCGACGCTGCCTTCAAGCCCCTCGGCCGGGAATCGCCCGATCGACGCATTGGCCGCGGCTGCGCGCTGGCGGCGCACCTTCCGGCTGCGGCAATCGTCAATGCGATGACCGTCGATGTGGAGGACTATTTCCAGGTCTCAGCGTTTTCCGGGCGGATCGACCGCGACCGTTGGGAGGCGATGGAGAGCCGGGTGGAGCGCAACACCGAGGGGGTGCTGGCGCTGTTCTCCGAGTACGGCGTGCAGGCGACATTCTTCACCCTCGGCTGGATTGCCCAGCGGCACCCGGGCCTGGTTCGCCGGATCGTCGCCGCCGGCCACGAACTCGCCAGCCACGGCTGGGAGCATATCCGGGTGAGCGACCAGACAGCGCAAGCCTTCCGCGCGGATGTGGATCGGACCAAGAAAACCCTCGAGGATCTGAGCGGGCAGCGCATCGACGGCTATCGCGCCGCCAGCTTTTCCATCGGCGCGGCAACGCCATGGGCGTTCGAGGTGCTCGGGGACACCGGTCACCGCTACAGCTCCAGCGTCTATCCGATCCGCCACGATCACTACGGCATGCCGGCGGCGCCGCGGTTTCCGTGGCGTCCGGCCGGCGAGGCCGGTGTTCTGGAAGTGCCGGTGACCACGGTGCGCTCCCTCGGACGGACCTGGCCGGCCGGCGGCGGCGGCTATTTCCGGCTGTTCCCCTATGCACTGTACCGGTTGGCACTGCGAAGGGTAAATTCCGTCGATCGTCGGCCGGGTGTGCTGTACTTCCATCCCTGGGAGATCGATCCGCATCAGCCGCGGATCACCGGCATCAGCGCCCGCACCCGCATCCGCCACTACACCAATCTCGGCCGGATGGCGGGGAAGGTCCGGGCGGCTCTCGACGATTTCCGCTGGGACCGGATGGACCGGGTGTTTCTCGACCAGATCGCGGAGGCCGCATGAGTGCTTTTGCCGTCGCCGACGTCGCTGCCGCGCGGCCGTGCGAGCCGGTATCCTCGGTGCGCAAGCCGCAGACGCCAACGGCTGATGCCGAGCCGGCCCCGCTGGTTGTCCGCTCGCTCGACGACTCAGCGGAACCGCGGTGGGAGGCGTTTGTCGCCGGCCACCCGGACGCGATGGTGTTCCATCGTTGCGGCTGGCGGCGGGTGATCGAGCGCAGCTTCGGCCAGCGCTGCCATTTTCTCTTTGCCGAAGCCGCCGGGCAGCTCCGCGGCGTCCTGCCGCTGGTGCATCTCGACACCCGCTTCTTCGGCAAGGCGCTGGTCTCGACCGGCTTCGGCGTTTATGGCGGACCCCTGACCCGCGACACGGCGGCCCGCGAGGCCCTCGATGCCGCGGCGATTGATCTGGCCCGCGAGCTGAAGGTGGACCATCTCGAATACCGGCTGATGGCTCCCCAGCATCCCGACTGGCCGTGCCAATCGGAGCTGTACGCGGCGTTTCGCAAAGCCCTCGATCCCGATCCTGAAAAGAACCTCCTGGCCATTCCGCGCAAGCAGCGCGCGATGGTCCGCAAGGGGATCAAGAATGGCCTGGTCGGCGAGATCGATGACGATGTGGACCGGTTTTTCCCCATTTACGCCGAGAGCGTCCGCAATCACGGCACCCCGGTCTTTACCAGGCAGTTCTTCGCCAATATCAAGGCAGAATTCGGAGACGATTGCGAGATCACCACGGTGGTCCATGCCGGTCAGCCGGTGGCGAGCGTGATGTCCTATTACTTCCGCGATGAGGTGCTGCCTTACTACGGCGGCGGTCTGGACGCGGCGCGGGAGACGGCAGCGTTCGATTTCATGTATTGGGATGTCATGCGGCGCGCTTGTGAACGCGGCTACCGAATCTTCGATTACGGCCGGAGTAAGCGTGGTACCGGCTCTTTTTCGTTCAAGAAACACTGGGGCTTCGAACCTCAGCCGCTTTTTTATGAATTCAAGCTGTTCCGCGGCGACGCCATCCCCGAGGTCAATCCCTTGAACCCGAAATACCGGCTGTTCATTGCCGCGTGGAAGCGCCTGCCGCTGCCGATAGCAAACCTGATCGGGCCGCATCTGGCCCGGCAGTTGGGTTAGGGAATGGGGGCACGGGACGATGAGCCAGAGCGCGGAGACCAGAATTGCCCGCAAGGACCATGCCGACGGCGGCGGTCTGGTCGTCGACAGCGACGACGTCACGCTCGAACGGCCGGATACCGTTTCCCCCGACGAGGAGCACCTGGAGGAGGTCGTTGTTGAGCCCCCGGAGGCGCGCCCGCCCTGGACGACGACTTTGGTTGCGGTGGGTGGCTGCCTGCTGCTGATTTTCGGTTTGTTTCACGAAACCGCCTGGTCGATGATCCGCACGTGGTGGGGCTCCGGCTCATACGGACACGGACTGCTGGTGGCGCCGCTCGCCCTCTACCTGATCTGGCGGCGGCGCTTCATCCTCGAGGCAGTCATGCCCTCACCGGATTTCCGCGGCGTGTTCGTTCTCGCCGGGGCCGTGGGTCTCTGGCTGATCGGCGATGTCGCCGGCCTGCAGATCGTCAAGCAGTACGCCCTGGTGGCAATGATCCCGGCGGTGTTGCTGACCGTGCTCGGCTGGCCGCTCGTCCGCCGGATGGCGTTTCCGCTGTTTTTCCTGTTCCTTGCCGTGCCGTTCGGCGACTTCCTGATTGCGCCGTTGCAGGACCTCACGGCCGTCGCCTCCGTGCGGATGCTTCAGTGGAGCGGGGTGCCGGTCTACACCGACGGCCTGCTGATCTATATCCCGTCCGGCAGCTTCATCGTCGCCGAGGCCTGCTCCGGGGTGCGCTATCTGATCGTCGCGATCGCGCTCGGTTTTCTCGGCGCCCACCTGTTCTACGAAAGCTGGTGGCGGCGCGGCCTGTTCATCGCTCTCTCGGTGGTCGTCCCGATCATCGCCAACGCCATCCGCGCCTACGGGATCGTCTACATCGCCCACGTCACCGACCACGAATATGCGGTCGGTGTCGACCACCTGATCTACGGCTGGATCTTTCTCAGCTTCGTCACCCTGTTATTGCTCGGCATCGGCATGACCTTCCGCGAGGTCCGGCACCCGGTCCCCGACCACCGGGTGGTCGACTGGTCGGACATTCCGGAGGACACCACCGGCACCGGCCGGCGGGTGATTGCCGCGGCGCTGACCGCCTCCCTGGTGGTCGTGGCAGCGCCCATCTATGCCCGGCACATCGGCCAGACGAGCGGCCCCGATGACGCCCTTGACGTGACGGGGCCCGACGTGGCCGGCTGGACCCGGACGGAACCCCATGAGCCGCTCTGGCTGCCAGCCTTTCGCGGCAGCACCGCCGATATCCACAGCGGTTACGTCACCGCCGACGGCGCCAGCGTCGACCTCTACGTCGGTTATTACCGGCGCCAGACCCAGGACGCCGAGGTCACCAACGAGCTCAACCTCCTTTATCCCGACGACTGGATGCGTACCGGCGGCGGCCGGACGGTCGCCGAGGTGGATGGCGAGACGGTGACCGTTCAGGCGAACCTGATCCGCCACGGACGGGACTTGCGGCTGGCCTGGTCGTGGTACTGGGTCGATGATACCTTCACCGACAACCGCCTCGTCGCCAAGCTTCACGAGGTCAAGGCCAAACTGCTTGGCGGTCGCGATGCGGCCGCGATCGTCGCGGTGGCCGCTCCGTTCAGTGAGAACCCGGCGGAAGCCGAACGCGTACTCGGGCGCTTCCTCGCCGACGCCGCCCCGGTGCAAGGCTATCTCGACGCCATCGCCGACCGGGACGCCGGCCGTTGACGGCGTATCGCCTGCGGCGCTGAACTTCCCGGACCGCGGGCCGGCGCCGGGCGGAGGGGCCGCTCGCCCCCGGTGATCCGCGGGAACGACCGTCCCCCAGTGAGGAACCCCCCAATGTGCGGTATCGTCGGTCTTTTTGACAGCACCGGACTGAGGCCGGTCGACCCCGGCCTGCTCCGCAGGATGAACGACACCCAGGCTCACCGCGGCCCCGATGACTTCGGCCTGCATCTCGCCCCCGGCATCGGCCTCGGCCACCGCCGGCTTTCGATCATCGATCTGGCGGGCGGCCACCAGCCGCTGTTCAACGAGGACGGGACGGTTGCGGTCGTCTACAACGGCGAAATCTACAACTTTGCCGAACTGGCCGCAGAGCTGGTTGCCGCCGGGCACACCTTTCGCACACGCTGTGATACCGAGGTGATCGTCCACGCCTGGGAAGAGTGGGGTGAGGCCTGCGTGGAGCGGTTCCGCGGGATGTTCGCTTTCGGGCTGTGGGACGCCCGGATGGAGACGCTGTTCCTCGCCCGCGACCGGCTCGGGATCAAGCCGCTGTTCTATGCAACGCTCGGCACCGGGCTGGTGCTGTTCGGCTCGGAGCTGAAATCCATCCTCGCCTATCCGGACGTGCCGCGGCGGATCGACCCGCAGGCGGTGGAGGAGTACTTCGCCTACGGCTACATTCCCGACCCGCGGACGATCTATCGCGACGTGCTCAAGCTCGCTCCCGGCCATACCCTCTGTCTGCGCCGTGGGGAGGCCCCGGCCCGGCCCCGGCAGTACTGGGATGTGGCGTTCGCCGGGCGCAGCGATCTGTCGGAGGCTGAGGCCAGTGAGCAATTCCGCGCCCACCTCCGGGAGGCGGTGCAGATCCGCCTGATCGCCGAGGTGCCGCTCGGCGCGTTCCTCTCAGGCGGGGTCGATTCCAGCGCCGTGGTGGCGATGATGGCGGGACTGTCCGAGTCCGCCGTCAATACCTGTTCGATTTCGTTCGGCGAGGCGGCGTACGATGAGTCCCGCTACGCCAGGATGATCGCCGACCGCTACCGGACCAACCACCACGTCCGCCAGGTGGATCCCTCGGCCTTCGACCTGGTCGACCGGCTGGTCGGCTTTTACGACGAGCCGTTCGCCGACAGCTCGGCCATTCCCACCTACCGGGTCTGTGCGTTGGGGCGCGAGCGGGTGACCGTGGCGCTGTCCGGCGACGGCGGCGACGAGGTGTTTGCCGGCTACCGCCGCTACCGCTGGCACCATTACGAGGAGCAGGTACGCGGCCGCCTGCCGCAGGGGCTGCGCGGCCCGGTGTTCGGGATGCTCGGGCAGATGTATCCCAAGCTCGACTGGGCGCCGAAGCCGCTCCGCGCCAAGGCGACCCTCCAGGCGCTCGCCCGCAACTCCGTGGACGGCTATTTCCACAGCGTCTCGATCCTCTCCGACGGCCTCCGCCGGCAGCTCTACAGCGACGGGTTCCGTCGCGAGTTGCAGGGCTACCACGCCGCCGAGGTGCTGCGCCGGTACATGGAGGCGGCACCGGCCGAACACTACCTGGAGCGGGTCCAGTATGCCGACATCAAGACCTACCTGCCGGGCGACATCCTCACCAAGGTCGACCGGGCGAGCATGGCCCACGCCCTGGAGGTGCGGGTGCCGATCCTCGACCATCATCTGATCGAATGGGCGGCGACCGTGCCACCGGCCCTCAAGCTCCGCGGCCGCGAGGGCAAGTATCTGATGAAAAAGGCGCTGGAGCCGCTGGTCCCGGCCGAGGTGATGTACCGCGAGAAGATGGGCTTCGCCGTGCCGATCAGCCAGTGGTTCCGCGGGCCGCTGAAGGCGCGGCTGCACGAGGCCCTGACCGGTCCGACCCTGGCGGCGACGGGGATCTTCGACCGCGGCTTCCTGAGCCGGCTGTTCGACGACCACGTGGCCGGGCGCCGCGATCACAGCGCCAGCCTGTGGGCTTTGGTGATGTTCGAATCGTTCATCCGCCAGGTCCACGCCGGCGCCGGCACGCTGGTCGCCGTCGACGAGCCGCCGGCGGCGCTCAGCGCCTGAGGCCGCCGAACCGCTGACCCGCCAGCGGGCCCGGCAGCGACCGGACTTCAGCAGCACCCCGAAGGATCAAGCGAACAGTCCGTCGCTGAACTGCAGCGCTTCGATACTCAGAAGGGTATCGACGCGGTGACGGCCGGCAACCAGGTCAATCACCAGGTTGCCAGCAATCAGGTCTTTGGCGCGGGAGGCCGGATCGACTCGCCACGCCGACGCGCGGCCGGCGGACCGGCTGGCGGTGGTACGGATACAAAACGACTGCGGGTGGGAGCTGACCGCCTCCTCGATCTCGCCGCTGCCCGGGCGAAAACCGCAACTGCTTGAGTCCCATGGCTGGGGCGCCAGGACTCGAACCTAGAATGCCTGGACCAAAACCAGGTGTGATACCATTTCACCACGCCCCAAAAAGGAACGGTGCGCACCATAGGACCTTCCCCGCGTCCCGGCAACCGCTCCGGAGCGGCGGAAACCGGCCCCCCTTCACCGCTGCGCTGGCAGCCCCGCGGGGACCGTGATACGATAAAGGTTTGGAAGCATATCAACCGATGGAGGGTACCGTGAAAGCGATCATGCTGCTGACCGGCGGCGGTGCGCTGGTCATCCTCACCTCGTTCGACTCACCGACCGCCGGCGGCCTGACCGCCAAGCTGGGCCAGAAGGGAATCACCAAGTTCCTCGCCTACGAGATCCCCCTCGATCTTGCCAGGGCCCGCTATGGTCAGCACTTTGCGCTGGTGCAGCAGGACCTGCGGGAGACCGACGATCTCCGCGTCCTCGATTACAACGGCGAGCGGGCGTTCCGGCTGTTCCGCTTCGAGGAGCTCGGCAAGCCGGTGACGTACGAGCCGGACACGGCCTACGCGGCGTGAGCACGGCGACGGGCGGCCCCGTGGGAGCGATGTGGCCGGAGGTCAGTTGGTGGGCTCGAGGCCGACCGGCTGGCCGGCGACGACCACAGTCAGCCGGTCCGGCTGCAGCCACTCCTTTGCTGCCTTGCGGACGTCGTCCGCGGTCACGCCGGCAATGAGGTCGTTGCGGCGGTCGAGATAATCGATGCCGAGGTCCGCCCGCTGCATCGCCGTCAGGATGCGGGCGATTCGCCCGGACGAGGTGAAGCGCAGCGGGAACGAGCCGATCAGAAAGGTCTTGGCTGCGTCCACCTCCGCGTCGGTGGGGCCGTCCTCGGCCATCTTCCGCCACTCCTCACGGATCAGCTCCACCGTCTGAGCCACCCGGTTGTTGGCCGTGGCCGCAGAACCCAGCCACAGGCCACTGTACCGCTGCGGCCTGAGGGAGGTGGAGACCGAGTAGACGAGGCCGCGGGCTTCGCGAACCTCCTGAAACAGCCGGGAGGTGAAGCTGCCGCCACCGAGAACGTGGTTGAGCACGGTCAGCGTATAATAGTCGGGGTCATCGCGCCGGGGCCCCGGCTGGGCGAACCGCACCACGCTCTGGGGAACCGGCAGCTCGATGACCGCGAGATCACCGGTCGCCGCCGGCCTTGTCGTCTCAACGTCAAGGGGCGCGGCCGCCGGCGGCAGGTTTGCAAAGGTCCGCTCGAGCAGCACCGAGAGCTGCGCGGCGGTAATGTCGCCGACCACGCCGAGGATCAGCACGTCCTTGGCGAGGCGCTCGGACACGTACCGGCGCAGATCGTCCGCGGACAGGGCCTCAACATCGGCGGGATCGCCGTCGGCACCGCGGCCGTAAGGATGATCGGGGAACACCAGTTGATAGAGGCGCGCCTGAGCCCGTTCTCCCGGATCCTGGTCGGCCTGACGCAGGTCAGCGAGCAGCTGGCTGCGGACCCGCTCCACCGGTTCCGGATCGAAGCGCGGCGCCGTCACCGCCAGGCCGAGGAGCCGGAACGCCTCCTCCCGGTGCTCGGACAGGGTGCGGAGGGCGCCTTCGAGCGCATCGAGCCGGGCATTGAACGAGACGGAAGCCGCCAGGTCCTCGAGGCGCGCCTGATAGGCGGCCCCCTCCAGGTCGCCGGCTCCCTCATCCAGCAGCGCCGCGGCCATTCGCGCCCGGCCGGCGGCGCCGGCGGGATCGCTGACCGCGCCGGCGTTGCGAAAGGCCAGGCTCACCGACAGAACGGGCACGCTGTGGTCTTCCACCAGCCAAGCCTCGACCCCGCCGCCCTCCACCCGCTGGATCTCGATGCCGCGGGCCGGAACCGCCGCGGCGAGCATGACGGCAGCGGTGAACGCCAAGGCAGCAGCGCGCAGCAGGCGGACGGGGAGGCGCATCGGGTGGAGGCCGGGGATCGTCATCGTACCGCCGCCTCCTCCGGGCCCGGTTCCCCCTCCAGTGTTGCCGTGACCGAGCCGCGCCGGTCCAACACCCCACGCAGCGCCGCTGCGATGGCCTCCGGGGCGACCGCCTCGATCCGTTCGGGCCACGCCTCCACATCTTCGATGGTCCGGCCGATGGCCAGGGCCTGACCGAGAGCGTAGGCCCCGGAACTCAGCGAGTCGCGGGCAAAGACGGCATTGGCGATCACCCGCCCCTTGACCCGCTCCACGTCGGCTTCCTCGAAGCCATTGCGGACCACGTCGGCGAGGAGTGCATCGACCCGGTCCTCCAGGTCCTTGAGACTGACCCCCGGCCGCGGCGCCGCATAAATCGTAAACTCAGCCGGTCCCCGCACCCCCGGCGAATAGGAGGTGCCGGCGGCCACCGCCAGGGCTTCATCGACGACGAGGCGGCGGTAGAGCTCGCTGGTCGGGCCACCGCCGAGCAGCGCCGCTGCCAGGTCCAGCGCATCCGCGGCCGCCGCCTCACCGGTGCCGTAGCTCGGCGCCAGGTATGCCCGCTGAAAGACCGGCTGACGGACCTTCGGGTCGGCGAGGCTGACCCGCCGCGGCGCCCGATGCGGTGGCTCGTGCAGTTGCAGCCGATCCACATTGCCGGAGGGCGGAATGGAACCATAGTATTTCTCGGCAAGCGGACGCAATTCGTCCGCAGTGATGGCGCCGGCGACGATCAGGATTGCATTATCGGGCGCATACCAGCGTCGATAGAATTCGAGCACGTCCTCCCGGGTCAGGCCGGCGATTTCGTGTGCCCAGCCGATGATCGGCCGGCGATAGGGATGGTTCATGTACAGCGTGGCGTCGACATGTTCGCTCAGCACCGCGCCCGGATCGTTTTCCACCCGCTGCCGGCGTTCTTCCAGAACCACCAGGATCTCGGTTGCCACCTGGTCCTCGGCGAGGGTCAGGTTGGTCATCCGGTCGGCTTCATAGCGCATCACCGTTTCCAGGTGCTCGCGAGCCACGGTCTGGAAATAGGCGGTAATGTCGGAGGAGGTGAACGCGTTCTCGCGGCCACCGAGCTTCGCGACCACGCTGGAGAACTCGCCGGGCGGTGCTGTTTCGGTCCCCTTGAACATCAGGTGTTCCAGGACGTGGGCGATCCCGGATTGACCGGGTGGTTCATCCATCGCCCCGACCTTGTACCAAACCATGTGGTGGACTGCCGGGATCCGGTGGTGTTCGATCACCACCACCTGCAGGCCGTTGTCGAGGGTGAAGGTGTCGGGGTTGAACACCCCCGCCTGGCCCGGGCGGCCCGATAAAATCAACAGGGCCGCTGCCAGGGCGGCAAAGGAGAAAGACCGCAGGCCGAGCATGACTGAATCCCGTTCCGTTGACCCTCGCCGCATCGGTCTTGCCCACAGGCACGACCGACGCTGCGGCCGCGAACCCGGCCACATCGACGATATGGGGCGCCCCAGCGCGAACACGAACGACGGATCAGTCGAACAGGCCTTCGAGCACGGCCCGCTGCCGGCGCTCGATCGTGGGAGTCTTGCCGGCGGTGAGGGTCCGGCCGAGCGCTAAGTTTTCCTTGATCCGCCGGGACTCGGCGACCGGGTCGACGACGGTGCCGTATTCGGTCGGTGTTCCCCAAAAGATCAGCCGTTCCGTGAAGGTCTGGTCCTCCTCGGCGAGCACGGCGGTTTCCCGGTCGACCTGGGCGCGGATCGCCGGATCGACATCGCTGGCACCGGAGCGCGCCAGAATCGCCACCGTTCCGGCCGTCCCGGCGACACTCCCGGGCGATGCAAACGTCCCGGCACCGAAGCCACTGCCGGCCGTCGACATGCCGGGACCCAAGTCAGACGCCGGCCGGCCCGGCGCGTAGCCGCCCGCTCCCGGGCTCGGCACCAGGGAGCCGCGCGCCACCTCGCGGGGGGTGCGTTCGGCGCGTTCCAGGCCCGGTTCCGGCGGTCGCAGCCCGTAATCGGGAGGAAGGGTCAAGGGGGCGCGCGAATACACTGCGAATTCGTCGGGTGCCCGTTTGCCCCGATCGAGCAATCCACCGTCGCCTCCGCAGGCGGCCAGCATCACTGCCGCCGTCATCAGCAACACAACCCGGGTCATCGTTCCATCACCCCTCTTCGATCATCTCTGCCGATCGAACGGTCCGGTGTCGGACACGCGCAAACGCAGTTTAGCGTCTGGTCTGTCGCAAGAACAGGGCGTCGACGACAATCAGCACGGCGCCAATCGTAATCGCGCTGTCCGCGGCATTGAACGCCGGCCAATGAAAGCCGGCCACATGGAAATCCAGGAAATCGGCAACGGCGCCGTAACGAAACCGGTCGATGACATTGCCGATGGCGCCGCCGATGATGAGGCCCAGCGCCGCGCCGAGCAGGCGCTCGCCGGTCCGCCACAGCCAGACCCCGAGGGCGGCCACGATCGCCAGGGCGATGCCGATCAGCACCCACGCTGAATAAGGGGAGTGGCTGCCGAACAGGCCGAAGCTCACGCCGCGGTTCCAGGTCATCACCAGGTTGAAGAAATCGGTGACCGGGATGATCCGGGGTGGTCGCATGACCACCTCGACGATCCAGTACTTGCTGACCTGGTCGATCGCGATCACGCTGAGAGCAATCGCCAGCCCCAGCCGGAAAGGTCCGCGGCGGGACTGCGGCGTTGCCTCTGTGGTCGCGGTCGGTTCTCCGGAGGTCATTCGGCCGCGGCCAGAAACCGGTCCACGGCTTCGGCGCAGCGGTTGCAGATTCCGGGATGGCGCGAGGCCGCGCTCACCTCCTCCAGCACCCGCCAGCATCGTTCGCATTTCTCACCGGCGGCGGCTTCGACCACCACGGCGACATCGGGCACCTCCGCCAGCCGGTACGCCTCCGCGGGCGGCTCGCCGTCCGCAAATCCCGCCCCCGAGGTGATGCAGAGTTCGGCGAGGTCGATCCCCCGGGCCGCCTCCCGGTAGTCGGGACCGGCATAGATGCGGGGGGCGGTCTGAAGGGATGCCCCGAACCGCTTGGCAGTCCTCTCCACCTCGATGGCGCCGGTCACCACCCGGCGGAGCCGGCGCAGCGTTTCCCAGCGAGCCGCCAGCGCCTCATCCTGCCAGTCGGCCGGAACCTTCCCGAAGGTTTGCAGGTGAACGCTGTCCTCCGCAGAGGGATAGCGGGCAAGCCAAGCCTCTTCGGCCGTAAAGCAGATGAACGGCGCCAGCCACGTGACGAGATGATCGAACAGCCGATCGAGGACGGTGCGGGCGGCCCGCCGCCGGGGATCATCGGCGGCGTCGCAGTAAAGACTGTCCTTGCGGATATCCAGATAGAAAGCCGACAGATCGACGGCACAGAAGGCATGCAGTTCCGCGAAGAATCCGTGGAACTGGAAGTCGTCGCAGGCTTGGCGCAACTCCCGGTCCAGCTGCCAGAGACGATGGAGCACCCAGCGCTCCAGCTCCGGCATCTCGGACCGGGGCAGGTGTTCGGCCGGCTCAAAGCCCGCCAGGTTGCCGAGCAGGAACCGCAAGGTGTTGCGCAGCCGGCGGTAGACATCGGCGTGCTGCTTCAGGATTTCCGGCCCGATGCGCAAATCTTCGGCGTAATCGGAACCGACCACCCAAAGGCGTAGGATATCCGCGCCGTTCTTGTTGACCACATCCACCGGGGAAACTGTGTTGCCGAGGGCCTTGGACATCTTCTGGCCGTCCTCGGCCATGACGAAGCCATGGGTGAGCACCGCTTCGTAGGGAGCGCGGCCGCGGGTGCCGCAGCTCTCGAGCAGCGACGAATGGAACCAGCCGCGGTGCTGGTCGGTGCCTTCAAGGTAGAGGGAGGCGGGCCAGTCCAGGTCCTCGCGCGCCTCCAGGACGAAGGCGTGGGTCGCCCCGGAATCGAACCAGACGTCGAGGATGTCGTCGACCCGCTCGAACCGCGCCGGGTCGTAATCCGGGCCCAGAAACCGGCCAGGGTCCGATACAAACCAAGCGTCGGCGCCCTCCGCTTCCACGGCAGCGACGATCCGCTCCAGGACCGCCTCGTCGCGGAGCGGCGCTCCGGTCTCCCGGTCGACGAACACGGTGATCGGCACCCCCCAGACGCGCTGGCGGGAGACGCACCAGTCAGGCCGGGTTTCGATCATCGAGCGCAGCCGCCGCTGCCCGGACGGCGGTACGAACCGGGTCGTGTCGACGGCGGCCAGGGCCTTGTCGCGCAGCCCTGCGGCGTCCATGCTGATGAACCACTGCGGGGTGTTGCGGAATATCAGCGGCGCCTTGGAGCGCCAGGAGTGGGGGTAACTGTGATCGAGAAGGCCTGACGCCAGCAACCGCCCAGCCGTCCCCAGGGCCTCGAGGACGGCGCCGTTGGCATCGCCCTTCCGGCCATCATCGCCGAGCACCCGACGGCCGGCGAACAGCGGAACGTGGTCGTGAAACACCCCGTCGGGCCCGACCGTCTCCGGGACCGGAACACCATGGCGCATTCCCAGTTCCCAGTCGTCCTGGCCGTGGCCGGGGGCGATGTGGACAAAGCCGGAGCCGGTCTCCACGTCGACGAAGTCGGCGGGCAGCATCGGAACCGGGAAATCATAGCCGCGGCCGGCGAGCGGGTGCGCAAGGATGGAGCCGGTGAACGCCGCGCCCTTGAGCCGGGCGCAGACCTCATAGCCGGTGATCGCCGCCGCCGCGGTAACCGCATCGATCAGCGATTCGGCGACGATCAGCCGATCGCCCGGCCGGGCCGCGGCTCCCTCGCCGGTCTCGGTGACGTCGATCACCGCATAGTCGATCCCCTCGCCATAGGCGACGGCCCGGTTGCCGGGAATCGTCCAGGGCGTGGTTGTCCAGATCACCACGTCGGCGCCGGCGATTTCGGCCATGGCCGCTTCGACCACCGGGAAGCGCACGAAGATCGTCGTCGAGCGGTGGTCGTGATACTCCACCTCTGCTTCGGCCAGGGCCGTGCGCTCGACCACCGACCACAGCACCGGCTTGGCGCCGCGGTAGAGCTGCCCGGAGAGCAGGAACTTGCCAATCTCCCGGACGATCTGGGCCTCGGCCGCGTAGCTCATCGTGGTGTAGGGGTCGTCCCAGTCGCCGAGCACGCCGAGCCGCCTGAACTCCTCGCGCTGGACACCGATCCAATGTTCGGCGAATTCCCGGCACTCGCGGCGGAACTCGATCACCGGCACCGCGTCCTTGTCGCGTCCGGCCGCGCGGTAGCGCTCCACGATCTTCCATTCGATCGGCAGGCCATGGCAATCCCAGCCGGGGACGTACACGGCGTTCCTGCCGAGCATCTGCTGCGAGCGGCAAACCACGTCTTTGAGGATTTTGTTCAGGGCGGTGCCGACGTGAATATGGCCGTTGGCGTAGGGCGGGCCGTCATGGAGGATGAACCGCTCGCGCTCGCGCGACGCCTCGCGCTGGCGGTGATACAGGTCGAGCGCCGTCCAGCGGGCTAGGATTTCCGGCTCCCGCCTGGGCAGCCCCGCCTTCATCGGAAAGTCGGTTGCGGGCAGGAACAGGGTGTTGCGATAGTCCTTGGTCATCGTCGGTCGCCCCGCTGGCCAACCTCGCCGCCCGCGATCCGCCGGTCGCCGGCTTCGGCGTCGCCGGCAAAAAGGGCGCGGGCACGGGCGCTGTCGGCGGCGATTTGTGCCCGCAAAGTGTCGAGGCCGTCAAACGCCTTTTCCGGACGCAGATACTCGATCAGCGCGACCCGCACCGACCGGCCGTAAAGATCCCCGGCGAAATCGAACAGATGCGCTTCCAGTAACACCGTCTCGCTGTCACCGAAGCTCGGGCGGACGCCCAGGTTGGCAACGCCTTGGTGCCACTCTGCCGGCCCATCGCGGTCCTCGACAATGCCGACGCGCACCGCATATACCCCGCGCGCCGGTCGGGTATAGTCGCCGAGCGCGACGTTCGCGGTCGGGAAGCCGATTGTCCGGCCCCGCCGGTCGCCGTCGATCACCTCGCCTTCGATCTCGAACGGCCGGCCGAGCACCTTGGCAGCGCAGGCGGGGCGGCCTTCGGCGAGGGCACGGCGGACCCGGGTGGAGGAATAGGGCTCGCCATCTTCGTCCCTGATCTCGCCGACGCAGGTGTAGGCGAAGCCATGTTCGCCGCCGAGGTGCAGCAGCGTTTCAGGGGTCCCCGACCGGGCGTGGCCGAAGGCAAAGTTGTGTCCGGAGACCACCGCCCGGGCGGCCAGGCCGTCGACCAGGACATCGCGGACGAAATCCGCCGCCGTCCGCTCCGAAAACGCCTGATCAAAATGGACCACGAACAGCACATCGACACCGAGCGACTCGATCAGCCGCGCCTTGCGGTGGAACGGGGTCAACCGGAAGGGTGGGCTGTCCGGCCGGAACACGCTGCGCGGGTGCGGCTCGAAGGTGAGCACGGCCCAGGGGAGGTCCTGAGAACGGGCAATCCGTCCTGCCTCGCCGATCACGGCATGGTGGCCGAGATGGACCCCGTCGAAATTGCCGATCGCCACGGCCGCGCCCCGGACGTCCGCAGGCAACCGCTCCCAGTGCCGAAACAGTCGCATGCGATTGAAATGCCCCTATGGAGAACAGGGGTCAAGCGTTACTGAGGAATACCGAGAGGTTCTGAGGAGCATTCCGGTCTGGACGCGGAGAAGGGATCGAGCGCGGCGATGACGCAGCCGCCGAGCCCTTCCAGCGCATACCCGCCCTCGAACACGATCACGGTGGGCCGGGCGAGCCCGGCCAGGGCCTCGCCGATCCGCCGGTAATCGTCGGTATCGAGCCGGAACCGGCAGATCGGATCGCCCGCCCAGGCGTCCACGCCGAGGGAGACGACGACAGCGTCGGGCCCGAAGCGGCGCACCTTGCGGATCGCCGTTGCGAGGGCCGGGGCATAGGCGCTCCAGTCCGTCCCGATCGGCAGGGGAAAATTGACCGTCAGGTCCTCGCCCGGGCCTGCCCCGGCCTCGTCGGCGTGGCCGGCGAAGTACGGAAATTCCTCGCGAGGATCGGCATGGAGGGAAACGAACAGCACATCCGGCCGGGTCCAGAAAATATCCTGAGTGCCGTTGCCGTGGTGATAATCCACATCGATGATCGCGACCCGGCCGGCGCCGCGGGCGCGCAGGCGTTCGGCGGCGATGGCCGCGTTGTTGAGATAGCAGTAGCCACCGAAAAGCCGGCGCCCGGCATGATGTCCCGGAGGGCGGCACAGAGCGAAGGCGGCGGCGCAGCCGTCGGCGACCCGGTCGGCCGCGGTGGCGGCAGCCATCGCTGCGCTGCGGGCAGCGATCCAGGTGCCGGCGGTGATCGGGGTGCCGGCATCGAAGGCGTAGTAGCCCAGGCGGCCGTCGATGTCGTTGGGACGAACGGGCCGCAGGCCGGGAACCGGCCAGGCCAGGGGCAGGGCATCGGCACCGTCGCCCCGGGCGGCAACCCAGGCCGGCCACGCCGAACGCAGAAACGCCACGTATTCGCGATCGTGGACGGCGGCAATCAGCGCGTCGTCACTGAAGTCCGGCGGCTCGACGGGACCGGGACACACCGCGTCCAGGGCGGCGAGCACCACCTCCACACGCTCCGGCGCCTCGATGCTCGGGCCGAGGATGCCGTCGCGAAGTTCGTTGCGGCCCGCGTGGTGGCGGTGATCCGGATTGACGATCAGCCGCATTCGCATCCGTTGCCGGTTCGCGTCGCCGGCGGGGGGCTGCGGACCTTCCGCGCTGTCGCCCGCGGCCATGCCAAGCGGGTCCTCAGTCGGGCTGAGGCAGTTCGGGATAGGGTGGCAAGTCGGCCGCGTCACGACTTTTGTACCAGACATTGTCGGGGGCTTCGTAAGGCGTACGACCGACAAAAACGTTGTTGCGTATTTCGGGCTCCGGAAAATTGCGTGTCTGGAAATACAAGGTATGACGCTCCCGGTCAGAGATTATTAAGTTACCTTCAATGAGCGCAGAATTTTTCTCGTAGGTTTGTTGGCCGTCCGGCATTTCGAGGCCGATCCCAATGACGTTGCTGTTGGCAGTATTTGGGCCCTGATGGAGAACATTATTTCGAATAATGATTTCGCCACCGTTCGGAATGTCAAGGGTCCGACTGTCGACGCCATCCAGAGAGCCGATAATACTGTTCTCAATAACCGTTTTTTGTGCCCGGCTTTTGATGCCATGGCCTTCACCCTGAGCCCGGACAATCGTACTGTTGCGGATGATCAGCGTACCGCTGCCGACGTAGAGATTGTGGGCGCGGCCGGCGGCACCGTTGTTTTCGAACAGGCTGTCCTCGATCAGGACGGTTCCGGAATTCTGACCGGTCAGGATGCCGTTCTCGCTGTCGTGGAAATGGACCCGACGCAGTGTCAGGTTCGGCCCCTCCAGACGAACACAGGCGCCGTTGCCGTCGGCGACGCGAATGTGGGAACATTCCAGGTCCTCGATCACCGTGTTCTCGCCACGGATCACGATCGCCGCCTTGCCTTCGGCGGCCGCACCGGTGATGTGAGCGCCGGGTTCACCGCGAATGGTCACATTGTTCGCGGTGAGAACGACCGCCTCACGGTGCGTGCCGGGGAGGATGGTGATCGTTTCGTGATCGATGACTTCCTGGAAGGCGGTGGCGAGACTGGCGTAGATGCAGGCTTCGCCGATACACGCCAGGGCATCGGGAACCTGCAGGGTCGGCTGGGCGGCCAGCGCCGCCCTCGGCGGCTGGGTGGCGATCGCCGGCGGGGTCGCCGGCTGAAGCAGGATCAGGTCATGGGCCGGGTCGAAGCCGCGATGCGCTGCCATTTCCGCCGGGTCCGCCGCGGCCGCCGGTGCCGCGCCGCAAACCACACCGAGAAGGAAAATAAACAATTGAAGGACCCCAACCGGGGTGGGGTCGACAATGCCTCTGGCCATCTTGCCCTCCTGTCCGCCGCCCGGGACCGGGATCGCGGAGGCGCCCTCTCCGCACCCCGACGTCCGCGCGGGACATCCGAACCATCCGAATATCTGGCCGGAACGGGACCATAAGCCCACCGAAAAACGTGGGCAACCGGACCGCGCCGGACCAGGGCTGACTGCAAACTAACGGTCGTCGCGGACGATTTTTCGGCGCAAATGTGTTGATGAAGCGTTGGCGATCGTGACAGCCTCTCCGGCGCGAAGTCGGGGCCCGCCCGCGCCCGTCAGCACGGACCGCCGGCACGGTCGTTGCCGGGCGTCTTGAGCACGGGGCCGGCGGGAGCCTTGCACCGGGTCCGCGCGCCGCCCTGTGGACGGGAGGTGACCCGGGACGTTCCGGCTCCCGCTTCGATTGCCCGCTCCGTTGCCTTTGCCCGGACGCCGCGAGCGTCGCACGATATCCGGGCAACAGCCGGCCTGGACGCAGAAAGGATAGCCGAATGGTCTTTTTAACCCGCGCGCTGCGAGCACTGGCGGTGGTGGTCGCGATCCTGTTCGCGCCCGTTTTCGGGAGCCGGGCCGCCAACGTCGATCCGGTTACGATCACCATCGCAACGGGCTCGTTTGGAGGCCTTTACCACCCGGTCGGGGGCGCGATCTGCAAGCTGGTCAATGAAAATCGCCACGAGCATGGCATCAGCTGTACCGTCAAGATTACCGACGGCTCCTTGGAAAACCTTTATCAGTTGAGGAACGGGGAAGTAGCGTTCGCCCTGACCCAGTCAGACTGGCATTTCCATGCGGTGAAGGGAACCGGGCCGTTTCGGGATTTAGCGCCCTTTGATGATCTCCGCTCGGTCTTTTCGGTGTACATTGAACACTTCACAATCCTCGCGCGTGACGACAAAGACATCAATACCTTCCAGGATCTGAAAGGCAAGCGAGTTTTTCTCGGGGCACCTGGCTCGGGCCGGCGCCAAACCATGAAGGCCATCATGGATGCCCACGGTTGGACGGCTGCGGATATTATCGATGTTTCGGAATATTACGCGTCCAACGAGGCCGAATCGCTCTGTGACAATGAATTCGACGCTTACGTTTATACGATTGGCCACCCTAATTCGTCCGTCAAAGAGGCGCTGGCGACGTGCCGCGTGACACTGGTTCCCGTCGAGGATAAAGTCGTCGACCGTCTCGTTGAAGTCCGGCCTTACTACGTTCCCTCGACGCTTCCGGGCGGTCTGTACCGGGACGTTTCCGAAGACGTGCCCGGCTTCGGGCTTGTCGCGACTCTGGTCACCACGGTCGATGTGGACCCGCGGATCGTCTGGAGGGTCACGGAAAGCTTGATCGAAAACCTCGACCGACTGCGGGCTGCTTTTTCTGCCTTTTCCACTCTGCAGGAGACAGAGCTCAGGAGCAAAGGGTTGACGGCCCCGCTGCACTTTGGCGCCGCGCAATACTTCGATCAGCAGGTCAGCCGGAAGGACGGGCAATGACGCACGCCGCGGCCCGGACCGGCGGGGCCAACCCGGCGGAGCCGTCCGGCTTGCGCCGATGGCGGACGGCGGTGGCAGTCCTGGTGCTGTTCTTTGTGTTGATGCCGGTGGGCCGCGGTCATGGCGATCTCCTCGGGGGGCTGGATAACCCCTATCCCCTGCGTCCCGCCGACACCTCAAGCCCGCGGGACACGCTCCGGAGCTTCACCCGGGAGTTCAACGCCGCCGTGGAGGGATGGCGGACCTACCGGCCGCAAAGCGCGGTCCGCAGCTCGCTCGAGCGGGCCTCGGAGACCCTCGACCTCAGCGAGCTTCCGACTTTGCGACAGGAGGCCGCCAGAGTTGTTGAAATGGCGCTGTTGAAGGAGATCCTCGACCGGGTCGAACTGCCGCCCTACGACCAGATCCCGGGCGATGCCGAGGTGGCGGAGACCGCTCTGACCCGCTGGCAGATCCCCAACACCAAGATCGAGATTGTCCAGGTCCAGGAAGGGCCCCGCGCCGGCCAGTTCCTGTTCAGCCGGGAGACCGTCGCCGGTCTGGGAACCTTCTACGAGCTGGTCCGGAGCCTTCCCTATCGCGAAGGCGCAACCGTCGGACTGTATAACGAGTTGCGGGCGGCCCCGGGACCGTGGGTCCCCAAGGAAGTCGCCGACCAGCTTCCGGCCTGGACAACCCAGATCGTGTTCGGTCAGGGGCTCTGGCAATGGCTGGCCCTTGCGCTGCTGATCCTCGGCGCGGTCCTTGTCTTCCTGATGCTGTACCGATGGGGCGCCGCCTGGGACCGTCGCCACGAAGGGCGACGGGCTACCCGCCGGTTCGGGGTGCCGCTGGTTTTGCTCGGCACCGTGGTTGCCGCGGAGTTCGTTTATGTTTTCGCGCTGCGGGGCATCGGTCTCCTGGAGGTCCCGCTGGACATCGTCGCTTACGGCGTCCTGGTGGTGCAGGTCGGCGGTCTGGCCTGGTTTACGCTGACGGTCGCCGGGCGTCTTGCCGACGGGCTCGCAGAAGGCGAGAACAAGTCAGAGACGAAACGCCGGGCCGACGCCGCCCTGTTGAGGATCGTTTTCCGGCTGTTAAGCATCGTCATCCTCGTCTACCTCGGGATCTATGCGGTCGAGGCGGTGGGCATTCCGATTGCCCCGCTGATTGCCGGCCTTGGTGTCGGCGGTCTGGCCATTGCTCTGGCGGTGCGGCCGACCCTGGAAAACATTATCGGTGGCCTGACGCTGTTCGCCGACCGGCCGGTGCGGGTCGGCGATTTCTGCAAGTTCGGGGACCAGATCGGCACGGTCGAGCAGATCGGCCTGCGCTCGACCCGCATCCGTTCCCTGGAACGGACGCTGGTCACCGTGCCCAACTCAGAGTTTGCGCAAATGCAGCTGGACAACTTCCAGGCCCGGGACATGCGCCTGCTGCACACCATACTGCAATTGCGCTATGAAACGACCCCGGAGCAACTTCGCTATGCCCTCGCCGAATTGCGCAAAATGCTGCTCGGGCATCCGATGGTGACGCCGGAGCCGGCGCGGGTAAGGTTCGTGGGCTACGGCGCTTATTCTCTCGACCTGGAGGTGTTTGCGTATCTGCGCTGCCAGGACCACGATGTTTTTCTGGCAATCCAGGAAGATGTTCTCCTGCGGATGGCCGATATAATCAAAGCGGCCGGAACAGGCTTTGCTTTCCCGTCGCAGACCACCTATCACCGCAAAGACGACGGCGTCGACGAGGACCGCGCCCGCGTCGCCGAAGAGGTCGTCGAGGACTGGCGACAAAACGACCGCCTGCCCTTTCCCGATTTCGATCCCGGCCTTCGCTGGGAAATGGAGAATATCCTCGATTATCCGCCGAAGGGTTCGTATGACTATAAACATCGCAAAGGTCTCGGAGGAGCGCCTGAACCCGACCAGGAGAGTTCTCCCGAAGCGGAGCGTGGCGAAACGTCAGCGAGGTCTTCGAAATCGTCAAAATCCGGCGGCGCCAGCCGGTCTGGCTGGAGATTTGCCCGCAGCGACCGCAAACGCTGAGGCCCGCCTCGTATCATCGCGGGGTCGGTTATCGATGCCGGTGTGCCGGGCGGATGCACGGCGCTGATCCTCCAGCGGGCCCTTAGCAGTTCGATGCCGACGGATGAGCCCCATCCGTCAGATGAATCGAACCACCAGATCAAGCGTTGAGTGGATCGACCGATCATCCGCTTGGGAACCAGGCGAATGATCCGATCCACCAGCGATCTGCGAGGCAGCAGGGGGTGCTCAGGACCGCGGCACTTTCCGGTTCTTCCGTTGCTTGCGCCAGGCCGCGAGCCCGGTCTCTCGGTCCGATTCGCCCGGCCACCCGGCGCCCGGCCTGACCGGGGGCGCCGGCGACCCTGCCAGCGTCAGCAGACTTTACAGCACCGCGCGCGCTGTCCGATTCCCGAAGCCCGGCATAACCGTCTGAGTCTGCGAAATATTTCCACGAAAGGCGCGCCGTTGCGGCTGACCTATTCCGCCGCCGGGTGTCGGGAAACTTTACATCGAGGCCCGCTTCCGTGCCGCCGCGGCTGATCCATGCTATTGTTTTCACGTATATTGTCGGTTGTGGCGCGGGTTTTGCAGTGCACGGTTGGTGATCACTGGCACGGCGGACCGGCACCCTCGCGGCGTATTCCTGTTCCGCCACCGACCACTGGACAGCCCGGGGAATGAAACCCGATGACAGACGACATCGAGATCAGCACCTACCGCTACGAATGGGCCCATCGGCACAAGCCCCGGGGCTATGGCCTGTGGTACTTCGAACTGCCGGGCGGAGTTGTCTTCAGCTATCTGGGCTCGTTCGCCGAGGCCCGGCGGGCTGCGGCGCGATTCGCCCGGGCCATGCGTTGCCCTGGTAATGCGCCGTGCGTCGTCTGCCCTTGAGGGCTTGCGAAACCGGGCGGAGAGCGCGGCCGGACGCTCAGCGGGAGAAAAGCCAGCGCCGCAACCGCGCAATCAGCGCCTCGCGGAACGGCGCGGACGACGGGGCCTGCGGGCCGGCCGGCGCTGCGGGCCTGCCGGTGGCACTGACCAGCCACCGGGTTTCAAGGGCCTCGCGGACGAGGACGATGGTTTCGCCCCGGGCGACGGCAGCGGCGAGTTGCCCGCGGTGATCAGCGGCCATCGGATATAACCCGGCTGTGGTCTGGCATGCGGGGCATGATGCCGTCCTTCCTCCGGACTTGGTCAGTCAGCGCCGGTCGTTCAGGCCGGCCCGGCCCGCTCGGCGCGTTTGCGACCCCGAGCGCCTGCGATGCGCGGCTGTCGAACTTTTTCAGCCGGCGAACGCGCGCGGCTCCCGGGCAGGGGGGTGTGGGCGCCGATGCGCACTGCCATCCGCCGAGCACTGCCGTGGCCGATCGATCCATCTTGAACTCAGACCGGTTTGACAAACCGTGAACTGGTTCACAGTCCGTGTCGAATGCATCCGAACGAGTCTGCGATTGGGGCCGTTGCCGCCCCGGCATATCCGCTGTTGCCCTGGCCGGACGGACCGCGCCTTCGGCGAGACGGGCAGAGGCTTCATGCCGGGACCCGTTGATCAGGACAGATGTGCCCGGTCTCGAAGACCGGGGGATATGATTGTCCGCCTCTGATCGGCGAGCGGGTTCCAGGCGGCGCGGCAAGGATCGAGGATATCGTTGCGGGACTGCAAGCGGCGACGCGGGAGCCAGTTGTCGCAGGCGGGCTTTCAGATAGTCTCGACGGGGGTTAAGTTCAGCGGCACGGGGCCGCCGTTGCATCACCGGGTGTGATTGCAGCCGACCAACGCGGACTGCGGTTTTGGGGGGACCGGGATGTTTGGAAGCCGGGTGGTTCGATGCTGACGGATGAGTCCCAGCCGTCAGCTGAATCGGACCCCAGCATCAAGAGCTTAGCAGATCGCCCGAATGTCAGGATTGTTGCCGGCGTGAGCACAGGCTCGCTGATCGCGCCGTTCGTTTTCCCCGGTCCTGATTGGGACGACGAACGCAAGCGGACACACCCAAGCTCTGCCAGCGATGATGATGTCGTCAATTCTCGGGGTAGACCCGGTCTGCTGAGTAGGGATTGACCCAAGAGTAGCGGGACGCTCCCCAAATCCGCCGGCGAACAGGCGGGCTCCGTGTGACCGGACGCGTTGACGGCCCGGGTGCCCGCGAGCGCCGTTTCCCAATGAGCCGTCAGGGTCATCGCTCCGCTCCGCGCGCTGCCAGCGGCGTGCTGCGCACACGCAACAGGCCACAAGGCGACCGGCAACGACTGCGGCCGTCGGACCGGCGCGCCGGCCGTGACAGAGCAAAACCTGGAGGGAGCCAACCCTGGCCAGAATTGCCCTTTACAGAATGACCCTGTCGTTGGGGATGGTGCGCCCGTTCGAACAAAGTTCGAACCGCTTTTCCGACTCGGCCGCCATTTCAAGGGAAA
>CAYVUM010000019.1:0-40874 GCA_964454795.1 uncultured Rhodospirillaceae bacterium
GAGCCGCACCTGGCCGTCGAGGCAGGTCGTCGCCAGCCGGCCGTCGGCGGCGAAGGCGGCACCGGCGGCGGCGAAGGCGGCACCGTAGCTGTCACCGCCGTAATCAGGGTCCGAGGCGATCTCCGCCCAGCCGGCGTCGCGGTCGTAGACCCGGAGGCCGTGGCCGCCGCCCAGCGTCGCCGCCAGCAACCGGCCGCTGCCGGAGACGGCGAGGTGGTTAACGACGTTCGGCAGGCCGGCGAGGCGGCGGGTCAGCGCGAACGCACCCTCATCCCCGCCCTGCCGCGCGAACAGGTAGATTTGCTCCTGCTCATCTTCCGCCCGAAAGCGCGTCCACCCGCCGGCGGCGATCCACTGCCCGTCGGGGCTGATCGCCACCGCGTAGGCCTTGCCGACATTCCCCGGCCCCGCCGGCAGCCGGAGCGTCTGGGCAAGCGCCCCGTCGGCGACCGCCCACACCCGCACCGTCTTGTCATGGGAGCCGGTGACCGCCCACCGCCCGGCGGCGTCCACATCGGCGCGGTTGATCGCCGCCGTGTGCATCCCCGGATCGAGCACCAGCACCGGCTGCTCGTACAGCCCCGGCGCGCTCGCGCTCGCCGCCGCCATCGCCGCCCCCTCAGTCCAGCGGCGGGATGGCGGTGAACGCCCGCCACGCCGCCCCGTCCAGCGCGCTCTCCAGCGACTTGCGGCGGAGCGCGTCGTCGTCGGCGGCGCGCAGGCCCAGGTCGCGCACCGCCTCGATCAGCTTGCCGATCACGTCGCCCAGCCCGAGCAGATCCCTGATCTCGCCCTTGGTCCCCTTGGCGGGCGGGATCAGCGGCGCCACCGCGCCCGAGAACGCCTCCCGCGCTTCGACCGCCCGGGCGAGCCGCGCCTCCAGGTCGGGCAGGCTGTTCGGGGCCTTGCCCGCGGCCAGCGCCGCCTTCAGCCCGGCGATCACCGCGTCCATTTGATCTTTCGCCTCGGCATAGGCGAGCGCGCCGCGGGCGATCGCGGCGTCATCGCCGTAGCGTTTCAGAACCGCCACCGCGGTCTCGGCGCGGCCCCGCTCGCCGCTCAGCCGCGCCACCGCCTCCTGCCAGCCGATCGCCCGCGCCGCCGCCATCGTTCCACCCCCCGTTCGTGGCCACACGCTGCACTCTACCCGACGAGGGGCCGAACGTCACCCGGCGCGACGGCCATTGACACCGCAGCCGCCGAACGCACATCGCAGGCATCACAGGCTTTCAGGAGCGTGACCGATGATCCGAGTCCTGGCGTTGCTGGTGAGCGTGGGGCTCGCCGCCGCCTGTACCCCCAGGACGGCGCCGGACGGCACCCCGACGCCGATCGCCAACAATCCCGCCGACACCCGCGTCTACACATACACCGGCCCCGGCGCGAGCCTGATGAGCCGGGAGGAACGGGCGCAGATGGACCGCTGCGCCGCCTTCGCCTCCTGGGACTACTGCCGGGACGAGATGCTCGGCCGTGGCGTGCGCTGAGCCCGGATCACCCGGCCTCCGAATCACCCGGGCGTTGGCAAAGCCGCCGGCCAGGTAAACCGGCCGTCGGGTCCGGGCTCCAGCGGCGCGGTCGCGACGACCGCCGCCGGGTCGAGCGGGCCGTAGAGGTGGGGGAACAGCTCGCTGCCGCCCTCGGTGTTCTCGTAGACCACCGGCACGCCGACCCGGTCCGGATCGATCGCCAGCACCACCAGGCCGGTGCGGCCGGCGAACAGCCGGTCGGCCACGGGGAGCAGCTGCGCGGCCGTGGACGCATGGATGAACCCCTCGTCGGCGAGGCTGGTCCCGTCATAGACACCGCCGGCCGGCGGCCACGCCGACGCCGGGGCGATGTGGTAGATCAGCGCGGTCATCGGCCCGCCTCCCGCAGCGGCAGGGCGCTGATCACCACCACCGCCTGGGCCATCGGCGGCTCGTCGGTGAGCGAGACCTCGAGGTGGGCGACCATGCCCGGCGGGGTGAGGGCCGCCAGCCGCTGCCGGGCGCCGCCGGTCAGGACCATGAACGGCTTGCCCGAGGGCAGGTTGTCCACCTCCATGTCGCGCCAGAACACCCCCTGGCGGAAGCCGGTGCCAAGCGCCTTGGAGCAGGCCTCCTTGGCGGCATAGCGCTGGGCGAGGCAGGCGGCGACGGTGGCGCGCCGCGCGCAACGGGCCAGCTCGCGGTCGGTGAACACCCGGCTGCGGAAGCGGTCACCGAACCGGTCGAGGGTGCGCTCGATCCGGCGGATGTCGAGCAGGTCGGTGCCGACCCCGAGGATCACCGCACCGCTCCGCCGGCATTCGCGGCGGTCATGCCGGCACCGCCGCCCGGGCCGCGTCGATCAGCGCGCGCATGTGCCGGATGCTGTGGGCAAGACCGGAGAAGATCGCCTCGCCGATCAAAAAATGGCCGATGTTCAGCTCGACCACCTCGGGAATCGCCGCGATCGGCCCGACGCTGTCGTAGGCGAGGCCATGTCCGGCATGACACTCGAGGCCGAGGCCGGCGGCGTGGCGGGCGGCGGCGCGGATCCGCACCAGCTCGGCGTCCCGGTCCGGTCCGGTTCCCGCGCAGTAGCGGCCGGTGTGGAACTCGACGCAGGCGGCGCCGAGGGCGTCGGCCGCCTCCACCTGCGGCACGGCCGGCTCGATGAACAGCGAGACCCGGATGCCGGCGGCCTTCAGGTCGGCGACAACGGGGGCCAATGCCGCGAACCCGCCGGCGGCGTCGAGGCCGCCTTCGGTGGTCCGCTCCTGGCGCTTCTCCGGCACGATGCAGGCGGCGTGCGGAACGTGGCGGAGCGCGATCGCCAGCATCTCTCCGGTGGCGGCCATCTCCAGGTTAAGGGGCACATCGAGGCTCTGCATCAGCCCGGCGATGTCGGCATCGGAGATGTGGCGGCGATCCTCGCGCAGGTGCGCGGTGATCCCGTCGGCACCGGCGTCGGCGGCGATCCGCGCCGCCCGCAGCGGATCGGGGTGACGGCCGCCGCGGGCGTTACGGACGGTCGCCACGTGGGCGATGTTGACGCCGAGACGAAGCCGTTGGGGCATGGCCATCTGTCCTTAAAGCTGGTTCTGCGAGCGGTCCGGCGGGCGGACGGCGGCGACGTCAGCCGTAGGCGCGATCGACGGTGTTGACGGCCGGGGTCGCGCGCAGGGCGGCGATGATGTTGGTCAGGTGCTTGACGTCGCGGACCTCGAGATCGATCAGCATATCGAAAAACTGCGGGGTGCGGTTGACGATCTTCAGGTTGGCGATGTTGCCCTCGTTCTTGGCGATGACGGTGGTCAGCCGCGACAGGGTGCCGGTCTCGTTGACCACGGTGAGGTTGATCCGGCCGGTGTGCAGGTCGCCGTTCTCACCGTTCAGCTCCCAGGCCACGTCGATCCAGCGCTCGGGGGTGTCCGCATAGGCCTCCAGCCGCTCGCAGTCGATGGTGTGGATGGTCACGCCCTTGCCGGTGGTGACGATGCCGACAATGCGGTCGCCGGGCAGCGGATGGCAGCAGCCGGCGAAATGCATGGCCATCCCCGGGATCAGGCCGCGGATCGGCAGCGGCGGCGGGCGGTCCGCCGGGCCGGGTTCGCGCCGCCGCCGCGCCTTGGCCAGCGGCACCACCTTTTCATAGAAGCTCCGGCGCTTCTTGGTGCCCGGGAACACCGTCTCGACCACCGCCCGGGCGGTGACATAGCCGGCGCCGACCTGGGCGAGAAGATCCTCGACGCTGCCCTGCTTGAAATTCTTCAGAACGCCTTCGAGGGCCTTGTCGTCATAGTCGTAGTCCTCCTCGCGGAAGGCCCGCTGGACCAGCGACCGGCCGAGCTGCAGGTACTGCTCACGCTCCTTGGAGCGGATGAACCGGCGGATGCGGGCGCGGGCCTTGCCGGTAACGACGAAGCGTTCCCAAGTGGGCGACGGGGTCTGCGCCTTGGAGGTGATGATCTCCACCTGATCGCCATTCTTGAGCGGCGTACGCAGCGGCATCAGCCGGCTGTTGATCTTGGCGCCGACGCAGTGGTCGCCGACTTCCGAGTGGACCGCATAGGCGAAGTCCACCGGCGTCGCCTGGGCCGGAAGGCTGATCAGATCGCCCTTGGGCGTGAAGCAGAAGACCTGGTCCTCGAACATCTCCAGGCGGGTGTTCTCGAGGAATTCCTCGGGACCGACAGCGTGTTCGAGGATTTCCAGCAACTCCCGCAGCCAGCGGTATTTCCTGCCGTCGGTGGCGGTGGCGTTGTCTTTGTAGAGCCAGTGGGCCGCCACGCCGTATTCGGCAATCTCGTGCATTTCGCGGGTGCGGATCTGCACTTCGATACGCTGGCCTCCCGGCCCGTGGACGCCGGAATGCAGCGAGCGGTAGCCGTTGGGTTTGGGGGTGGAGATGTAGTCCTTGAACCGGCCCGGAACGACCGAGTAACGGCCGTGAACGATGCCGAGCACCCGGTAGCAGTCTTCGATCGACGTGACGATGATCCGGAACGCCATCACGTCGGACAGCTGCTCGAAGCCCACATTCTGGCGGTGCATCTTCCGCCAGATGGAATAGGGGGTCTTTTCCCGGCCGACGACGGCGGCGCGCATCCCTGCCTGGGTCAGCGTCTCGCGCAATTCGGTGACGATCTGGTTGATCAGATCGCCGCCCTGTTCTCTCAGGAAATTCAGGCGGGCGATGATCGAATTGCGGGCATCGGCATTGAGCTCGGCAAAGGCCAGGTCTTCGAGCTCGTCGCGCATCTCCTGCATGCCGATCCGCTCGGCGAGCGGCGCGTAGATGTCCATGGTCTCGCTGGCAATGCGCCGCCGCTTGTCGGTGTCCTTGATCGCTGCGAGGGTCCGCATGTTGTGCAGCCGGTCGGCCAGCTTGACGAGCAGGACGCGGATGTCCTCGGACATCGCAATCACCAGCTTGCGAAGGTTCTCCGCCTGCTTGGTGCGCTCCGACTGGAGCTCGATACGGGTCAGCTTGGTCACACCGTCGACGAGCTGGCCAATCTCCGGGCCGAAGTGCTCGCGGATGTCCTCGATCGTCGCCGGCGTATCCTCGATGGTGTCGTGGAGGAGCGCGGTGACGATCGTGCTGGTGTCCAGCTTGTAGCGGGTCAGGATCCCGGCGACTTCCAGCGGATGGCTGAAATAGGGGTCTCCGGACGCGCGCTTTTGAGCGCCGTGGGCGCGCATCGCAAACACATAAGCGCGGTTGAGAGCGTCCTCGTCGGCGTTCTTGTCGTAAGCCTTGACACTTTCGACGAGCTCAAACTGCCGGATCATCGCTTTACGGGGTGCCTTCGATTCGCACCCCGTCCGTCCTCAAACTGAGTTCCTGGCCTTACGCGTCGCGGGGGCCACCCGGCCGCTCGAGGCCGCCGTCCGGATCGAAATCGACCCCGCCTTCCTCATCGAGCGTGTCGCTGCCTGGCTCTTCGGCCTCGATTTCAACGTCGTCCTCACTTTCCGTCTCGGTTTCGCCGGCCTCGTCCTCGACGACGCCGCTCAGCTCTCCGGTCAACTCGCGCTGCAGCGCGGCCAGGTCGATTTCTTCCTCGCCCGGCTCATCGACCTCGACAACCTTCTGCAAGCCCTGGATCAGGTTGACTTCCAGGTCGCGGAGGTTAACCGTCTCCGCGGCGATCTCGCGCAGAGCAACCACCGGATTTTTGTCCCGGTCGCGCTCGACGCTCAGCGGTGAGCCCGCGCCGATGTTGCGGGCGCGCTGCGCGGCCAGCATGACCAGTTCGAACCGGTTGGGAACGCGCTCGACGCAGTCCTCAACGGTAACACGAGCCATTGTTCAAACCCTCTCCACACCCGAACCCCCTTCGATCTTATAGGATTGCCCGGGTTCGGAAACAAGGGGCCCGGGGGCGTACGGTCGGGCGATCTGGCCGGCTGGCAGCCGGGAAATGAGCGTCGCAAGATCGAGACCCAGACGAGGGTGGCGCCACCCGGGCGCGATTTCGGCAAGCGGATAAAGGACGAAGGCGCGGAGGTGCAGGCGCGGATGCGGCAAGACGACCGGACCGCCCTCCTTGGTGACGGTCGCGCCGCAGGCGAGCAAATCCAGGTCAACGGTCCGCGCCGCATTGACACCGGAGCGGCGCCGCTCGAACCGGGCCTCAATCGCATGCAGGCGGGCGAGCAGCCGCTCGGGAGGCAGGACGGTCGCCACCTCGATCACGCCGTTGACATACCAGGGTTGGCTGGATGGCGGCTGCGGGGCGGAGCGATACCATCGCGAACCGGCGAGCAGGCTCACGTCGTCGCCACACAGAGTTTCAACGGCAGTGCGGAGCGTAACCAGCGGCGGGCCAAAGCGGCTGGCCAGATTGCCGCCGACACCGATGAAAATGCTTGATTGAGGCACCGGTTTTCCCTTGCGTTTACTAGCCGGACGCACGATATCCAGAGGCTAATCGAATGCCGCGGGGGCGGGATCCCGGGTTCTCCCCGGAAGTCCGTTGGGTTAAAGTAAGCTTAAGGATGATCCATGCCCGCGTTTTACCCCCAGGAGCGTATCGCTCTGTTCATTGACGGTTCCAACCTCTATGCAGCGGCGCGAGCCCTGAACTTCGACATCGACTACAAAAGACTCCTTGAGTTGTTCGCCAGCAAGGGGCAGCTTATTCGCGCCTTCTATTACACTGCTCTCGTGGAAGACCAGGAGTATTCGCCAATCCGGCCACTGATCGATTGGCTTGATTATAACGGTTACACCATGGTTACCAAGCCGACCAAGGAATTTACGGATGCTACCGGCCGGCGCAAGATCAAAGGTAACATGGATATTGAGTTGGCGATTGACATGATGGAAATGGCCGACCGCCTCGATCACGTGGTGTTGTTCTCCGGCGACGGGGATTTTCGCCGCCTTGTTGAGGCGGTGCAACGCCGGGCCGTGCGGGTCACGGTGGTCAGCACCATCCGGTCACAACCGCCGATGGTCGCCGACGAGTTGCGCCGCCAGGCAGACACTTTCCTCGAACTGCTCGAACTACAGAGTGCGATCGAACGCGTGCAGCACCGGGACGACCGGGCCGGTAACGGTGCGAATGGCCGGTCGCCCACTGCGGAGCAATCCGCCTACGAAGACGCCTGATCATCGACGGCCCGTTCCGCCGATGCACATTGAACCCTCGCGCGACTGCGGGTTGTGCCCGCGGCTGGTTGATGTCCGCATCGCCAACCAGCAGGCCTATCCGGACTGGCACAATGCGCCAGTTCCGTCCTTCGGGGCCCGTGACGCCTGGCTGCTGATTGTCGGCCTCGCGCCCGGGCTCAAGGGCGCCAACCGGACCGGCCGGCCGTTCACAGGCGATTTTGCCGGAAACCTGCTGTACAACACGCTGGTCCGCTGCGGCTTGGCCCGCGGAGAGTTCCGCGGTGAGGCCGACGACGACTTGGAGCTTATTGGCTGCCGGATCACCAATGCGGTGCGCTGCGTGCCGCCGGTCAACCGTCCCACCGCCGTCGAAGTCAGTACCTGCAACCGGTTCCTGGCCATGGAGATCGCCTCGCTGGACGATCTGAGGGCGATCCTTGCCCTCGGCACGGTCGCCCACGGCGCGGTCCTTGAAGCCCTCGGGCTGCGCCGGAATGCGTTTCCCTTCGCCCATGGTGCGATTCATCACGTCCGCAGCGGCCTCGTCCTCGCCGACAGCTATCACTGCTCGCGGCAGAACACCAACACCGGCCGGCTCACCGCCGAGATGTTCGCCACGGTGTTTCAGAGCCTGCAAAGCTTCCGACCAGCCTGACCGGGACCGCGCCGTCTTGCCACGCCTGGCGGATTTCAGACGCCCCGGCGGTTGAGCGGTTTGCCTGCCTCTTCTCTTCCGGTATATCCGCACCGGGGGCCGGACGGTCTGCGGGAGAGCCGAGAGCGTGGATATCGTATGCCTTGATCTGGAAGGGGTCCTGGTCCCGGAGGTGTGGATCAATGTCGCCGAGGCAACCGGAATCGAGGGCCTGCGCCTGACCACTCGCGACATTGCCGATTATGACGAGCTGATGGGGCATCGGCTCCGCCTCCTCGACGTCCACCAATTGCGGCTGCCGGACATCCAGGCGGTGATCGCCGGCCTCACCCCTCTCGACGGCGCTGTGGCCTTTCTCGCCGCCCTGCGCCAGCGCGGGCCGGTGGTCATTTTGTCGGATACGTTCGTGCAGTTTGCCGCGCCACTGATGCGCCAGCTCGACTGGCCGACCCTGTTCTGCCACAGCCTTGAGGTGGCCGAGGACGGACGGATCGCCGGCTACCGGCTGCGGATGCGCGACCACAAGCGGGCCGCCGTCCGGGCCTTCCGGGACCTCGCCTTCCGGACGATCGCTGCCGGCGATTCCTACAATGACACCACCATGCTCGCCGAAGCCCATCGCGGCATTCTGTTCCGCGCGCCGGAGATGGTGGTGCGGGAGTTTCCCCAATACCCGCACGTTACGGCCTACGACGATCTCGCCACCCTGATCGCCGCACCGCTGGAAACCTGGTGGTTCGATGCTGACGGATGAGTCGCATCCCGCAGCCGAATCGAACGCCACAATCACGCGCTGAGTGGATCGACCGATCCTTCGCTTGGGAACCAGGCGAAGGAGCCGATCCATTAGCCAGTGGTCCCGTCGCTGCCGGTCGCCGGCGGGCTCTCACGCTCCGGCTCAAGGAGCCGATGGAGATGAACGATGACATATTTGACGTCCGCATCGTCGATGTGGTGCCGGCTGATCCCCTGCCAAGCCGTGTAGGCCGAGGCATAATCGGGATAAATCCCGACGATATGGAGGTCGGCGATATCGACGAAATCGACTCCCTGCGGATCGCGCACCCGGCCGCCGAAGACGAGATGGAGCAGCGGTTTTTCCATGAGGCTGGCTCCCCGATTGTTGCCCGGTTGAAAGCAGCCTACCTTATGCCGCGGGTTGGCAGGCCCGGTCGAGGCCGGAGCGCCGGCCCGGCACCGTCAAACCGAGGAGCCGACCGGCCATGATCGACCTGTACACCTGGTGCACCCCGAACGGCTACAAGGTCTCCATCGCGCTCGAGGAACTGGGCCTGCCCTACACGGCCCATCCAATCGACATCTCCAGGGGCGACCAGTTTGATCCCCAGTATCTCAAGCTGAACCCCAACAACAAGATCCCGACGATTGTCGACTCGGAAGGGCCCGACGGCGCCCCGATCGCCGTTATGGAATCAGGAGCAATCCTTCTCTACCTCGGTGAGAAAACCGGGCAGCTTATCCCTTCTGATCCGCGCGGCCGGTCCCTGGTGATCCAGTGGCTGATGTTCCAGATGGGATCGATCGGCCCGATGCTCGGCCAGAACCACCATTTCCGCCACTATGCCCCCGAGACGATTGACTACGCGATCGACCGCTATACCCGCGAGGCCAAGCGCCTCTACTGTGTGCTCGACCGCCGGCTTGGCGAATCCGAGTATCTGGCCGGGGACTACTCGATCGCCGACATCGCCACGTTTCCCTGGATCCGGCCATGGAAACGCCAGGGCCAGGACCTGGACGCCCATCCCCACCTCAAGCGCTGGTTCGAGGCGATCGCCGCCCGCCCGGCCGTCGAGCGCGGGCTTGCCGTGCCGCCAACCCGGATGGAACTGGACCGCGCCATGGACGAGAAGGTCCGCGCGGTGTTGTTCGGCGCACAGCAGTACGCTGAACGCGGCGCCTGAGGACCGACGGGAGACCCCTTCGGACCCGCCGCCTCCGTTCAGGATGCGCAGGCAAAAAGGAATGCCGATGCCGCTGTCTTTGCCAAGTTTGCTGGCTGGCGCTGGCGCCGTTCTGATCGCGGCCTCTGCAGGACCCGTCAACGCCGGCCTCAAGGCCGACATCGCCGCCTGCCGCTCCCAGACCGAGCCGGAACAGGCGGCCGAGGCTGTGCAGGTCTGCAGCCGTGCCCTCAACACGCCGGCGCTGTCCGACCCGGTCCGGGCGGGGTTGCTGGTCGCCCGCGGCGAGGCGCGGTTCGTTATTGCGGATTACGAAGCCGCGATTGCCGACTTCGGCGAGGCCCTGACCCTCGATCCGACCAACCATCTGGCCTGGCTCGGCCGCGGCAAGTCGCGGATCGAAACCGGCGATTATGGCGAGGCGATCGAGAACCTCGACCAGGCACTGAAACTGCAGGGCAGCGATGACCGGGCACTGTACTGGCGGGGCGAGGCGCTGATGCGCGCCGGCGACGCCGAGGAGGCATTGCGCTTTTACACCCAGGCGCTGGTCGCCCGGCGCAACGCCCCCACCTACCTCTATGCCCGCGCCCGCGCCAACAACCGGCTCGCCAACACCGCGGCGGCGATCGCCGATTACGAAGCGGCCGTCCGGGGCGGCGGTGCCGATCTGACCCGCGACCTGCAGACCCACCTGCAGTCCCATGGCCACTATACCGGCGCCATCGACGGCCAGTATGGGCCAGGCACGGCCCGGGCACTCCGCGCCTGCATCGCCGACCCGGACTGCTGAACGGGTGTGGTCAGCCCCCCGCCGTTCCGCTCAGCAGCAGAGGTGACCGCTCGGGGCGGACCGGCTCATGGCTGCGGCGGCGCGGCCGCCTGCACACCAGAGTGGGAGTCGGGGATCCCGGGCTCGAAGCGGGTGCAGTTGTTGAGCCTCATCGCCTCCTGAACGGCGCGGATGTTGCCCTTCAGCGTCGCGATCTGCGGGGCGATGTTGTCACCCGACAACGAGGCGACCGGCAGCCCGATCAGGATGACACCCGCAATATCGGCGCTTCGCGCATCGCGCTGCGCTTCGCAGGCGGCCGAAAACGCCCCGTTCAGACGCAGCGCCTCTTCTCCCAGTTCCTGGCAGCTCCAGCTCACATAGGGCTGATGACTGACGTAGGCAGGGGCGATGTTTTCGGGGCGCTTGGCGCAGCCCGTGAGGCCCGCCGCCACGGCCACGGCAAGAACCGGAAAACCCAGTCTCCGGAGACTCTGCCATCGCATGGCCGCCTCCTGGCGTTCGCGCGAATTACGCGATAATTAAAAAAAATATTATCTTATTTGGCGCTAAAAGTCAACATCTTACGGCAAATGTCGATCAGCTCCGCCGTCGACCCAGGACTTTCGCCGGGCCGTGTCGGGCGCCGCGCGTCGATCATGCTTGACATATTTATATAGGAGTCCTATTCATTTTCCATGATCGACGAAGCGATGCTCGAACAGGTCGCCGCCGGGCTCGGACAGCTCGCCCTGTTTCTGCGCACCGGCCAGTGGCGCGAGGCCGAGGCCCTCGGCCTCACCCCCTCCCAGCTACAGGCACTGGCGCTGCTCCACCGTCGCGGTGAGCAGCGGGTGCAGCAGATCGCCCGGCTTCTCGGCGTGACCCAGCCTTCGGCCACCGACACGCTCGCCGCACTGGTCGCCAAGGACCTGGTCCGGAAGCACCCGGATCCGCACGACCGCCGCGCCGTGCTCGTGGCGCTGACCGGCCAGGGCACGGCGATCGCCGCAGACCGGGATGAGCCGCCGCCGGCGCTGGTCGCGGCCCTTAAGCAGCTCGAGCCGGCGGACCTGGCGGCGCTTCAGCGTGCGCTGGTCAGCCTGATCCGGGGCCTGCAGGTGGCAGGCGCCATCGAGCCACAGCGGCTCTGCGTCACCTGCCGCTATTTCCGCCCCAACGTTCATCCCGATGCGGCCGCGCCGCATCACTGTGCGTTCGTGGATGCCCCGTTCGGCGACGCCGCGCTGCGCGTCGACTGCGGCGACCACGACGAGGCCGATGCGGCCGGGCAGGCGGACCTCTGGCGCCGTTTTGCTCCGGCCGCCCCGGCCGCAAGCGCGGACGACCCGCCCGCGGCAACGGACGAGGCGCCCTGATGTCCAACCCGCCGTTGACCAGACAGGAGACTGTAAGACGATGTCACAGAAAGCGATCCTCTACCACGCCGGCTGCCCGGTCTGCACCTCGGCCGAGGCCCGGATCACCGACCTGATCGACCGCAACCGCTTCGATCTGGAAATCGTTCACCTGGGCGAGGCCGCCGACCGCATCGCCGAGGCCGCGGCCGCCGGGGTCAAGTCGGTGCCGGCCCTCGTCGTCGACGGCACCCCGCTGCACATCAACCACGGCGCCGATCTCGCCGATCTCCGCTGACCGCGGCGCGCCCGGGATGCTTCCGCCTCCCGGGCGCTTGCCGGCGGCCGGACAGGTCCGGCGCTTACGCCGGCAGGTCGAAGACCAGAACCTCGGCGTCCGTCAGGCCTGCCAGTTCCAGGGCCGCCACGTTGCTCACCGCCGCGCCGTCGCCGGCGGCGAGCCGCTCGCCGTTCAGGTCGATCTCGCCGCCGGCCACGTGCACCCAGGCGCTTCGCCCCGGGCGGAGGTCGAGGGCGGCGCGCTCGCCGGGACCGAACCGGCCGGCGTAGAGGTTAACATCCTGGTGGATCGTCACCGACCCCTCCCGGCCATCGCGGGAGCCGATCAGGCGCAGCCGCCCGCGCATCCCGGCATCCGCGAATGCCGTTTGCTCGTATCCCGGCGCCAGGCCGTCCCGTTCGGGCAGCAGCCAGATCTGCAGGAAGTGCACCGGCGCGGTGTCCGAGGCGTTGAACTCGGAATGACGGATACCGGTGCCCGCGGTCATCCGCTGCACCTCGCCCGGGCGGATGACTGACCCGGTTCCGAGGGAGTCGCGGTGCTCCAGGGCCCCGGCGAGGACATAGGTGATGATCTCCATATTCTGATGGCCGTGGGTGTCGAACCCGGCCCCGGGGCGGACCCGGTCCTCGTTGATGACCCGCAGTGGCCCGACCCCCATGTGCGCCGGATCGTAATACTGGCCGAAGGAAAACGTGTGCCGCGACTGGAGCCAGCCGAAATCGGCGGAGCCGCGCTCGGCGGATTTGCGGAGTGTCAGCATCTCCTCTCTCCCATCGTGTCAAACAGCCGCTTCCCTGTTCTCGATGTGGTTCCCGTGTTTGACATGACAATCTGCGGCGTGCGAGACAGACTGTCTCTGTCGCAGCGACAATCCACTCCCGGAGCCCGCGTGGACAAGTTCGCCAGCCTCACCGCCTTCACCCGCGTTGTCGAGCTTGGCGGCTTCGCCGCGGCGGCGCGGGCGCTCGGCCTGTCCCGGGCGCAAGTCCACAAGTCGGTCATCAATCTCGAAGCCAGCCTCGGCGTTCAACTGCTCAACCGCACCACCCGGAGCGTCGCCGCCACCCCGGCGGGTCAGGCGCTTTGTGAGCGGGCGCGAACCATCCTCACCGATCTCGCCGAAGCGGAGGCGGCGATCCGCGATTCGGGCGAGGAACCTGGCGGCGAGTTGAAGATCAACGCGCCGATATCGTTCGGCACCCTCCATCTCGGACCGGCGATCGCCGATTTCGTGGCCCGGCATCCGAAAATCCACATCGAACTGGTGCTGAACGACCGGTTCATCGACCCGGTTGCCGAGGGCTTCGACATGACCGTGCGGATCGCCGAACCGGGTGAGCTGTCCTCGCTGATCGACCACCAGATCATAGAGGCCCGGCGGGTGATCTGCGCCGCGCCGGCGTTCCTCGACCGCCACGGTATCCCGGAGAGGCCGCAGGACCTCGCCGCCCTGCCCTGCCTGCACTACGGGCATCTGGCCACCGGCAAGGTTTGGCGCCTGCTCGGTCCGGACGGAACCGCCCGCATTCGGGTCAACGGCATGCTCTGCTCCAACAATGGCGAGGTGCTGCGTGACGCCGCGGTCAAGGGCCTGGGGCTGGCGCTCCTGCCCACGTTCATCGTCGGCGCCGAGTTGCAGACGGGCCGGCTGATCACCGTTCTGCCCGAATACCGGCCGCCGGCGATCTTTCTCACCCTGCTCTACCCGCCCAACCGCCATCTGTCGCGGCGGCTGCGCCTGCTCGTCGAGTTCTTCTACCAGCGGTTCGGCGACCGGCCCCGCTGGGAGCAAGTGGACTGAGTCTCCCGGGGCTTGCCGCCGCTTGACCACCCGGACCCGCGGCCGGCGCTAGAGCGGGTCGCCTCCCAATAGGATCGCTCCGCGATGCTGTTGGGAGGCGTGAATCCGCTCTACCCTGTTGAATCAGAGCAGATTCACCCGATCAGATTGGATCGCAAAGCGATTCAATCAGATCGGGATCTGCTCTAAGCCTCGCCCGGACAGTTGCCGGATGGCGGGCGGCGCCGGAAACGGCCGGAATTGTTGCCATGGCGGTGCCGGGAAAGGCGAGGCGGGAGGCGTGAAGTCTCCGGCCCGCTCCCCCGTCCCGCAGGACGGGCTCACCCCTGACCACAGGGCGAGGCCGGAGGCGTGAAGTCTCCGGCCCGCTCCCTGAATTACGCCGCCAGGACCTCCGGCAGAATCCGTTCGATCGGCAGGTGGAACGGATTCGCTTTGATCAGGTTATGCCCGCAGCCAAGGTAGACCAGTTCATCCGGGTTGCGCTTGTGGTCAACCGGCAGGCCATTGGCGAGGTGCCAATGGTGGATCATCTTGCGGACGCCACTCGTCGATGCCGACCAGGCGAGCGTGTCGAGCATGCCGACGAACTGGTGGTAGTGGAACAGCTGGCCCATCAACGGATCCATATCGGGGAGACTGACCCAGTTACCCAAGGTCACGATGTGGGTCTTCGGCTCGTTCTCCGCTGCCGGCTGCAGCTTGTCGGCAATATTGAGCTCAAAGTTGAGCAGTGCTGCCAGGATTGGCCAGTTGGCCTTGCTGTGGCCGACAATCATCCGCAGGTGACGATCGGCTGCTGCTTTCAATACGATTTGGCCATCTTTTGCCTCGATCAGTCGGTCCTTGAGGATTTCGAACAGGGTGGCTGCTTCGTGCAGACTCCGGGTGACATCCTGAATATCGTCAGCGATCAGGTCCCGGGCCAGCGGATTCACTTCCGCGGTGAATTCGAAAGGCTCACCGAAGGCATGGAGCAGCTTCGCGGTCGGCGCGAGCAGGAAGCCGCCGGATAGCGTCTCAAAGATCCAGTCGTAGCCACCCTGGCCGGAAATGATCGCTGCCACGCGGGTGTTGAGGCATTTGGCAACACTGCGCCCCAGAGCGACAGCGCCAACAGCCGAGGACGCATTGCCGGCGATCACGAACGTGTCAATGGCCGGTTTGCCGGCGGTCTTGGCTTTGAAGTCTTCAAGAACACCCTTGGCGCGGCCTTCGCCGCTGGAGAGCGGGTCAGTCGCCTGGCACAACTCGACCTTCGGATTGTCCCCGCCCGGCTTGTCGACGATCAGGATTGCGCCTTCCGGAAGCGCTTTCTCGAACTCTGTTCGTTCTTGTGGTGTTAATAACGCGGTATCGTAGAACATCTCGTCCCATTTCGCGAACGAGGCTTGCGGCGTCCATGACTTCCTTGCGGTTTCGGCCATGGCGATAAGATCAGCGAGAAACATCGGGGAGTGTCCTTCGTTCCGGTTCGATGAACCGCACCGCCGAGGGCACCATGTCCACCGGCCGGTTCACCGTCGACCCGCGCGCCTCGCCTCCGCCGTCGTCCCGGCGGTCTCCCTGTTCCATTCAGGGGCAGAATAATAGCATTTTTGGCATAACTTTTCAACTTAAGCGCAAAAAGGCTGCTGTCTTCAGCCTTTTTCGCGTGTAGCGAAAGCTGGCTGCCCGCCCGCACCGAAACCCTCGGGCCAGCGAACGGTCGCGCCGCTGTTCCCCCTTCCGGCGATTTGCCATCGGGAGCGTTACGCAACCTTAACGCAATTCGGGCATGTGACAGTGTTGTTGCCCGGGCGCAGCAACGCCGTCGGGGGCGCCGCCGCGGAAGAGACCGGCTGGCCGTACCCGCGCCCGATCCCCGGACCCCGAAAGGCCCCGATCCATGACCAAACTGGCCCTGGCGGACCCAACCGCGGCACAGCCCCCCGAGGCGGCACTCCGGTCCCTGGCCGCCCGGGCCTACGCGGTCCTCGAGCCGCACCTCGGCGAAATCCTCGATGCCTTCTACGCTCACTTCCAGGCCATCCCGGAGACCCGGGCGATCCTCGCCCGCGGGCCCGGCATCGATCGCCTGAAGGAGCGTCAGACCGACCACTGGCGGATGATGTTCCTGGAAGCGGGCAGCGACCAGCTGAAAGGGCGGGCGCTCCGCATCGGCGAGACGCACGCCCGGATCGGCCTCGAGCCTGCCTGGTACTGCGCCGGCTACGCCTTGGCGCTGACCCGGATGATCGAAAAGATCCTCGCCGGCCGGCGTCGCCATGACCAGGCGATGGCGATGATCAGCGCGGTGGTCCAGGTCGTATTCGCCGACATGGAGGCAGCGCTGTCCGCCTACAACAAATCCGGCGAGATCGAGCGGACCCGCGAGCAGCTCCTGGCGATGAGCGACGCCCTTCAGATCGAGCTGGAACAGACGGCGGGCGAGCTGATCACCGAGACGGCGCTGATGCACTCAAGTGCCAACCAGCTGTTCGAAAGCGCCCGGTCGATGATGGCTGCCGTCACCGACCTGGAAGTCTGCGCCGGAACGGCGGCCGAGAACGTGGACACGGTCGCTGCGGCCGTGGAGGAACTTTCCGTCTCCAGTCACGACATCTCGCAGCAGGTGACCATCTCCTCGCGGCTCAGCAGCGAGGCGGCCCGGCAGGCGCGTGAGGCGGCGGCCGCGGTCGCCGGCCTGTCCGAAGCAGCCGCCAAGATCAGTGACGTGGTCCGCCTCGTCCGCGGCATCGCCGAGCAGACCAAGCTGCTCGCCCTCAATGCGACCATCGAGGCGGCGCGGGCCGGCGAAGCGGGCAAGGGTTTCGCCGTCGTCGCCAAGGAAGTGAAAAGTCTCGCCCGCCAGACGGAAAGCGCGATCGGCAACGTCAGGGACCACGCCGAGGCAATCGGGGATGCCTCATCGGCCGCCGTGGCCGGTATTACGCAGATCAGCCAGCGCATCACCGGCGTCGACGAGAGTACATCCGCCGTGGCGGAGGCGGTGGAACAGCAGCGGGCCGCGACATCGGAAATCGGTCGCAGCGCGACCCATGCAACCGAACAGACCAGCAAGACACAAACGGTGGCAGCCTTGGCCCAGGAACACAGTCTACGCACGCAGGGCATCGCCCGGCATCTGGAGGACATCACCTCCCTTGTCTCCCGCAACGTCAGCGACCTGCAACGCCGGCTCGTTCTGATCCTCCGTTCCTCCAAAGCCGGCGACCGCCGCAAGCACGAGCGGGTGCCCTGCGCCATCCGGGCGACCGCCCGCCTGAACGGCAAGGAGACCCAGGTGGTGATCGCCGATCTGTCGGTCGGTGGCTGCCTGATCCGGGTGGACGGTGCGGCGGACCCGGCATCCGCCACCGGCAATGTGCAGATCCCCGATGTGGGGCCCGTCAATCTCGCCACGGTCAACAGCACGACCAGTGGCCTTCACTGCCGCTTTGACGATATGACCATGGACACGGCCGCACGCCTGACCCGTTGCCTCGATGACATCCGCAACGACGAACTGCACTTCATCGACATCTGCGCCGCGGCGGCGCGGGAGGTCACCGGGGCGATCGAAGCCGCCCTGGCTGCCGGCCGCTGCCAGGTGGAAACCCTGTTCGATGTGAACTACCGCCAAGTGGAGGGCAGCAATCCCACCCAGTACATGACGGCGTTCACCGAACTGACCGACGATCTGTTCGCCGACATTCAGGAGCGGGCGAAGCGCAGCGACAGTAAGATCCGCTTTTGCTGCGCATGCGATCGCAACGGTTACATCCCGACCCATAACCGGGCCTACAGCGAGCCGCAGCGGTCCGATGATCCGCTCTGGAATGCCGCCCACAGCCGCAACCGCCGGATCTTCAGCGACCGCGCCGGGATGCTCGCCGCCCGCAACACCCGCTCTGCGTTCGTCCAGAGCTACATCCGCGACCTCGGCGGCGGACGGCAGGAGGTGCTCAAGGAAGTTGACGTGCCGATCACCGTCGCCGATCGCCACTGGGGCAACATGCGCCTCGCCTGGACGCCCTGAGCTCTGCGGGGCGGCCCGCGCCTCCCGCTGGCTGGCGTGGCGAGGCCTTGCGAAGCATCCCTCGCCCCACGGACGCTGTTCCGTGGAGAATTCCGGCCACACCCCGGCTTTGGCCGCTCCCAGTGGTTCGATGCTGACGGATGAGTCCCATCCGTCAGATGAATCGAACCACAGGATCAATCGTTTAGTGGATCGACCGATCCTTTGCTTAGGAACCAGGCGGACGATCCGATCCACGAGACGACAGCAAACGCAGCCAGCGAATACCAGCAGGCCTGTGTTGTCGCAAAGGTTGGGAGTGGTTTGGGAAAGTCCGAAACCAGGGACCAGGACAGTTTGCACTACATCCTGATTTGTTGCGCGCCAACCCGACTCTTACCCAATAACGTGAATTAAACTCAACTCATATAATAAAAGAATTTCAACATTGGTGTTGCCAAAAACAAACAAGATGATGTACGATCATACGTATTTTACATTATCAGGAGGATAGAATGCTGCGTAAGTTCGCAAAGCTTTGCATTGCCACGACCGCTGCTGTCACCCTTACCGCGCTGGCCTCGCAGAGTGCATCCGCGGAAGCCGTTTATGCCGTTAAGTTTGTCTGCGGCAACGATTCGGCCAATCTGCCCATCCCTGAGGGCTCGGAACACACCGTTCGGGGCTACTACCGGACCGTGATCAATGTCTACAATCCGGCCAACCAGACAGAGTTGCGCTTCGTGAAGAAGCCGGTTCGACTTCTGCCCCAGACCGGTGAGCGTTTCCCGGCGGGTGAGCGGCAGGAAGTTGTGTTGGGACCCATGGAAGGGGAAGGGATCGACTGCAACGATATCCGTATTCTTCTCGCTGGCGCTGGAATTCCTGTTCCAATTGCCTGGTGGGAGGGCATGCTGGACATCCGTGTCCCCACCGGCAGTGTCCTGCCGAAAGTCACCGCTGTCTATACCGCAAAGCCGACGGTACCATCAAAAGGAACCGTGGGCGTTCATACGATCGACGTTGAAGACATCCAGCCGATCATCATCGATGACGGCGTTTGACCCGGCGACGATCAGCTTCGAATCGAACCCGTCGGAATAAGAAGCGCTGGGCAGTCAGATACCGGTCACACGCGCTTCTCTAAAAAATGTGAGAAAAGCCCGACATGTGACGGGCCATGTCTTCAGCGCTCCGCAACCTTGCGGAGCATTTTTTTAAGTGCTCTCGAGCCAAGCCTTATTGTTATTCGTGCGCTGCACCAGTCCGTTCTTAACGTCCCCCCCACTCGCACGCCAGCATCGGGCGGTCGGCGTCGCAGCCGGCGGCGCACCGCTGAGTTATCCCGGGTAAATGTGTGCAGGCGCGAAAGCTGCTTTCGTGAATCGTGCTGGCTGTGGTTTTTCGATGCATTTGCCATTCTTGGCGCAACTGACGGGATCCGATGAGTGCGACCGGACTGCGGGTGTTTGATCACACCCTTCAAGAGACCAACATCTGGCTCAAGGAGCTGATGGAGGACCTGGGACCCGACCGGCAGCGGGCCTATGACGCGCTGCGGGCAACCTTGCACACCCTCCGCGACCGGCTGACCGTCGAAGAGGCGACCGACCTGGGAGCCCAGCTGCCGATGCTGGTTCGGGGCATCTACTACGAGGGCTGGAACCCGGCGAAAACCCCGGAAAAGCTCCGGTCGCGCGAAGAGTTCCTGAGCCGTGTCAATGACCACCTGCAGAATGTCCGGCCGATGAACGCCGAAGAGGCGGCGCGCGCCGTGTTCAAAGTGCTGGCCCGCCATGTCAGCGCAGGCGAGACCCGGCAGGTGCAGGCGATGCTGCCCGGCGACATCCGCACCCTGTGGCCGCCCGCCTGAACGGTCCGGGTGACGGGCGCCCCGCATCAGCCCGCGCACAACCGGAGGGGCCGAAACCGCTGTGATCCGGGCCCGGCCCCGGCCCCGGAAGCCAAGGCAAAGGAATTCCTGCGATGCCCACCTATGTCATGCTGCCCCGCATCTCACCCGCCTCCCTCTCCGATCCCGGATCGTTCGTGGAACTGGAGCGGCGAGCCATCGAACGGTTGCGCGCGGACATCCCCGAAGTGGACTGGACGCTCAATCTCGCCACCCTCGGTCCTTACGATTACCTGGACGTGTTCCGCGCCCCTGATAACGCCGCGGCGATGAAAGTCTCAGCCATCGTCCGCAGCCTCGGCCACGCCCATGTGGAGGTCTGGGCTGCTGAAGAATGGTCCCGATTCAAGGATCTTGTCGGGGATTTGCCGAAGGAGTAGCCAGCCCATGCAAGATGGCGAGGACCAGGCGGAGCAAGGGCCGGTGGCACTGACCATCGATCCCGACACCGTGTGTTTCCTGATCATCAAGGCCCGCGCCTTCGCCGCCATGGTTGCCCCCGAGGGGCTTGAATCCGGCAGCAATCCGGCGGACGACGCGGAGAGCACGGTGCTGTTCGATTTGCCGGACAATACCGCAGCCCGGGAATTTGCAGGGACGCTTGCCAGCCTGAACCGGACCGAGCGCGCCGAGGTGCTGGCGATGGTCTGGCTCGGACGCGAAGACTACGACGTCGACCAGTGGCCGGAGGCGGTTGAAGAAGCCCGCGGCCAGCCGGAGACTCAACGGGCGAACGCGCTGCTCGGCATCCCGATGCTCGCAGACTTTCTGGAAGGCGGCCTGTGGAAGCTCGGCTACGACTGCGCGGAGGTGGAGGCCGAGCACTTATAGGGCCGGCTTCCGCGATCCGCTGCAGCGGCAGAGAGCTGCCGCCGCACCCGGATCATCGCCGGATCGTCCCGGCTGACCTGCGTCTCGAAACCGAGGTCGTTGCACAGCCTCAGCATCGGAATGTTTTCCCGCAGAACGTCGCCGACGATCTCAGGGATGCCGCGCTCGCGGCCGCGGTCGATCATGAATTCCATGAGCCGGCGACCGAGCCCCTGGCCGTGAACGTCGCTGCGAACCATCACCGCGTATTCTGCCGGAGCCCGGTCCGGCCCGACCTGCGGCGCGAGCATCAGCCGGACCGCACCGTAAAGCTCCGCCTCGTCCGATCCGCCGGGATTGCCAGGGTTTTCCGGGTCCGTCGCGACAAACGCCAGGTCGCGATCGGACCGCGTGTCGGTCAGGTCCTCCGCCACCTCATCGCTCAGCGTTTCCTTCATGGCGTGAAATCGCATCCTGACATCTTTTGCAGACATCCGTTCAACCATATCCTGGAGGCGAGGCTTGTCCGCCGGGCGGATCGGACGGATGATCAGCCTCCGTCCGTCCTTCAGAGTTACGGGTGTTCCTTTATCTGTCTCCCGGTCGCCAGACATGGTGCGTGCGGACCTTTACATTCAGGACGCCAAGCTTTTCTATTTTAGCGTCATCGGAACCGGGCGGACATTTTGCTGATGGCATCACTCAAATCTGACCAGGCGCGTTCAATGCCGGTCTTGAGGTCCTGGGACGCTCCCTCGCCGGCGGTGCGGAGCTGCTCGAGTTTCTCCTTCATTTCCGCCTGCCTGTTCTCCAGGTTCCTGATTTCCTCTTGATACTTTAACCGTTGGTTGGCATCTGCCTGAGCTGCTTTCGCTTTCAGCTTATCGATCTCGGCTCGCCATTCATCGAGCTTGGCGCGGAGCTTCTGCTCGTAAGCCTGCCAGGTTTCCATGGGTCTCTCCATTGAAGGTTGCCGGGTGACACTGCAATCATAGCAAGCCCGACGATCGCCGGGCCCCGCTTGTGATAAGCGAAGCGGCGGCGCTCACCGCCGGCGGCGCCGAAATAGCCGGCGGCCCTTATCCTGCGAAATACGGATCGGGGCGGGTCCCGATTTAGGGTGCTGTGGTTCCGGCCGGGGGAGCATTGCAACCGGTCGGAGCGCAGATCCGACGCAATGCTTTGAGGATCGAGGAGCGACGATCATGACGGAGCAAGAGGGAAAAGACGTCCCGGTCACCCGGGAAGACTCCGGAGGCCGCTTCTTCGAGCAACCCTGGGAGCCCGTGGCCCGTCTTCGCGATGAGATGGACCGGTTGTTCGACGAATTCACGTCCGGATGGCCGTGGGGCGGCCACCGCCGCCGCCGCCGGGCGATGGTGGAGCCGTTCCGCGGAATGATGACCGAACCGGTGACCGCGCCGCTCCGGTGGGGCGCCCTCTCCCCCGCCGTTGACGTCATCGACAAGGAAAAGGACGTGGAGGTGCGCGCCGAACTGCCCGGTCTCTCGGCGGATGACATCGACGTCCGGCTCAACGACGGCGTCCTGACCATGACCGGCGAAAAGAAAGAAGAGAAGGAAGAGGGCAAGGAAGGCGAGAACTACTTTGTCTCGGAGCGTCGCTACGGGGCGTTCCAGCGGGCGTTCCGGCTTCCCCCCGGCATCGACCCGGAGAAGGTCGAGGCGACGTTCAGGAACGGCGTCCTCACCATCACCCTGCCCAAGACCCCGGAAGCGCAGGAGCGGGTGAAGAAGATTCAGGTTAAATCGGCCGCTTAGGGCGGTGGCTTGCTGAAGGATAAGGCGCTGCAGCCGGTCACGGTGCAGAGTGGTCCGGCTGTAGCGCGTCGTCAATGCCCTTGTTTCTTTCCTGAGCTGCAGCGAAGGAGAGCCGGTCGGCCTGATGTTTGGACAGAACTATACCCTTTTCGAGTTTCTGGGCTTCCGGGTTCGCGCAAATGGCAGCTGGCTGTTTCTGGCGATCCTGGTGACTTGGTCGCTGGCCGCCGGCTTCTTCCCGGCCTTCTATCCCGATCTCAACGTCTCCACCTACTGGCTGCTCGGCCTTGCCGGGATGATCGGGCTGTTTTTTTCACTGCTGTTCCATGAATTTTCGCATTCGGTGGTGGCGCGCTCGCGCGGCCTGCCGATGCGTGGCATCACCCTGTTCCTGTTCGGCGGGGTTGCCGAGATGGAGATGGAGCCCCCGGACGCCAAGACCGAGTTCTGGATGGCCATTGCCGGGCCGATCGCCAGCGTCGTCCTCGCCGGCGTGTTCTACGGCATTGCCGTGGCCATGCAGGCGGTCGGCGTCAGTGACCACATCGTCGGCGTGCCGCGCTATCTGGCGTTCATCAATCTGCTTCTGGCCGCCTTCAACATGGTTCCGGGCTTCCCGCTCGACGGCGGCCGGGTGCTGCGCGCCGCGCTGTGGTCCTGGCGGGGGAACCTTCGCTGGGCCACCCGCTGGGCCTCACGCTTCGGGATTGCCTTCGGCCTTGTGCTGATTGCCCTCGGCATCCTGAGTTTCTTCGGCGGCAACTTCGTCGGCGGTCTGTGGTGGGTTCTGATCGGGCTGTTTCTCCAAGCCGCCGCCGGGCAGTCCTATCAGCGGTTGCTGGAGCAGGAAGCGCTGAAGGGGCTCACCGTCAGCAAGCTGATGACCGCCGAGCCGGTTGCCGCCCCGGCCGAGATCCGGGTCAGCGATTTCGTGGAAGACTATCTCTACAAGCACGGCCACGACCTCTACCCGGTCACCGACAACGACCGGCTGGTCGGCTGCGTGACCCTCCGCGACCTCAAGGCGGTGCCGCGCGAGCGCTGGAGTGAACTCACCATCGGTGAGGTCGCCGACGGCTGTTCCGAGGAGAACACCATCCCGGGCAATACCGACGCCGCTGCGGCCCTGACCTCGATGCAGAAGAGCGGGCGGGGGCGGCTGATGGTCACCGACAACGGCAAGCTGGTCGGGGTGCTGGCGCTCAAGGACCTGCTGCGCCGCCTCGAGATCAAGGCCGCCCTGGAGGACAAGCGCTAGTGGTTCGATGCTGACAGATGGGTCCCATTCGTCAGATGAATCGAACCACCAGATCAAGCGTTGAGTGGATCGACCGATCATCCGCTTGGGAGCCAAGCGAAGGATCCGATCCACGAGCCGGAGGGCGCCTGCCGACGGCCGGTGCCCTTCCGTTCGACCCGCCGGCAGCGCGCATCGCCGGCGCGCCCCGTTCCCCGAAAAAAACCTTTCGCCGGGCCGGGGCGCTCCCCTAGGGTCGGGTCCGGCGTTCCAGGCGAACACCTCTTCCCACCAGAGCTTGAGAGAGGACCGATGACCACTGCTGAGTACCGGGTCTGGCCGGGGCTTCCCTATCCGCTGGGCGCCTCCTGGAACGGTTCGGGGACGAATTTTGCGCTGTTCTCCGCCCATGCGGAAAAGGTCGAGCTCTGCCTGTTCGACGAGGCCGGCAAGAAGGAGCTGGCGCGCATCCCGCTGCCCGAATTCACCCATGAGATCTGGCACGGCTGCCTCCCCGATGTGCGGCCGGGCCAGCTCTATGGTTATCGCGTCTACGGCCCCTACGAACCGGATGCCGGGCATCGTTTCAATCCCAACAAGCTGCTGCTCGATCCTTACGCCCGGATGCTCTGTGGCTCGGTCACCTGGAACGACGCGCTGTTCGGCTACCGGATCGGCGATCCCGATGCGGATCTGTCGTTCGACGACCGGGACAGCGCACCGTTCATGCCCAAGTGTCAGGTGATCGACCCGGAGACGATCGCGCAGCGGGAGCGTCCCGAGGCGCGGCCGCTCCATCAATCGATCCTCTATGAAGCGCACGTCCGCGGCTTCACCATGCGCCATCCCGACGTGCCCGAGGAAGACCGCGGCACGTTTGCCGGTCTCTCCGCGCCGGCGGTGGTCGAATATTTGAAGGACCTCGGCATTTCGGCAATCGAGCTGCTGCCCGTGCATGCCTTCCTCCACGACCGTCACCTCATTGAGCGCGGCCTCAGGAACTACTGGGGCTATAATTCCATCGGCTATTTTGCACCGCATCCAGATTATCTGGGAAAACGTGGCCTCCGCGGGTTCAGGGATTTTGTCGATGCGATGCATGACGCCGGCATCGAGGTCATACTCGACGTGGTCTACAACCATACCGCCGAGGGCAACCACATGGGCCCGACCCTGTCCTTCCGCGGTATTGATAACATGTGCTATTATTATTTGATGGATGGCAACGAGCGCTATTATAATGACTTCACCGGCTGTGGGAACAGCCTCGAGCTGCGCCATCGCCATGTCTTCCGGATGGTCACCGATTCCCTGCGCTACTGGGTGGAGACCCTGCATGTGGACGGCTTCCGGTTCGACCTCGCCACCACGCTGGCCCGGGTCAACGGCCATTTCAGGGAACATGCCGGCCTGCTCGATGCCATCGCCCAGGACCCGGTGCTGACCGCCACCAAGCTGATTGCCGAGCCCTGGGACATCGGCGAGGGCGGCTATCAGGTGGGCAACTTTCCTCCCGGCTGGTCGGAATGGAACGACCAGTACCGCGACGTCATGCGCAGGTTCTGGAAGGGCGATGACGGCCAGCTGCCCGGCTTCGCACGCCGGTATTCCGCCTCCGCGGACATCTACGACCACCGCGGTCGGCGAACCTGGGCGAGCATCAACTTCATCACCGCCCATGACGGCTTCTCCCTGCGGGACCTGGTCAGCTACAACGACAAGCACAACGAGGCCAACCAGGAAAACAACGAAGACGGCTCCAACGACAACAACAGCTGGAACTGCGGGGTCGAGGGCCCGTCGGACGATCCTGAGATCGCGGCGCTGCGCCGCCGGCAGATGCGCAATTTCCTGGCGACCCTGTTGCTCTCGCCCGGGCAGCCGATGCTGCTCGCCGGCGATGAGTTCGGCCGGACCCAGGGCGGTAACAACAACGCCTACTGCCAGGACAGCGAGATCGGCTGGATCGACTGGACCATGGACGACGACGGCAGAGCGCTGCTCGCCTTCACCCGCAAGCTCATTGCGCTGCGCCAGGACCACATCGTCTTCCACCGCAACCGGTTCTTCCACAGCGAAATCATCCCCGGCACCGACGTTAAGGACGTGACCTGGCTGCGCGGCGACGGCGGGGAGATGAGCGAGGAGGACTGGGACGATGCCGGCGCCAAGAGCCTTGGCATCCGCCTCAGCGGCGAGGCCGGCCTGCTGCATCTGACCGAGCATGGCGAACAGGAGATCGACCGGACCTTCCTGATCCTGGTCAACGCCGCCGCCGAGACGGTGACCTTCCGGCTGCCCGAGGAGCCCGGTGCGGCGTGGCAGCCGGTGTTCGACACCGCCCACGAGGACCCGTTCGACGTGGCCGATGGTGGCGATGACCTCTCCGAAATCGCCGTCGGGCCGCGGTCGCTGCAGTTGCTGGCCCTGCTCAACGGCGCCGGCGGAAGCGACGATCCGGAGCAGACCTAAGCGGGCCGCCCGCGGTCGGGGGCGCGGCGCCGCCCTCCGGCATGCTGATGCCGGGCAGACCATCAATCCCCGATGAGAACCGGAAAGTTGGCGATTGATGCATACCGCCGGTTGGTGGTGTACGACCAGGGCCTGGGGTAAACTAACCCCCTTTGCGCAAGGGGAATCCGGGGATGACCAACCACCGGGCCACCTCCGGGGTGCGGTTCGGGATTTCCGGGCTGGATGACCTGTTCGACCATGAAGGGGGAATCCCGCCGAAAACGCTGTTCCTCATCCAGGGGTACACCGGCATTGGCAAAACCACTCTGGCGCTGCAGTTCCTGCTGCAGGGGGTGCGCGAGGGCGCATCGTGCCTGTTGGTCACCAATGCCGAGACGCCGGCGCAGTTGCAGACGATCGCCGCCTCCCATGGGTGGAGCCTGGACGGCCTCCACATCACCGAGTGGATGGAGGAAGCCAACGGCGATGCCAGCAACATCGAACAGGATTACACCCTGTTTCCCGAGGCGGAGGTGGAGGTCGGCGCGACCTTGCAAAGCCTGTTCGAAAGCGTGGCGCGCGTGCGGCCCGACCGTCTGGTGATCGACTCGATCTCGGCGTTGCGCGCCCTCGCTCCGTCAGCGGCGTTTCATCGCCGCCAGCTCAAACGGATCCGCACCTTCCTGTGGGCCTACGACTGCACCACCCTCTTGCTTGATGATGCCGCGATCAGCGAGAAAGACATGCGCCGCCAGACCCTTGCCGACGGCCTTCTGGAACTTCAGCAGGTGGACCTGGCCTACGGCGGTGACCGCCGCCGGCTGCGGGTGCGCAAGCTGCGGGGCTGCACCTACATCGGCGGCTATCACGATTTCCGGATCAGAACCGGCGGGATCGAGGTGTATCCCCGGCTTGTCGCGAGCCGGCACGAGCTTGTTGACTACTTCGAGCCGGCGGTCAGCCGGGTGGCGGCACTCGATGCCCTGACCGGCGGCGGCCTGCCGCGCGGGACCAGCACCCTGATCCTGGGTCCGGCCGGCAGTGGCAAGTCCACCCTCGGCGCCGCCTGGGTTCATGCCGCCGCGGCCCAGGGCGAGAGCAGCGCCGTCTGCCTGTTCGATGAGAGCGTGGACAGCTATCTCGCCCGCAGCCGGGGACTGAATCTTGACCTCACCCCCGCCATCGAGGCCGGCCAGGTGCACATCAGCCATCTCGACCCGGCCGAGCTTTCTCCCGGCGAGATCTCCCATTTGCTTGTCCGCCGGGTGGACGACGACGGCGCCCGGCTGGTGGTGATCGACAGCGTCAACGGCTACCTGCACTCGGCGGCAGAAGAGCCGCAGGTGCTCCTTCACCTGCGCGAGCTGCTCTCCTATCTGGCTCGGCGTCAGGTGATCACGCTGCTGATCATGACCCGGCATGGCATCCTTGGGAATAATGAGGCAGCCCCGCTGGACATGAGCTTCCTCGCCGATAATGTGATTTTGCTGCGCTACTTCGAAGCGGCCGGCAGCATCCGCCAGGCCCTCTCGATGGTCAAGAAGCGCACCGGCGCGCACGAGCGGACAATCCGCGAGCTGTCTTTTACCGGCGGCGTCATCAGCCTCGGCGAGCCGCTGACGGAGTTCTCAGGCGTGCTTAGCGGCTGGCCGGTCTTCCATGGAGGCCTCGCCCCGGGATCAGATGGATAGGACGTTGATCGCCCGCACCCGGAACCTCCCCGTCGCCCGGGACGACGGTGCCGGGGAGCGGATCCTGATCCTCGCCCCGTCGGGGCGCGATGCCGTGCTCGCCGAGGACACGCTGAGCCGGGCCGGTCTGCAGTGCCGGGTCTGCGCCGACCTCGACGATGTGCGCAGAGAGATCGGCGCCGGTGCCGCCGCCGTGCTGATCGGGGCCGAGGCGCTGCCCGTCAACGCGTCCGGCGACCCCGACGCCTGGCTGGGACCGGAGCCGCCGTGGTCGTACCTGCCGGTGATCGTGCTCACCGGCGGTCCCGCCATCTCCCGACGCAACCTTTCCGTGTTCCGCGCGCTCGAACGGCGCAAGAACGTCAGTTTCCTGCACCGTCCGGTGCCCCGCCTCACCCTGATCAGCACGCTGCGCGTGGCCGTGGAGAACCGCCGCCGGCAGTACATGGTGCGCGACCTGCTGATCAGCCGCGAACAGAGCGAACGCGCGACCCGCGAACGGGAGGCCCGGCTTCACCTCGCCCTCGACGCCGGCGAGATGGGCACCTGGGACTGGGACCTGCAGACCGGCGCGGTGGTGTGGGACGCCCGCCTGTACCGGATTTGCGGCTTCACGCGCGGCGATGCGGCGGCCCCGAAGGGCGAGAAATTCTTCCAGTTCGTCCACCCCGATGACCGGGAGGCGCTGATCCGCGCGGTCGAGCGGGCGATCGACGGGGGCAGACCTCTCCGCCACGAATTCCGCTTCCTCCGCCCCGACGGCCAGCTCCGCTGGCTCGCCACCCGTGGCGTGGCGATCAATGACCCGGACGGCCGGCCGCTGCGGATGATCGGGCTCAATTACGACATCACCGACCGCAAGCAGGCCGAGGAGGCCCTGAAGGAGAGCGAGGCGCGCTTCCGCGCCATGGCCGACGGCCTGCCACTGATCGTCTGGGTTCATGGCCCCGAAGGCGAACAGCAGTTCGTCAACCGGACGTTCTGCGACTTCTTCGGCGTCTCGCAGACAGAGATGCGAGATCGCCGCTGGCAGGACCTTCTCCATCCCGACGAAGCGGAAGGCTACACCGCAGCGTTTCTGGGAAGCCTCAGGGCGCGGCGGCCCTTCCACGGCGAAGTCCGGGCCAGGCGCGCCGACGGCGCCTGGCGCTCGCTGGAATCGTGGGGTCTTCCCCGATTTGACGACGACGGCGGATTCCTCGGCTACGTGGGCGCCAGCGCCGACATCACCGCGCGCAAGCAGGGCGAAGAGGCCCTGAGGATCGCCAAGGAGGACGCGGAACGGGCCAACCGGATGAAGTCCGACTTCCTCGCCGCAGCGAGCCACGACATCCGCCAGCCGCTCCAGCGCCTGTGTCTTCTCCAGGAGGTTCTGTCCCGGAAGCTCGACGATCCCGATCAGCAGCGGCTGGCCGGCGAGCTGGGTGCGACCATCACCGGCATGATCGAAACGCTCAACACCCTGCTCGACATCGACCAGATCGAGAGCGGCGTCCTGGAGCCGGGGTTGCAGGACGTCGCCGTCAGCGAGGTGCTCGCGCGTCTCCGCGAGCAGCACCTCGACCAGGCCCGGGCCAAGGGTCTGGCGCTGCGGCTGGTCCCGACGACGGCGCACGTGCACACCGATCCGCGGCTGCTGATGCGGATCCTCCAGAACCTCGTGTCGAATGCCATCAAATACACAAGTGCCGGCAAGATCCTGATCGGCTGCCGCCGCCGCGGCGAACTCCTGCGCCTTGAAGTGCACGATACCGGGATCGGCATTCCGGCCGGGGAGATCCCATCGATCTTCGAGAAGTACCATCGCGTCGAGGGGCCGGCGCGGATGAAGTCGGCCGGGCTCGGAATCGGCCTCGCGGTGGTCCGCCGGCTGGCGATGCTGCTCGGCCACGACCTCGATGTCCGCTCGAAGCTGGGCAGGGGCTCGATGTTCGCCATTCTCGTCCCGGTGATCAGCGCGCCGGCACCGCAGCCCGGACCGCCGGCGGCGGACGCCTCGCCGGCACTGGCGATCCTGCTGATCGAGAACGACACGGCGCTGCGGGAGTCGCTGACCACGCTGCTGCAACTGGAAGGCTTCGCCGTGACCGCCGTTGCCGGGGCCGCCGAGGGCCGGAGCCGGGTCCGCAGCGGGACCGTGCAGCCAGACGTGATCGTTGCCGATGACGATCTGCTGGACCCGGACGGCATCGAGGCGATCGGCCAGGTCCGCGCCGCGGCGGGCATCCTCGTGCCCGCGATCCTGATCAGCGGCCTCCCCTCCCGGCAGGATTGTGCGCACCTTGCCGAAACCGGCATTCACTGCCTGCAGAAGCCCGTCCGCTCCGGGCACCTCCTCGCGGCGGTCCGGACATTGCTGAGCCGCCCCGCCGGGCCTGCGGACGAGGCCGCCCCGCCGCCGGCGGAGATCGAACTCGATCTCGCCGACTTCGCGGCCGCGGCCGTGGGGGCGACCGTTTATCTGGTCGACGACGACGAGACGACCAGCCGGGGATGGTCCGCGGCCCTGGAGCGCGAGGGCTACAGGGTCGAGGCGTTCCCCAGCGCCGAGATGTTCCTCGAGGCCGTCGAAGCCGGCGCGCGCGGCGGGCGTGGCGTGCTGGTCACCGATGTGGTGCTGCCCGGCATCAACGGTCTGGAGCTGCAGCAGCGGCTTCGGGACGCTGATGCGGACCTGCCGGTGATCGTCGTCACCGGCCGCCGGGAATTCCAGATCGCCGCCCAGGCGGCCCGGGCCGGCGCCGCCGACGTGCTCGAAAAGCCGGTCGCGGACCACCTGCTCGTGGACGCGGTCCAGCGGGCGCTGCAGACCGGCGGCGTTCGCCAGAAGCCGGCACCGCCACCGCGGGATGTGGAAGCCAGCTATCACAACCTCACCCCGCGCGAGCGCGAGGTGATGGCGCTGATCGTCGAAGGCTGCCACAACAAGGAAGTGGCCCACCGGCTGAAGATCAGCCAGCGGACCGTCGAAGGCCATCGCAGCCAGATCATGCAAAAGCTCAAGGTCCGCTCGCTGCCCGATCTGGTGCGGATCGCCGGACTGCTCGGGGTCGACCCCTGCGCACCGCGCACCCCGACCCCGCCCGGCTCCCGCGGCTGAGCCGGGGCCGCCGCCGGCGTCGCCCGCCCGGTTGGCAGCCCTTCAAAAATCATTCCATGAAAACAGGGCGTTAGCGGGTACGTAGAAACCACGGCGTAGTTGTCCCGGCTTATCAACGGCGTCGCGTCTCCGCATACTGCTGCAGCGCACAATGAGGTGAAGTGATGCCGCGGCCGGCAGCGTGGCGCCGCAAACGAGCGTCAGGGATCGCAGACCTCTCTCCCGGGGGCCGATCAGCCTGTGTGCCGGTGCCGCGGCCTGAGCGAAGCGGAACCGGAGTTCGGTACGATGAAACACGAAATTCGAACACAGCTTGATGAAATGATGGTTGCTTATGACAGGACCATCGAGCGGGCGCACGACAGTCCCGGCGAGGCAGAACGGGTCCGGCAGAACTTCAATGCCCTGTGCCGGGAGATCATCCGACCGGCGATGCAGGCGTACTCGGAGGTGCTGGAAGCCCACGGACACGGGGTCCGCATTTACGGTCATGACATGTCGGTCGATGATGGCGGCCATTCCCGCGGTGCCGAGCTGATGATGCACGTGGTGCCACGGGACCGGATGGCGGCCGGCGGCGACGCGCCCGGCGCGTTCGTCATGACCTTCTCGATGGACACGGCCAACCACCGGGTGCTGGCCCGGGTCACCAACCCCGCCGACGGCGCCTGCGGGTATTCCAACCCCTACGACGTTCATCCCGTCGATGGCGTAACCGCCGAGCTGGTCGAGAACGAGCTGCTCGAAATGATCCGATACGGCTTCGCCTGCGCGGGTCACAGCCTCGCGGTAGAGGAGCGGCGCACGGTGAACCTTTAAAGCCGGGGACGGACACAAAGCCGTCAGGAAGGGTGACATGACCGCCGCAGAAGCGTTGTGGTCGCAGGAAGAGCGGCATCAAGCGTTGAGTCTGTCTCCGGAGATGCACGATTATTTCGCGTATCTTTGGCAGAATGGCTGGTTCGAGGATGTCATCGACCCGGTGCTCGACCAGGTCATGGAGTTCCTCGTCGACGTACCGCTTGAAGCACCGGGATCACTCGGCGACGTCAAGCGCGAGTTGGTCCTGGCCAATCCCGAGGGGGTCGGCAACGCGATCTTCCGGTTCATCCTCGATGACACCCTGGAAAAGCTGGGCACAGAGAGCGCCGGCCCGGTCCACTGGGTCACCGCCGCCCACTTCTGGTTCAAATGGAAGGGCGATCACCGGGCCCGGATGATCGCGGCACGCGACCGCCTGCCGGAATTCATCCACGGCTGATCGGCCTCCCGCAGGGGCAGCGGTGCCGGACAACGATGAGAAGGTGAGCGATGAGAATCCAGGAGGTCATGACCCGGCATGTGACGTCGGTACGACCGTCTGACACCGTCATCCATGCGGCGCGGATGATGGAAACGGAATCCGTCGGGTTCCTGCCGGTGATCGAGAACGACCGGTTGTGCGGCGTCATCACCGACCGGGACATCATGGTCGGTTGCGACGCCCATGGCCGCGACGCCCACCACCTGCGGGTCGACGGGCTGATGACCCGGCAGGTTCGCTGCTGCCACGAGGACGACGAAGTCGACGACGTCCTGGCGATGATGGCGAGGGAGCATCTGCGGCGGGTGCCGGTGCTGATGCACCGGAACACTCCGCAGGTCGTCGGGATCGTCTCGATCGACGATCTTGCCGATGAGTCTGCGAGGATCGGGCTCGTCGGGAACATCCTGAAAAGCCGGCAGGGACCGCACTCGTGACCCGCCGTCCGGCCCCGCTCGAGCCACCACTGATGCTGCAACGCGAATGCTGCAGGGGAGCGGCAGCACGTCCTGGAAAAGGGGGTGCTGCCACTCTCGTCTTGCGCCCCATTTGGGGCACGTAAGTGCCCGCGGGTAGATTTGGCGGCTGGGCCATCCGCTTTCTGGTGTTTAGGATTGTGCGCTGCACCATCATCAGACAGGAAGGACCTTCACGAATGCTCATTCACGACGTCATGCATCAGGTCGGCCGCGCCGCGCGCCCGGAGCAGACCATCCTGGACGCCGCGGCGGTGATGGAAGAGGCCGACATCGGCTGCCTGCCGGTGGTCAGCAACGGCCGGCCGGTCGGCCTGCTGACCATCCGCGACATCGCCCGCCACGGTCCCGGCGCAGCGACGGCGCAGGTCCGGGTCGGCGAAGTGATGAGCGCAAATGTCCGCTGCTGCCGGGAGGACGAAGACATCGACGACGTTCTCGCGGTGATGTTCCGGGACAACATCCACCTGGTCCCGGTGCTCGACCGCCGCGGGCAGACCCTGGTCGGGGTGGTCAGCCTCGTCGACCTGGCCGCCAATGCGCTGGAGAACAAGTTCGTCGGCATGATCCTCGCTGAAGGCGCGCCGGCACCGGACGCCGTCAACTAGGCAGGGCCCGGCTCCCCGGTCCAGGAAGGAGACCAGGCATGGGACGGACATTCCTCCGTCCGGCGCCGCGGCTGGCTTGCGAGCGGCGCCCGGATCTCTGGAAATACGCCGGCCGGGAGCCGGCCATCGCGGCGATGCTCGAGGATCCGATCGTGCGTCTGGTGATGCAGCGCGACGGTCTCACCGCCGACGATGTCCGCGAGGTCGTCGCCCGGGCGCGTGTCGCCCGGCGGCGCCGCTGCGGCCGCGAACGCGCCTGTCTGCAGCTGGTGGAGCTGTGAGTGTGCCGGCCCGCATGGGCCATTCGCAACACGGACGAGCCGGCTCCGGCGGGCCGAAGGCTGGGTCGACTGCTCGTCAATATGCCTCATTTGAGGTGCGTAGTCATGCGCACGGGCTATCCTCGGCTATTTCCCGGCCCGGAGCGGCCTACAATGACCCAGGTCACACAGGCTCGGCGCTGACCGGGCACTCGGGTTTTCCGGCAGCGGAACGCGGGGGAGGATGGCGATGACCCACGTTCGTGAACAGCTTGGCTTTCCACCCAATCCGTCGCTCGACGAGGTGCGGACGCACTTGAGCCGGCACCTCTTGCGGCTGAGGGGGAGCCTCCGCGTCGGGAGTGTGGGGCCGACGGATCGCGAGACCATCGTCGCCGAAATCATCGACAACTTCGATGCTGCGGTCCTCCACGTGGAGGTGGACAGCCGCACCGGCGAGATCACCAATCTGATATGAGCGCCCGGTTCCAAACGCCGTCTGCGCCCCCCGGACCGCACCGCGCGTCGGAGATGGAACGCGTGTCGGGCGGGTCGACCTTGCCGTTTGCGGGCACCTCTACAAAGGAAGGGAGAGCAGAGATGGAAGCAGTCCTTCGCGACCATGCCGCACACTGCGGCGTGATCGGCAGCCAGGTGGCTTCCCACAGCGTCAACCTGGAAACCGCCCTGAATGGCGCCATCGAAATCACCCGCGTTGAACGCAACCACGACATCTTCCTCGAGGGCGAGGAAGTCGGCGGCCTGCTGGTCCTTCAAAAAGGCTGGGCCTACCGCTACCGGCTGCTTGACGACGGCCGGCGCCATATCAGCAATTTCCTGATCGATGGCGACATCATCGGCCCGTTTACGGTGATGGCAAGCCACTATGTGGCGACCCTGACCGACGTGACGATCACCCGGACCTCTCCCCACCAGCTGCGCGCGCTGTTATCGCGCTCGCCCGACGTCATCGCGGCGATAACCGATGCGATGACCGAGCAGTATGAGATGCTCTCGCAGCGCGCCCTCAACCTCGCCCGCTGTACCGCCAAGGAACGGATGGCCCAGCTGCTCCTTGAACTTCTGGAGCGGACCCGCCGTGCGGGTCTGGCCAACGGCCTTTCCTACCCCTTCCCGGCCACCCAGGAAATCATTGCCGACTGCCTCGGCCTCAGCATCGTCCACGTCAACCGGACGGTGCGGCGTCTGCGCGAGGACGGGATCGCGGTGGTCGGATCGGGGCAGGTCCGGATCCTCGACCTGCCGGGACTGGCCCGCCTCGCTGGCGCCGACGCCGACGCCGCCGCTTAGGCCGACGCGGTCTTCCCAAGGCAGCGCCCCCCGAAGCAGCAGGCCCGCATCCGGCAATTCGGCCCGGAGGCGGGGCGGAGCGGCATTGCCTTAACCTCGATTAGGGCGCGATCAGCCCGGTTCGTCCTCAATGTTGCGTTGTGGATCTGGCGCCCCGGCCCGGCGGCTGAGCCGGGGCGAAGCCGGAGAGCCACAGGCCCCGGAAACGCTGAAGAGGACATTGACAAGGTGGACGAGGAGGCAACAGCCATGGCGGCCTATTCGATCAGCGAGTCCCTCGCCCTTGCGCTGGCGGAGAGCGGCGTCCTCGATCAGCACGAAGTCATCGCCCTGCTGCAGGATGCCGCCATGGCGCACCGCAACGCCGCCTCCAGCGGGTCCGACCTTGGCCGGCATGAGACCGCGGCGCGCCTGATCGAGCGGGTCATCTCCGGCGTCCGCATGGTCGATACCCCCCGCTGACCATCACCGCGCCCGGGCTGCCCGGCGGCTCACTCCCGGCCGACCAGAGCAAGCAGGCTTCTGGCGTTGAAGGCCGCGTAAGCCTTCTCGTCGTTGTCGAAGTAGCAGAAGACGTCCCGGCCGTCATCGCGCCAGCCGCTGATCAAGCGTGACCAGGCCGCCAGCGTCCCGGCGTCGTATTCGCCCTGGTAAGCTTCGCCCGGCCCGTGCAGGCGCACATAGACGAAGTCCGCGGTCACTTCGAGGGGCGAACGCTGGTCGCCCAGTTCGTAAATGCACAAGCCGGCGCCATGGCTGTACAGCGCCGCCAGGACATCCGGAGCGAACCAGCTCTCATCGCGGAATTCGAAGGCGTAACGATGCCCGTCCGGCAAGCCGTCCAGGAACGCCTCCAGGCGTTCGGCGTTTGCCCGCCAGTTGGGTGGAAGCTGAAACAGGATCGGTCCGAGCTTGTTTCCAAGCGCATCGACGACCTCGAAAAACCGGGCGACACTCTCTTTCGGGTCCTTCAATTTCTTCATGTGAGTGATGTAGCGGCTGCCCTTGCAGGCGAACAGGAAACCCTCTCCGGTTTGCTCCGACCAGGCGCTGAGCGTTTCCGGCGACGGCAATTGATAAAAGGTATTGTTGATCTCCACAGAGTCGAAAGTCTCTGTGTAGATCGATAGCAAGTCTGCTTTTCGAGCCTTTTCGGGATAAAACCGGCCGATCCAGTGATCATAATGCCAGCCGGACGTGCCGATCCGCAACTCTCCACGGCTTGCCATCCTCTCTCTCCTGTGCCGCAAGCCACGGCCGCAAACGCCGGCCGGGCGGGGCGGGCCGACGCGCGTCGAGATGGCGCCATCACCTCTGACAGCGCGGACAGAGGTACGCGGTGCGGCCGGAGACCTTGCGCTTGGCGATCTCGCCACCGCAGCGCGGACACCTCCCGCCGGCCTTGCGGTGGGGCAGCAGATAAGTCTCGGGGAGCCGGTCGGGAACGTTCTCCCAGCCGGCCTCACTGGCGATTGCGGTGTCGAGAACCTCGCGCATGGCCGTGTGCAGGCGATCCACCTCGCCGGCGCCCAGATCCTGCACCGGGGCCGAGGGATCCAGCCGGGCCTGGAACAGGATCTCGTCCGAATAGACGTTGCCGAGCCCGGCGATGAAGCTCTGATCCATCAAAGCGGATTTGAGCCCTCCGCGCTTGCCCGCCAGCATCTCGCGAAACCGCTCGCGGTCGGTGGCGAGATCGAGGGCATCGATGCCGAGGTCTTCGCCGGCGATGAACCGGTCGGCATCCTCGATCAGCCGCATATGGCCGAGCCGCCGCCGACTGACGAACGCAAGACGGCCGCCATCCTCGAAATCGACGCGGACCCGGTCGTGACTGTCCCCGTTGTCCGCGTCCCTGAAATACCGGACGCGGCCGGACATGCCGTAGTGGGTCTCCAGCCAGCCGTCCTCGTCGACAGCGATCAGCAGATGCTTGCCGCGGCGTCGGGTCGCAACGAACGCCCGGCCCACCAGGCGCTCGCGCAGCATCTCTTCGGACGTGTCCTTCACGAACCGGGTATCGAAGACGTGGACGGCGGCGATCCGCTTGTTCAGCGCCGTCGCATCCACGTAACGCTTATAGGTCTCCACGTCTGGCAGTTCAGGCATCGCCGTTCCCCTCTTCCGGCCTGGCGCACCGCCATTGTCGCGGGGTCCGCTGCACGACGGTCATGGCAGCAGCGCCTCGAAACCCCGCTCGTCGAGAATTTCCACCCCCAGTTCCCGGGCCTGGTCCAGCTTGCTGCCCGGGTTCTCGCCGACCACCAGGTAGTCGGTGTTCGAACTGACGCTGGAGGTGGCGCGGCCGCCCAGCGCTTCCACACGCTGCTCGGCGTCGCTGCGGCTGTAATGCTCCAGGCTGCCCGAGAAGACGAAGGTCTTTCCTTCCAAGGGCCGCGGCCCCCGGGCTTTCTTAACCGGCTGCACCTCCACCCCCTTTGCCTTGAGGTCTTGCAGCACCCGGCGATTGTCTTCGGCGGCGAAGAATTCCCTGACGCTGCGCGCCACCTCCGGGCCCACATCCGGCAACGCCTGCAACTCCGCCTCGCCCGCCGCCGCGAGCGCGTCCAGACTGCCGAAAGCCTCGGCCAGCTGCCGGGCCGTGCGGGCGCCGACATGACGGATGCCGAGCCCGAACAGGAAGCGGTCGAGGGGCGGTTTCCGGGCGCCCTGGATCGCTTTGTGCAAAGCAGTGGCCGACTTCTCCGCATAGCCCTCCAGGTGCATCAGATCGTCTTTGCTGAGGGCGTAGAGGTCGCCGAGCTGCCTGACAAGGCCACGGCCGACGAGCTGGCGAGTTGTCTGCTCGCCCAGGCCGTCGATGTCGAGCGCCTCCCGCGAGGCATAATGGATCAGGTGACCGACGAGCTGCGCCGGGCAACCGAGCCCCGCCGGGCAGAAAACATACGCGCCTTCGCGCACCACCCCGGTGCCGCACACCGGGCAGCGGTCGGGCATCCGGAACTCAGGCGCGCGCTCGCGGCCCCGCTCCGGTACACGCTCGACGACCTCGGGAATAACGTCGCCGGCGCGGGCGATGCGGACCTGATCGCCAGGACGGACGTCTTTCTGTCGGACCTCACCTTCGTTGTGCAGGGTCGCGCGGCTGACGGTGACCCCGCCCACGTCGACGGGCTCGAGCAGGGCCACCGGGGTGAGCATGCCGGTCATGCCCACCTGGACGGCGATGTCGACCAGCCGGGTGACCTCCTGGCGCGGCGGGAATTTCCAGGCCAGCGCCCAGCGCGGGCTGAGGTGGCGGGTGCCGAGCTCATCCCGGAGTGCCAGTTCGTCCACCTTGATGACGATGCCGTCTATCTCGTAGTCGAGCTCCTCGCGGCGGCTGGCGAGCTGGTCGTAATAGCCCGACACTTCCTCCACCGTCGCGGCCCGGCGGCTGGAGGGATCCGTCTTCAGGCCCAGTGACTTCAGGCGTTGGAGCTCCTGCCAGTGCGTCCCGGGCACCTCGCCCTCGATCTTGAGGATATCGTAGAGGACGATGTCGAGCGGCCAGTCGGCAACCTCGCGGGGATCGAGGCGCCGGGCGGCACCGGCCGCCGCGTTCCGGGGGTTGGCGAACGGCTCCTCGCCGCGCTCCACCCGGCGTTTGTTAAGGTTCTGGAAATCATCCCGGTGCAGCAGAATCTCGCCGCGCACGGCGAGGAACCGCGGTGCCCTGGCGAGGCGCAGGGGCAGGGAGCGCACGGTGCGCAGGTTGTGGGTAATGTCCTCGCCGGTGGTGCCATCGCCCCGGGTCGCGCCGCGCACGAAGGCGCCGTCCTCATACACAAGCTCAACGGACAGGCCGTCGAATTTCGGCTCGACCACATAGCCCGGGCGCTCCTGCCCGGTGCGGCGGCGCACGAACCGGTCGAAGCTCTCCACCTCGGCCGTCTCCAGCACGGCATTGAGGCTGAGCATGGGCGCGGTGTGGCGCGCTTTCCCCAGCTCGTCCACCGGTGCCGCGCCGATCCGCCGGGTCGGCGAGGTCTCCGACTCGAACTCGGGGAAAGCCTCCTCCAGCTCGACGAGCCGACGGAACAGCTTATCATACGTGCTGTCCGAGATTTCCGGTGTGTTCTCAACGTAGTAAAGATAGTCGTGGGAATTGATCCCGTCGCGGAGCGCCTGGATTTCGGTCTCGGCAGCGTCCCGGCTGAGCTCGCCCACCGGCTGAAAGTCTGTCTTCGGGGCCTTCTTGAAATCCATGACCTGCCGTCGCGCCCGTTGAGTTCCCTGCCGGTCAGCCGCGCTTGAGCAGCGCCTGCAGGTCCTCAAGGCTTCGGGTGTTGAGGACGTCGTCGGGTTCGAGCCAGCCGCGGCGGGCCTGGCCGATCCCGAACCGCATGAAGTCGAGATTGGCGGTGGCATGGGCGTCCGTGGAAATCGCCACCTTCACCCCAAGGTCCCTGGCCATCTTGCAGTGAACGTCATCGAGGTCGAGGCGCTCGGGCTGGGCATTGAGCTCGAGGAAACACCCCCGCTCCTTCGCCGCCTTGATGACTTTCTCGAGGTTGAGACCATAGCCCTCGCGCTCGCCGAGCAGGCGGCCGGTGGGATGGCCGAGGATCGTGAAGTTCGGGTTGTCCATCGCCCGCAGAACGCGTTCGGTCTGCTTGCCGGCCGGCAGCCCGAAATGGGAGTGGATCGAGCAGACGGTGAGATCGAGGCGCGCGAGAATGTCGTCGGGCAGATCGAGCGAGCCGTCTTCGAGGATATCCACTTCGCTCGCCTTCAGCAGCCGGAGTCCGTCCAGGTCCTCATTCAGCCGGTCGATCTCATCGATCTGCCGGGCGAGGCGATCGGCATCCAGGCCGCCGGCCACCGCCGTGCTCTTGGTATGATCGGTGACGGCGAGATAGGCATAGCCCCGCTCGCGGGCGGCCTTCGCCATCTCCTCCAGGGTGTTGCGGCCGTCCGAGGCCTTGGTGTGGCTGTGCAGATCGCCGCGAATATCCTCAAGGCTGATCAGGGCGGGCAGCCGGCCCTCCCTGGCTGCGTCGATTTCGCCGCGGTTCTCGCGGAGCTCAGGCACGATGAACGGCAGGTCCACCTGCGCGAACACGTCCTCCTCCGTGCGCCCGGCGATCCGGTCCTCGCCCTTGAAGATGCCGTACTCGTTGAGCTTCAGGCCCTGCTCAACGATCATCTTGCGAATGGCGATGTTGTGCGTCTTGGAACCGGTAAAATAGTGCATCGCGGCACCGAAGTTTACCTCGGCAAACACCCGGAGATCGACCTGAAAACCTGAGCGAAGTCGCACGGTTGAGCGCTTAGTTCCTTTTGAAACAATTTCAATAACGTCCTCGTATTTTGTAAAGTTATCGATTACTTTCGCGTTGTCCTCGCAGGTCACCAGAACATCGGCGTCGCCGACTGTCTCCTTGCGGCGGCGGTAACTGCCGGCGACGATCACGTCCTTCACACCCTCGACCGTCTTGAGGTGTTCAACAAGTGGCTCCACATACTGCTCGGCCACAGGCAGGAGAAATCGCCGCTCACTTGTCCCCTTGCGTTGGATTTCGGTGAGGATTTTCTGTTCAGTCTTCTCGCCAAAACCGGACAACGCCCGTACCCGGCCTTCCTCTGCGGCCTTCTTAAGGTCGTCCAGGCTCTTGATCTTCAGGTGCTCGAACAGCGCTTTCACCCGCTTCGGGCCGATGCCGGGCAAGGCCGAAACCTCGCGCAGTTCCGGCGGCACCTCTTCCTCCGCTTCCTCCAGGCCGGGGAGCTCGCCGGTTTCCACATACGTGGCGATCTTCTCTGCGAGGTCTTCGCCGATGCCTGGCAGTTCGGCCAGATCCTCGCCGTCTGCGATGAGTTCAGCAACATTATGGGGGTAATTGCCCACTGTCTGGGCCGCAGTCCGATAAGCGCGGACCCGGAAGCGATTGGCCCCGCCGATCTCAAGGAGGTCGGCGAGACGGTTCAGCACGTCGGCAATATCGGTATTGTGGACCGGCACGGTGGTTCTTCGCGAGACGATTCCAAGCGTCAGTGAATGCGCCAACGCGAAGCCGCTGCCAT
>CAYVUM010000020.1:0-40423 GCA_964454795.1 uncultured Rhodospirillaceae bacterium
CGTACCGGCAAGCAACAAAAGGCGAGAAAGCCGGACCGGCGCGCGTCTTGCCGCCGCGAGGGTACCCGGTGAGTCCCGTCACGGGCTTGCCAATATTATTAAGCATCGTATTCGGGTGACTTAGGGCAGATCCCGATCTGATTGAATCGCTTTGCGATCCAATCTGATCGGGTGAATCTGCTCTGATTCAACAGGGTAGAGCGGATTCACGCCTCCCAACAGCATCGCGGAGCGATCCTGTTGGGAGGCGACCCGCTCTAGCGCTGTCGGCCTCAAAAGCCGCTGCTGCCGTGTGTCACGAGCGGAAAAGCGGTATCAAGCAGCAACACGGAAATCACCAGCCGTCCGGTTCACTGCGTTTTCGGCATTTCCGGCACAACCTGTTGTGCCAGCCCTCGCTCACGAATCGTTCCTGGCACCCCATGCATGGGCGTTCCCCCGGAAGATCTCTCGAGGATCGCGCCAGGGACTCTTGCCCGGGAGGCTCGTCACGGCTATCGGACCACGCATCATGTTCGCTCAAATCGAATGAACCGATCATCCACATGGCAGCGACCTGTCTGTCGTTTCAGATCGCCGGACGCCTTCGACGGCACACCCGATCTAGTCGGGGGCGTCCGATGAAGGCGGATCAACCTCTTTTTTGCTCTCAGTCCCTTTGTTCTTCTTGGCAGCAAGACGTTCTGCCTTTTTTGCTGCCTTCTGGCGCTCTCGCTCCAGGCGATCAAACCGATAATTGGGTTTCTTCGGCATTCCGCAGGCCAACTTTTTAGTGGATCATTTATTCAACTTTAAAGGACTCGGGTGTCCGTGACGGCGCACTTCGATTTCACGCGGCGACGACATCGCATCGTCGGCGCGGCCGGCGAGAACGCCGACCTCCCGGCTTTCCGGCGACGGCGGATGGCGGTCCGTCCTTCACTGGCTGGCGTTCGCCAAGCACGTTGATCCGGCATCCCATCGACCGCTCGATCTTCCGCAAGTCTGCCATCTCGGCCTCGTCACAAAGCGAGATGGCGTTTCCCCGAGCCCCGGCGCGTGCTGTTCGGCCGATGCGGTGCACGTAACTGTCGGCCTCGCTCGGCAACTCGAAATTGATCACGTGTGTGACATCGTCAACATCGATTCCGCGTGCCGCGATATCCGTTGCAACCAGAACCCGTGCCTTGCCGGTCCGGAAGCTCTCGAGGGCTCGTTGACGGGCGGCTTGCGACTTGTTGCCGTGCAGGGCATCGGCAGAAATGCCGGACCGGTCGAGGTGATCGGCCACCCGGTTGGCGCGATGCTTCGTGCGCGTGAACACGATCACCCGCGCGAGCGCCGGATCGGCAAGCAGACGGATCAGAACACCGGCCTTGTCCGCCGCTTTGGTGTGAATGACCTCCTGGCTGATGCGGTCGATCGAGACCGCCTCCGGCACCACTTCGTACCGAACCGGGTCGGCCAGCATGTCCCGCGCAAGGCGTTCCACGTCGGCCGGCATGGTTGCTGAGAACATCAGGCTTTGCCGGCTTTTCGGGAGAGCCGCGATGATCTTTCTGAGATCCCGGATGAACCCCATGTCGAGCAGCCGATCCGCCTCGTCGACGACCAGATGCGAGACCCGGTCGAGTCGGACGTGGCCCTGGTTCATCAGGTCGAGCAGGCGGCCGGGGGTTGCGACCAGGATGTCGGTGCCCGAGGCCATTGTCTTCCGCTGCGGGCCTTGCGCCACGCCGCCGACGATGGCGGTGACTTTCAGCCGGAGGTTCCGGCCATAGACGTTGAAGCTTTCGGCGATCTGGATAACGAGTTCGCGGGTTGGTGCGAGGATCAGGGCGCGGGTTTGTGCCGCTGCGGGCCGCTCGCGCCTCTTGGCGAGCGTGTAAAGGATGGGCAGGGCGAAGGCGGCGGTTTTGCCGGTACCGGTCTGGGCAATGCCGAGCACGTCCTTGCCGTCGATCAGCGCGGGGATGGCCAGCGTTTGAATGGGTGTCGGGGTCGTATAGCGCTCTGTCTCGAGCGCACGAACCAACTCGGCGGACAGGCCGAGGTCTGCAAAGGCGTTTGTTGTCACTGAACTTATCGATCCTTATTGCGCCGGCGTGCCGTCTCCGATGGTTGACCGGAGTTACGGGACGCGCGTTGCCGAATTGCACGCGCACACCGGGCAAACGGACTGATGGGAAGGGCCCTCGTGGCAGATCGCCGTCGATCACAACGACAGCGTCTAGCGCGGCCACGAGCCTCCAGGCCCTCGGAATATGGAACAGGTCAGCGGCAATTGCCAGTAGACCCGGGCGTATCCCATCCCCTTCACCGACATGGCCGGAGTGGCTGCGGCGCCGGACGGGCAGGATCGGCTGCCCCGGGGATGCGCAGAGCGACGGAGCAACCCTCTGAACGGTCTCGCCAATTTGGGAGAGGCCGGGCCCGCGGACGGCAGGATCATGTCCGTGTTCGTCACCGACCCGTCTGTCACTTGATCTGGCTATGGGCCGATGATCCATCGGCCCACGAACACATCGTCCCCTGAGGTGAGGACACCGATCCGGCGCCGCCCTCGGGTCCGCTGGTGGCGAGGCTCGATGCCGGAATGCGGTCATCGCGGCACGCCGCGGCGGCCCGTCACCCTGAGCCGCCCGGTGTCCGTCTCACCCCGTGGGCAGGTCGCCGGAGGGGCCGATCGCGGCGGCGTCGCGGGCGAACAGCGGCGGGCGCTGCATGTAGAGCGAAAGCAGCCGGGACAGGGCCGCGACCGAGTCCACGTGGGTCCGCTCGTAGCCGTGGGAGGAATCGAGCGCAAAACACAAGAGCGCGGTCCGGATGTCGTTCCCGGCCTCGACGGCCGCAGCGGCGTCGCTGCGATACCAGCGGAACACATCGCGGCTGAACGGGATCTGGTGGTCGCGGCACAGCTCGATCAGGCTGCGGGTCAGGTGCCAGTCGAACGGACCGCTGGAATCCTGCATGGCGATGGTCACGCCGTATTCGCTGGTGTTCTGCCCGGGGGCGATCGTCCCGTTATCGATGGAGACCAGCTCGGCGACGTCGCCGTGGAGGACATGCGAGGCACCGACACCCACCTCCTCCGAGATCGTGAACAGCAGATGGCAATCGAGTGGCAGCGGAATACCGCCATCGCGGATCGCCTTGGCCGCGGTCAGCACCGCGGCGACTCCCGCCTTGTCGTCGAGGTGGCGCGAATTGATGAAGCCGTTGTCGTTGAAGTCGGGCTGGGGATCGATGGCGATCGTATCGCCGATCTCGATACCGAGGGTCGTCACGCCCTCGGGGTCGTTCACCCGTTCGTCGATCCGGAACTCCAGGTTGGTCCACGAGATCGGCTGGCTGTCGACCTCGTCGTGGAAGACATGCCCGGACGCCTTATAGGGCAGGAAAGTACCGCGGACCTGTCGATTGGCCTGGGTGGCGAAGACGGTGCCCCGCGCCCCTTCAGCGAACCGCGCCGACCACGTGCCGATCGGCACCACTTCCAGGCGCCCGTTCGGCCGCAACCCCTTGACCATCGCGCCCAAGGTGTCGAGGTGGGCGACGATCGCCCGGTCGGGACTGTACTGAACCCCGCGCAGGTCGGCGCGGATGGCGCCGCGGCGGGTCAGCTTGTAGGGCAGTCCGAGCGCATCGAGCTGCGAGCAGACATACATCACAACGGCATCGGTCATGCCCGTGGGCGACGGAATCTCCAGCAGGGCGGAAAGCGTGCGGAGCAGGTAGGCCTGGTCGATGTGAGGCGCAACGATCTGGTTCATCGGGGGGTCTCGCGGTGGCTCCGGCGGTCGCTGCGGGTCTGTGGGAACAACAGGTCGATGAAGCGTTCCGCCGTGGGTTGCGGTTCGTGGTTCGCGAGGCCCGGCCGCTCGTTGGCCTCGATGATCACGTAATCGGACTGGGTTACATCGGGAACCAGAAGATCAAGGCCAACGACGGGAACGTCGAGCACCCGGGCGGCGCGCTCGGCCGCTTCCCGGAGCTTCGGATTGAGCAGCGCGGTGACGTCGTGAATGGTCCCGCCGGTGTGCAGGTTGGCGGTCTTGCGGACCTCCAGGGCTTCACCGGCCGGCAGGATATCGCCCATCTCGTAGCCGCGGGCGCGCACGCAGCGCTCCGTCTCGGCGTCCAGCGGGATGCGGCTCTCGCCGCGTGTCGCCGCCGACCGCCGGCGGCTCTGGCTGACGATCAGATCGGCGATCGTCCGCTTGCCGTCGCCGACCACGGTCGCCGGCTTGCGGATCGCCGCGGCGACGACCTCACCGTCGATGACGATGATGCGCAGATCATCCCCGGGTACGAACTGCTCGACGAGGACGCGGTCGCAGAGCTTGCGCGCTTCCCTCAACGCCGTCCGGACCTCGGTGAACGACCGAAGGTCCACCTGGACGCCGCGGCCCTGCTCGCCTTCTGCCGGCTTCACCACAACCCGTCCGTAGCGGCCGAAGAAATCACGGATCTCCTCATCGTTGCTGGCAACGATCTGGTCGGGAAACTTAAGGCCGGCGGCCGACAGCAGCCGCCGGGTCAGCGCCTTGTCATCGCAGCGCGAGAGCGCCACGGCGCTGGTCAGATCGCTTAAGGACTCGCGGCAGGCGATCGACCGGCCGCCGAGGACCAGGCGGAAAAGCCCCGACGGCGCATCCTCGATCTCGACGCTGATTCCCCGCCGCCGGGCTTCGTCGACGATGATCTGCGCGTAAATATTCAGCGCGTCCTCCGGCGTTTCGCCGATGAACAACTTTTCGTTAATCGGGTTCTTTTTCTTGACGCAGAACACCGGCAACTGTGTAAAGCCGAGCTTTTTGTACAGGGCGATTGCTTCTTCGTTGTCGCACAGCACAGACAGGTCCATGAACGACCGGCCGAGGGATTTGAATTCTGTGGCCAGCGCCAGGGTCAGTTCCCGCCCGATACTCGGCATGTGCGCCTGCGGATCGACGGCGAGCGCCCACAGGCTCGAGCCGTTCTCGGGATCGCCAAACGCGGCGACGTGGTTGACCCCCATGACCACGCCGCAAAGATGGTGGTCCACGGGATCCTGGGCGACCAGCAGCCGCACCGGTTGCGCTTCAGGCTCGCAATCGGCGATCCCGGCGAGAAAGCCCTCGTGCAGCGGAACCATGCCCCGCGCCGTGTAGATCCGGTTGATCTCCCCCTCATCCTCGGGAACGGCCTGACGGATGAGCGCGTTGACAGGCGATTCTTCCAGGTCGCGAAGATCGAGCCGGAAGGCATGGGAGGGGTCCAGGAATACCGATAAGGGCGCCCGGGCGAGCACGACGTGCGGTTCGAGGACGTAAAAGGCGACGTCGCGGCGGCCTTCTTCCTCATCTTCGAGAGTGCTCGCCAGTGTCCGGGCGTTCGCGAACGTCTGGCCGAAGAGCAGCCGGCCCCAGCCACAATCGATGGCAACATCGCACTGCTCCCCCGTCGGCGCGACCGGCGGAAGCGGGGGCTGGGCAACACGAAGGCGTTCGGTGGTGCTCTCGGGGGTCGTGGTCACAGTCGCATCTCCTCTTGCGGAGGTTCGATGATTGATCACACGCGGTTGGTCTGCAGCCACATTTCGAGCAAGGCAATCTGCCACAGCTTGGATCCGCGCAGGCGGGTGATGTGGGCCGCCGGATCAGCCAGCAAGGTGGAAACATACTCGGGCCGGAACAGCCCGCGCTCCAGCGCCGCCTTGCTGGCAAAGACGTCCTGGATCATTTCCAGGGTTGGCCCCTGAATGTACTTGAGGGCCGGGACCGGGAAATAGCCCTTCGGCCGGTCGATCACCTCTGCGGGGATGACCTGTCGGCCCACGTCCTTGAGAATGCCCTTGCCGCCCTGGGCGACCTTGAGCTCGGCCGGGATCCGGGCGGCCAGTTCGACCAGCTCATGATCGAGAAACGGAACCCGCGCCTCAAGGCCCCAGGCCATGGTCATGTTGTCGACGCGTTTGACCGGATCGTCGACCAGCATCACCGTCGTATCAAGCCGCAGCGCCTTGTCGATCGGCCGGTCGGCTTCCGGTCCTGCGAACGCCTCGGCGACCAACGCCCGGCTGTAATCCCCATCCACATACGCCGGGTCAACGGCTTCGCCAAACTCCCGGTGATCGCGGTCAAAGAAGTTCGCGGCGTAGTCGCCGACCGGATCGTTGCTCTGCATCATCGGCGGATACCAGTGATAGCCGGCGAAGGTCTCGTCAGCGCCCTGGCCGCTCTGCACCACCTTGACGTGGCGGGCGACCGCCTGGGAGAGCAGGTAAAAGCCGACGTTGTCGTAGCTGACCATCGGCTCGGACATGGCGGCGATGACCGCCGGCAGGGCATCGAGAAGCTCCCGGGACGGGATCATGTTCTTCTCATGGATGGTCCCGAAGCGCTCGGCGATCAGGTCCGAATACTGGAATTCATCGCCCTTCTCGCCAGCGACTTCTTCGAAGCCGATGGAGAAGGTTCGCAGGCCCGTCTGCCCCTCTTCGGCGAGCAGGCCGACGATCAGGCTGGAATCGAGCCCACCGGACAGCAGCACCCCCACCGGCACGTCGGCAACCATCCGCCGCCGGACCGCGAGGCGCAGGGTGTCCAGCAGTCGCAAACGCCATTCCTCGGCCGGCACCGCGGCATCGCCTGGCATGGGCGTGAAGCGGAGATCCCAATAGCGCCGGTCGGTGCGCCGGCCGTCCGCCTCAATCGTCGCAACCGTCGCCGGCGGCAGCTTGCGGATTCCGCGAAAGATCGTCCGAGGCGGCGGCACAACCGCATGGAAGGTCATGTAATAGTGGAGAGCCACGCCGTCGATCCCGGTATCGACCTGGTCAGCGGCGAGAAGTGCCGGCAGGGTCGAGGCGAACCGCAGCCGCCGGCCGTCATGACTTTCCGCCAGATAGAGCGGCTTAATGCCGAGCCGGTCGCGGGCGAGGACGAGCCGGCCGTTGTCGCGTTCAGCGATGGCGAAGGCGAACATGCCCTGCAAGCGTTCGACCGCCGCCGTCCCCCAGGCGTGGTAGGCCTTGAGGATCACCTCGGTGTCGCCGTCGGAGAAGAACCGGTAGCCCTTGCCTTCCAGCTCGCGGCGAATATCCCGGTAGTTGTAGATGCAGCCGTTGAAGGCGATCGCGAGGCCGAGCTCGGGATCGGTCATCGGCTGCTGCGCCTTTTCGCTCAAGTCGATGATCTTCAGGCGACGATGGCCGAGCGCGATCCGGCCCTGCGCCAGAATGCCCGCGGCATCCGGGCCGCGCGGCGCCATCCGCTCAGCCATGCGCGAGACGGCGGCAACGTCGGCCAGAGTCCCATCGAACGTCGCCTCGCCGCACAGACCGCACATGATCGCACTGCCCCTTGCCTGAAGATCGCCAGTTCGGAATCATTCCAAAAAAACGGACGCGGTCCCCCATCTGGGAACCCGCCCGTTTGTGCCGCAGGGTAAGGCTCAATCCCCGCCTGTCAAACAGTTTACCGGCTGCGCGTCCGCTTCCCGGACCGGTTTCGGGCCGGATAAGGCCCCCGACGGCCGTCTCAAGCCGATTCCAGAGGGTAATCCGCGAGTGCCTCGTAATGGGCCCCTTCGCGTCCGAGGAAAGAACGGAACAGGGTGAACCGGTCGACCTGGAACGGCCCGATCGCCAGTGCGTTGTTGCCCTTGAGGAACGAGCCGATCCGCTCGCCACTGCCGTTGCGAAACCGGGCGAGGGTGATGTGCGGCTTGAACTTGCGCCGTTCCGGCTCGTAACCGGCCCGGACCACCGTGGCCTCGACCCGGTCCTGAAGAAAGTTGAGGCGGTCCGCCCGGGCGACCCCGGCCCACAGGGTGTGGATCTTGCCGCGCGTCTCGAAGCAGCCGATGCCGGTGACGGTCAACTCGAAAGCGGGCGCATGCACCCGTTCCAGCAGCCGGTGGAGGTCCTCGGCATCCTCCCGTCCCACCTCACCGATGAATCTCAGAGTGATATGCAGGTTCTCCTCGGTGACCCAGCGGGCGCCGGGCAGCCCGCCGTTCAGGCCGGCAAGCATGGAGCTCACAGGCTCCGGCAACGGAATCCCGACGAACAGACGAAACATGAGCGGTCTCCCCTCGCTGGCCGGGCACGGTCACGGCGCCGGATTGGGGTGAGCGTCGTGGATCGCGTCCACGGCGTCGAATACCGCAGGCGGCAGGGTCAGGTCGGCCGCGGCGATGTTGGCGGCAAGCTGCGCTTCGCTGGTGGCGCCAATGATCGCCGAAGCCACGAAGCCGCGCGACAACACCCAGGCGATCGCCAACTGTCCGGGATCGAGCCCGTGATCGCGGGCCAGGGCAACGTAGGCGCGAACCGCCGCGTCCGCCTGCCGACGGGTGTAGCGGGTGTAGTGGGGAAACAGGCTCAGCCGCGCCCCCGGTGGGCGGGCGCCATCCAGGTATTTGCCGGTCAGCGTTCCGAACGCCAGTGGCGAGTACGCGAGCAGCCCGCAGTCCTCGCGGTGCGCCACCTCGGCGAGCCCCACCTCGAACAGCCGGTTGAGCAGGTTGTAGGGGTTCTGAATGCTGGCGATCCGCGGCAGGCCATCGCCATCCGCGAGGCTGAGGAACGCCATGGTTCCCCACGGCGTCTCGTTGGAGACACCGACCGCGCGGATCCGGCCGGCGGTGATCTCGTCGGCGAGCGCGGCCAGGACCTCGCCGAACGGCGTGAAGTCCCGCGCGGTATGCACGTAGTCCCGCCGCCCGAAGGCGTTCACCGGCCGCTCCGGCCAGTGGAGCTGGTAGAGGTCGATGTAATCGGTCCGCAATCGCCGCAGGCTGCCGTCGATGGCCTCGCGGATCTGCGCCCGTCCGAACACCCGGCTGCCGTCGCGAATATGGCGGGCCAGCGCCCCCGGGCCGGCGATCTTGGTGGCGACGATCACCTCGCTGCGGTTGCCGCGGGCCGTCAGCCAGCTGCCGATATAGGCCTCGGTCCGTCCCTGGGTCTCGGGCTTCGGCGGGATCGGATACATCTCCGCGGCGTCGAAGAAGTTGACCCCGCTGGCGACGGCGGCATCGAGCAGGCGGTGGGCGTCGTCTTCACCGGTCTGCTCGCCGAAGGTCATCGTGCCGAAACAGATGCGGCTGGCGGAGATTCCGGTACGGCCGAGGGAGGAATACTGCATGACCGGTCGTCCCCGTGTCCTCAGCGGCTTCGCTGCAACAGCGTGCCTGTTTCGTATCGCGGCGGCGGCGGCCGACGCAACCGCGCCGTTCCCACACACGGTCAGCCGGCGGCCTGCCGCCCGGCCCGCACCCGTTCGATCAGCGCCCGCGCCGACGGCAAAATGTTCTCAACGATCACCGCGACTCCGGCAGGATTCGGGTGGATGCCGTCGGCCTGGTTCAGCCGCGGCTCCGCGGCCACGCCCTTTAAGAAGAAGGGATAGAACAGCACCCCGAAGCGCTCCGCCAGGCGCGGGTAGATGGCGTTGAACGCCTCGGCGTACTCGCGCCCGAAGTTGGGCGGCGCATACATGCCGGTCAGCAGGACGGGCAGCCCGCGGCGGTCGAGGGTCTTGAGGATCGCTTCCAGGTTGGCCTCGGTCTCCGCCGGGTCGGTGCCGCGCAAGCCGTCGTTGGCACCGAGTTCGACGATCACCCCGTCGATCGCATCATCACCGAGTCCCGCGAGGAGCCAGTCCAGGCGGGCCCGGCCCCCGGCCGTGGTGTCGCCGGAGACGCCGCCGTCGAGGATCTGCACCGGGTACCCCTCGGCCCGGAGCGCGGCTTCGAGCCGCGCCGGAAACGCGTTTTCGGGATCGATCCCCCAGCCGGCAACCAGGCTGTCCCCGAACGCCAGAATGCGGATCATGTCGTCGTCCCCGATCGTCTGGTCGGCGGCCGCCGGAGAGGCGCCTGCCGGAACCGCCAGCCCGGCCGCCAGACCCGACAGAAGAGCGAGAACACGCCGCCGGGTTGCGTTGAAAACCATGGGCTCACCGCCATATTGCCAGTCTGATTCGTCACTGGAGGTTGTTCCACCGCAATGCATGGCGAGATTTCCCATCATCCGGCCACGCCGGCCGTGCAACTGTCCGCACTCGACCTGACACTGGGAAGTGCAGCGGGCCCGGTCAACATTCTGATGGGAATTGACCTGACCGTGAACCGCGGTGAGACCGTCGGGCTGGTCGGCCCCTCGGGATCGGGCAAGACCTCCCTCCTGATGGTGACCGCCGGACTGGAGCGGGCCACCGGCGGGGGGGTCAAGGTTGCCGGGATCGACTTCGCCGGGCTGAACGAAGATGCGCTCGCCCGGGTGCGCCGAAAGCATGTGGGCATCGTGTTCCAGAATTTTCATCTGGTTCCGACCATGACCGCCCTGGAGAACGCCGCTCTGCCCCTGGAATTTGCCGGTACCGGCGATGCGTTCGACCGGGCGGCAGCGCAGCTCGAAGCGGTCGGACTCGGACACCGCCTCGGTCACTATCCGGCGCAGCTTTCCGGCGGCGAGCAGCAGCGGGTGGCGCTTGCCCGGGCGTTCGTCACCGAACCGGACCTGCTGCTCGCCGACGAGCCGACCGGCAACCTGGACCGCGCCACCGGCGCGGCGGTCATGGAAGTTCTTTTCGATCTCCACGCCCGCTGCGCCACGACCCTGATCTTGATCACCCACGATCCCGGGCTTGCCGAGCGGTGTGCGCGGATCGTCCGGCTGGCCGATGGCCGGGTTGTGGACGACCGCCGCAGGCCCGGCCGGCCGGCCGACGCCGCCGCGGGTGACGGAACCTTCGGTTGAGCCCGATTCTTCAAGCGCCCAGTCAGGCCTTGCGGCGCGCCGGCCGGGAAATCCGGCTGGCGCTGAACGACCTCCCCCTTGCCTGGCGCCTGGCGCGCCGGGAATTGCGCGGCGGGCTCAGCGGCTTCCGGGTCTTCCTGGCCTGTCTCGCCCTGGGTGTGGCAGCGATCGCCGCCGTTGGCAGCGTCAATGAATCGGTGGTTGCCGGGCTGCGCGCCGATGCCCGCAATCTGCTAGGCGGCGACCTGGAGATCCAACTCGCCGCCCGTCCCCTCACTGACGATCAGCGCGCGTGGATCGCCGGGCGCTCGGCGGCGCTGTCGGAGGTGGTGACGATGCGGGCGATGGTGCGGCCGCTGGACCGCCCCGGTCAGCGCTCGCTGGTGGAATTGAAGGCCGTCGACGGCGCTTACCCGCTCGTCGGAAGGATCGGCCTCGACCCACCGATGCCCTTATCAACGGCGCTGGCCGCCCGGGATGGCGTTGCCGGGGCCGTGGTCGACCCGGCTCTTCTCGATCGCCTGGGGGCGAGCGTCGGCGAGCGGCTGCGGCTCGGCGAGGCGACTGTGGAGGTGCGCGCGGCGCTGGTTCACGAGCCCGACCGGGTGACCAGCGCCTTTAATCTGGGCCCGCGCTTTCTCGTCGGTGACGCGACGCTGGCCGCCTCGGAGCTTGTCCAGCACGGTAGCCTGACCCGTCACCGGACCCGGGTGGTGTTGCCCGACGACGCGGACATCGAACGCTGGACCGCCGGTCTCAAGGCCGCTTTTCCGGAGGCCGGCTGGCGGGTCCGCGACACCCGGGAGCCGGCGCCCGGGGTCACCCGGTTTGTCGACCGGATGGCGTTGTTCCTCACCTTCGTCGGCCTCAGCGCCCTGCTTGTCGGCGGGGTCGGGGTGGCCAACGCCATCCGTGCCTACGTGGACGGCCGGGTTGCGACCATTGCCACGTTCAAGTGCCTCGGCGCGCCCGGCCGGCTGGTGTTCTCCGTCTATCTGCTCGAGGTCATGGTCCTCGCCGGACTCGGGGTGGCGCTCGGGCTGGTCCTCGGCGCCATCCTGCCGCTGGCCGGACTGGCCGTGGCCGGCGATCTATTGCCGGTGCGGATTGAACCGGGGATCTACGCGCAGCCGCTGCTGCTCGCCGCCGCCTTCGGTCTCCTGACCGCCCTGACCTTTGCCCTCTGGCCGCTGATGCGGGCACGGACGGTTCACGCCGGCGCGCTGTTCCGGCAGTTTGTCCTGCCGGCGGCGGCGCGGCTGGGCCCTGCAGGTTTCCTGGTGCTCTGCGCCGCTGCCGGCTGCCTCGCGCTTCTGACCATCCTCTCCAGCAGCGACCGCTGGTTCGCGTTCGTGTTCGTCGTCGGCGCTCTGGCCATCCTGGCCGGGCTCCGCCTCGCCGCCGCCGGGGTTCGCGCCGTGGCCGCGCGCCTGCCGCGACCGCGCCGTTCCGATGTGAGGCTGGCGATCGCGAGCCTGCACCGCCCGGGCTCGGCCACCGCCACCGCGGTGGTCTCCCTGGGGTTGGGGATCGCTGTCCTGGTCGCCGTCACCCTGATCGAAGGGGCCGTCCGCGCCCAGATCAGCGACGAGCTGCCCGACTCCGCCCCGGCGTTCTTCTTCATTGATATCCAGGACAGCCAGGTGGCCACCTTTGATACTGTGGTCGACGGGATCACCGGGGTCGACGAGGTCCGGCGGCAGCCGAGCCTGCGCGGCCGGATCACCGCGATCGACGGGGTTCCAGCCGACGACGCGGCGATCGACCCGGATGTCCGCTGGGCCGTGCGCGGCGAGCGCGGCGTGACCACGGCGCCGGCACCACCGGACGGCACCGCACTGGCCGCCGGCGCATGGTGGCCGACCGATTACCGCGGCGAACCGCTGGTCTCGCTGGATGCGGGAATTGCCCGGGGTTTCGGGGTCGGGGTCGGCGATACGATCACCGTCAATATCCTCGGCCGCGAGATCACCGCGCGGATCGCCTCGCTCCGCCGGATCGACTGGGAGGCGATCCCCTTCGACTTCACCCTGATCCTCGATCCGGCGAGTCTCGCCGGCGCCCCGATTACTCACCTCGCTGCCGTGTTCGCCGATCCCGAGGCCGAGGCCGAAATCGACCGGGCCGTCGCGGCAGCCTTACCGAATGTCACGGCGATCCGGGTCCGTGCTGCTGTTGAGACGCTGAACGACATTGTCGCGGCAATCGGCGACGGCATCCGCGCGGCAGGGGTGATCACCGTCCTTGCCGGTATCCTTGTCCTCGCCGGAGCGATGGCGGCGGATGAGCGGCGGCGCAGCTATGATGCCGTCGTCTGCAAGGTCCTGGGAGCCACCCGCGGCCAGCTTGCCCGGGTGTTCGCGGTCGAATACGGTCTGCTCGGCTTGGTCACCGGGATGGTCGCAACGGCGATCGGGACCGCCGTTGCCTGGGCGGTCGTCACCCTGCGCATGGGCGCCGACTGGTCGTTTGCCGGCGAGGCGGCGGCGGTGACGGTGGTGGCGGCCGTGCTCCTGACCCTCGGGATCGGCTTTGCCGGGACCTGGCGGGCTCTCGGCCGCAAGGCCGCCCCGTACCTGCGCAACGAATGAAGCGACTTCGGGCGCAAATTAAACTTTGGTCATCTGGGACGGCCCCCGTTGACCGTCCCCCCCCCGTTTCCATATCCACGTCAGGAGTAAACGCACGGGAGAGAGAGGTTTCCCATGGCACTTGGACCTGACAAGCGTTATCAGGCCCGCGTCGGGACAATGACCCGGTCGCAGGCAGAAGCGGCAAAAATCGACGTCGGCCTGCGGGAGTATATGCTGCGGGTCTACAACTACATGGCCCTCGGTGTGGCCTTTACCGGCATCGTCTCGATGGTCATCGCGATGAACCCGCCGGTGATGCAGGCGATCGTCGGTGGACCGTTCATCTGGGTCTTGTTCCTCGGCATCCTCGGGCTCGGCTGGTTCGCGCCGAAGCTGATGATGTCCAAAAGTGTCGGGACAGCCCAACTCTGCTTCTGGGTGTATGCGGCCCTGTGGGGTGCGTTGATCGCGCCCTATTTCTACGTCTATACCCATGAAAGCATTGCCCGGGTGTTCTTCATCACCGCCGGCATGTTTGCGGCTTCGAGCCTGTACGGATACACGACGAAGAAGGACCTGAGCGCCATGGGGCGCTTCCTGATGATGGCCACCTTTGGCATCCTTATTGCCCTGGTGGTGAACATCTTCCTCGGCTCGTCGACGTTGCACCTGATCATGTCCATCATCGTGCCGCTGGTCTTCGCCGGCCTGACCGCTTTCGAGACGCAGCAGATCAAGGGTTGGTATTACGAAGCCGATGCATCCGATGTGACCACCCGAAAGGCGATCTTCGGCGCGTTCCTGCTCTACGGCAGCTTCGTGACCATGTTCGTCTGGCTGATGCAGCTGTTCGGCGTCGCAAACAGCGATTAGGCGCGGCGGCCGCCTCCGGCGCCCTGAGCCTCGTGCAAGACCCCCGGGTCCTTCGACCCGGGGGTTTCTTGTTGGCGGCGGAAGGGCGCGTGTTCGCCCGCTCAGCGCTGGGCGGCGAACTGCTCGAAAGCTTCAAGTGCGTAGGCGCCGTAGACGGTGGCCGGACCGCCGTTCATCATCACCGCCACGCCGATCGTCTCCAGCATTTCTTCGCGGGTCGCGCCGTGCCGCACGGCGCCGCGCACATGGAAGCCGATACAGCCGTCGCAGCGCAGCACGATGCTGATCGCCACGGCCATCAGCTCCTTGGTCTTGGCATCGATTGTCCCCGTCACCTTGGCACCGTCCGCCAGCTTGGCAAAACCGCCCCAGGTCTCCGGGATCCCCGTGCCGACCTCGCGCATCAGTCCGGCCAGATGCTTGACCATCGCCGGGTAGTCTTTGTCGGTAGCGCCCATTCCAGCCTCCGGGTCCCTTTAAGTCTCGCGCTTATCCGTGCGCGTGGCCGACCCTAATCGCCACTTCCGGCCGGTGCAACACCCGCACCGGCGGCAGATCATCCGTCCCGCCTGCCAGTCCCCGCCGGCCTGAGGATACGAGCAACCGCCGAAGGCACTGCCCGCCGCCGCAGCTCACCCCCCAATTTCCGCCCTGATGAATGGATTTAATTCGGCACTGGCAGGCAAGCCTGAGCCAAAGGTTGACTCGATCGGTCCCAGTCAACAACATTTTCCGGTCGCAAGGCGCTGAACGCTCCCGGATTCAACCGGGAATCGGGCGGAGTTCAATGACTTGAGCAGGGCCGCTCGTCCACGGCGGCTCCGGCGGTCTCGGGTTGAAGCGACGTTCAAGCGAACGCGGAACGTCCGCGCTTCTCTTGAAAAAACCCGTACTGTCCATGCGGGTTACAAAAGATATCGGATAGGATAGGAAATTAGTCATGAACGATCTGGATTTCGAATCCGGGAACGCGGGCGGCCCCGAGAACACCTCACCGGTAACGCCGTTCAGCCCGTTGCTGATGGATTTATTGCAATCAGCGCAAGCGGGAGCCTGGATCAGGGTCGACGGCAATTTCGAAGAGGTCAAGGCGCCTGTTGATCTCGTTCCCAACCGGGGCAATCCCTCCAAGATCATCGACGCCTGGGGCGCCATGGCCTATAATCCGGCCGCGGGCGATATCATGATCACCGGGGGCGGCCACGCCAATTACCGTGGCAACGATGTCTATGCCTTTTCGATCCTTGACTTGGAGTGGCGCCGGCTTTCGCTGCCCTCTGATGTCGTGGCCGATCCGGATCGCCCTCCCCGATTCGAGACCGTCGATGGCCCGGAGGACTCCCCGATCAGCAGCCATCTCTATGATGGGCTCGCTTATCTGCAGGTCGCTGACCGAATGCTCTCGTTCGGCGGTGCGGCCTTCAACGATGCAAGCTATTACACCATCGAGGATCCAGTCACCGGGGAGCTCAGACGAACGGGTCCCTACACGTTCGACCCAAACAAGGCCGATGGCAATAAAGTTGGCGGGCTTGATTTTTCTGGAGTTGACCCAACAATCGAGGGAACCCAGGCCTGGGAGAACCGGGATAGCGTTTACAGGTTGGAACAAGCAGGCTTTAATGGTGGATTCGCCGGGACCAGTTCCCATGCTTTCGTCGAAGATGGCAAAGACGTCATCTTATTCAAACCACAACAGCCGCCTGCACCTTCACTTTGGAAGCTCACGATCAATGATCCGGACAATCCTGACGCCGATACCTATGAGCTCGTCGGCCTTGCGGGCGTCGGATCGGGCGCTGTTGGAGGCGGTTCTTATGACCCGGGACGCCAGTACTATCTCCAGGTTCAGGATACTGTGCTCGTACTCTGGGACTTGTCAAGCGATAGCCTAGCTGTATCGCAAATCATCGATACCGTTCTTATCGATGGTGTAACCGAGTTCCGCGGCGACCTGCTTCCCGACGGCGCGGGCATCGATTATGATCCGATACGGGATCAGTTCGTACTCTGGGGCGGAGACAATGATATTTATGCTATAGACATTCCCGAAGACCCTGGCGACATCTGGACGGTCGAGGTTCTCTCACCTGACGCCGCCTTTAATGATGATGATTTCCCCGACTTTAACGTCTCGTCGGTCCATGGCAAATGGGAATACATCCCCGATTATGATGTCTTTGTCGGACTCGTCGATCCGGTGAACGGCGACATCAGCATCTACAAGCCGTTTGACTGGCAGCCAACCTTCCTCACCGGACCGAACCCGATCGCGGGCACCAACGGGTCTGATCAGCTCGTCGGGACGCTGGGTGACGACCGGATCGACGCCAAAAACGGCGATGACGCGCTCAGCGGCCTCGCCGGCGACGATATTCTGCTGGGCTCCGGCGGCTCGGACTCCCTGTTCGGCGGCGACGGCGATGACCTGCTGCGCGGCGGCGTCGGCGTGGGCGATGACAGCCTCTCCGGTGGCACGGGCGCGGACACCCTCAAAGGCGGCGACGGCGATGACCTGCTGCGCGGCGGCGAGGGCGATGACCAGCTTGAGGGCGCCGCCGGCCGCGACATGCTGAATGGCGACGCCGGGGATGACCTGCTCCAGGGCGGCGAAGGTGATGATCATCTGTATGGCAACGCCGGACGCGACACCCTCAACGGCGGTGACGGCAACGACGTGATGTTCGGGGCCGCCGACGCCGACAGCCTGCACGGAGGCGCCGGAAATGATACGCTGGCCGGCGGTGGCGGTTTCGATCAGGTTGCCGGTAATCTCGGCGATGACCGACTGGTTTACTATGCCGCCGGCAACCAGATGGCGGCTGACCGGTACTTCGGAGGCGACGGCTTCGACACCCTCGAACTCCGCCTGACCGCGGATCAGCACGCGGACTCAACTCTCCAGGCCGATCTGCAAGCCTTCCACGCCTGGCTGGATGCCGGCGAAGGCAGCGCCTTTGCATTCAACGCGTTCGCCCTGCAGGTGTGGACAGTGGAGGCCATTGAGGTCGTGGTTGACGGCCTGTTGATCGCGTGAACGCCGGTTGAAGGCGCAAGCCTGGATCAGTGAGCCCGCCTCCCCGTTCAGACAATCAGGAGCACCACGGCGGGATCACGATGCTTGAGGCAGTCCGCACCCCAAGCCGCGGTGCGAAGCCCCCGTCATCAGCCCCCGTCATCCGGCCCCCGTCATCCGCCCCTGTCGTCTCGTCCAATTGCCCATGGGGCTTAGCCGGAGACACCGCAGATCGCCGGGCACGCCTGCCTTCCCCTGCGTGCACCGGCCCGCTGTCCCGTCAGCGATGGCTTTGCTGCCTGGACGATCCAGGAGGTTGCATCGCCGCTGGTCCGGCGGCGCATCGGCTCCGGCGGGGCATCGGCGTGTCGCCACGGATGCGAACTCCGGCGGGCGCGGGTCGGGCTGCAGCAGCCCCCGGCTGGCCTCTGGCGATGATCAGTCGAGCATGCTGCGCAGCATCCAGGCGGTTTTCTCATGGGTCTGCATGCGCTGGGTCACCAGGTCGGCCGTGGGTGCGTCATGCGCTTCCTCGGCGACGGGTAACACCTCGCGCGCCGTCCGCACGACGATCTCCTGATCGCGGGCAAGCTGGGCGATCATCTCCTCTGCTGATGGCACGTTCGTTTCTTCACCAATGCTGGTCAGGCCGCCGAACTGCGCATACGAGCCGGGCGCCGGAAAGCCGAGGGCGCGGATGCGTTCAGCGATGTCGTCAACGGCAGTGGCGAGTTCGGTATACTGTTCCTCGAACATCGCGTGCAGGGTGTTGAACAGTGGGCCTTTGACGTTCCAGTGGAAATTGTGCGTTTTCAGATACAGTGTGTACGTATCGGCAAGGAGGCGTGAGAGCCCTTCGGATATCTGCTGCCGGTCTGATTCAGGTATCCCGATATCGATCGCGTGTGCCATCCTCTTCTCCGTCCGTTTTCCTTAATCGGAGTTTGAAACATCAAAACGGGGCGTCTGAGCGGGAACAGCGCACGAATGAAAAACATCGAATTGTGAGCAGCTGCTACTTTAGGCCACCCCGTGCTCATCAGCGCCGCAATGTAGAATCGATTGCGCCTCAGGGCCGCAATGTAGAATCGATTGCGGCGCGTTCCACAAACATGGGATAATGTGGTCTCTGTATCTTTTGTCCGAGCCCTCGCGCGATCGGATCGGCCGCACCGCCGGGATGTGCGGTCGGCTCCCGGCCTCAGCGGTCCTGGAACACCCATCGGTTGCGGTGGATGGCGGCACCGGAGCGGCCCCGCATCGATCAGCGGCCGGGCGCGCGTCCGCGTTCCTGCACCGCTCGGAGCCCGGGAGAACTCAGCGGCCGCGATCGAGGGCTGACACCCAGCGCAGGGTGGCGGCGATGACCTGATCCCGCCACGCCGTTGTCGAAAAAGCGTGATCCGCTCCGGGAAGGCGTTCGATGGTCACCTGCGGCGACGCCAGCCACCGCCGGTATGGCCGGCGTGTGCGGGTGGCAATCTCGAATTCGGCGGCGGCGCCGTCGGCACCACTGAGGATCAGCAGTACCGGGCCCGAATAGCGGCAGAGGTCGCTTAAGACCCGGTCGGAAAGGGAGTGCGCTTCCGGCCCGGCGACGAAGCCCGGGAGCCTTCGGGCAACCCGGGTCCGAACTGCAGCGGCGACCGCTTTCGCGGCACCACCAAGCCGCACCCGGCCGGTGACGGCCCGCCACCACGTGCGTGGATCGGCGATCTGCCGCCGGTAGTGACCGCTCACCGCCGCTGCAGCGTGGATCTCCTCGGTTCGCACCCAGGGATTGGCAAGGACGACGCCGCGGACCCGGGCATCGCCGGCGGCGTAGAACGCGATCGCCGAGGCGCCGTCACACAGGCCCCAGAGGACCAGCTCAGCCACCCCGCAGTCGGCGACGAACGTGGCCGCAGCCGCGGCCAGGTCGTCGGCGATCTCCTCGAATGTCCGCAACTCGCCATCGGAGTCGCCCATCCCCCGGTAGTCGAAACGGAACGCCGGAATCCCCGCAGCCGCGAGCGCTCGCGCCAGCAACACGTACTGCCGGTGGGCACCGATCCGATACTGGGGCCCGCCGACCACCAGCATCACGCCCAGCCTCGCCCGAGCAATCGCCGGATGGACGATGCCGAGCAGCGGGTCGCCGGCGCAGTCAAAGACGACCCCCCGTTCCAGGAGTTCAGGGTCCATTCCCGCTGCCGTGATCGTGGCGAGGCCGACGGTCGCCGCTGAAGCGCCCGCCGGTGCCACCGCTTGCGCTGTGTCGGTCATTGTGAGCTGGCTCCCGGAGTGGCCTCGCCGTCAACAGCGGCTATCACGAAATGGTGCATTTTGCATTGCCGGATCGGTGATCGGCACCGCCTGAAAGCCGAGCGCCGCGACGGTCCGGGCCGCCGAAGGATGGCGGCGGCTGAGACGATCCGTCGCTTGCCAGGATTACAACCCATGGCCGGATTGCCCTTCCGCTGCTTGACGTTCCGGCCAGAGAGGTCGGTATCCGCGGAATCTTTTCTGACTGGCCGGCGACGGTCAGCTTCCGTGCCAGCTGCACGGGCTTGGAATGACCGCGCCAGGGGCCGCCGCCCGGGGCCGGGGAGGAGGTCTCCGCTTGTGCGCGAACCCGGTCTGCTTCAGGGGTCAGCCGCCCTTGCGTTCGATCGCTTCCATGGCCGCGTCCGAAAAGCCGAAGTGGTGGCCGATCTCGTGGATCAGCACGTGTCGGACCAGGCGGGTCAGGTCCTCGCCGCTCTCACACCATTCGAGAAGAATCGGCAGGCGGTAGAGGATGACCACGTCCGGGACCGGGAGGGGATGGGTGACACTCTTGCGGTGGACAGGCTCGCCCACATAGAGACCGGACAGATGGTACGGGCTTTCCAGCCCCAGTTCCCGTTCGGTATCCTCGTCACACAGGTCCTCGACCTTTACGACAACCCCCTCGGCCCGCCGGCGCAGCACCACGGGAATCGCTGCGAACGCGGTGCGGGCCAGCGCCTCCAGGTCAGCGAGGCTGGGCGGCGTGGTGAACGGCGGCGGGTCAGCGGCAGACATCGGTGCGACCATAACCGGCCTTGATCCCGGCGACCAGACCGCCCACGTCGCCGGAAGCCCCTAAAAGACGGAGAACGGAAGCATGCGTGAGAAGCTGACGGGTGCGGCCCGCACCGAAGCGCTCGCCGCCCTGCCCGGCTGGTCGGAGGTGGAGGGCCGCGATGCCATCACCCGATCGTACAGGTTTCCCGATTTCAATGCGGCGTTCGGGTTTATGGCGCGGGTTGCCTGCCAGGCCGAAAAGCTCGACCATCACCCTGAATGGTTTAACGTCTACAATCGTGTGGATGTGACGCTGTCCACCCATGACGCCGGCGGGCTCACCACCCTCGATGTCCGGCTGGCGACGTTCATGGACGAGGCCGCCGGCCAGTAGCGCCCGCCCCGCCGCCTGCCCCGACCGCGTTCCGCCGCCCCGGTCAGGCGCTCGCCGCCACCCGCGCCTTGCCGGCAACGATCTCCGGCGGGTCCGGCTGGAGTTCGGCGACGTTGTCGCGGACCCAGTCGGCAGCGGTGCGGTTGGACTCCATCGCCATATCTTCGGTCGAGAAGACGCTGACGGTGGCGAACGAGCCGTCGCCACCGTCGATGGCGTAGTAGGCGATGAAGCCGGGCGTCTTGCGCAACAGCGGCACAAAGCCCTGCTCCACCCTGCGGACGATCTCGTCGACGTTGCTCACGTTCTGGTAGCGGCGCACGCTTACGTACATGGTCAGCTTCCCTCCCCCGACGGTTCTGCGGCCGGGTCGCCCCCGGCGCCGCCAAGGGTAGCGCATCGCTCCGGCCTTTGTCCGGGCTGAATCGCCGGTCCCGCCGGTCGGCCCGGCGCCGCTGGGGTGAGGATGGACGCGAAGAGCGGGCACCTCTGGGTGACCACACGGTCCACAGCCGCCGGAGAGGCGGTCTGAGGCCGGCTCCCGCTTCGGCAAACTGCGATCGAGCGGTGATCGATCGTCCGGCGAAGGATGACAGACTGGCCCTGAAAGCGTCATGGGGCCAACGCGAACGACGCGCGGCCTGCGGCGTCGCTGCCTGAGGCCGGTCGGATTTCTGTTCGCCTTTCGGCTCGGGTATCGGGCCGATTTGCCCGCTCTGACAAGGACTTGCGCAGCGAAACTGGGCTCAGGGGGTGGGCACCCACCAATTTGGGGGATGTCGCCAGATTTTACACCCCGCCTCTCCATGAATTAGCGAAGCGACTCAATAAGATAACGGCGCCTGGGGAAACGGGATGGCGTCGCGGCGGCCAGCATGTGTTAAGTAAATTTTACAGTTTTTGCCACATCGCCTCCGCAGACTCCCCGGTCACCGCCGCAGAGCCATCTGAAGCGGCGGTGCCCAGAAAACTTCTTCAGAGATTCCAATACGTTAGATTTAGCGGTTCGACCCGCCAGAAATTGGCACGCCCTTTGCTTGTGAGGACGCGTGACACCGTTTTACCCTGAAACGGTAACCGACCTCACATCATTCAACGATCGTTTGGATAGGAGACTCGCGATGTTGACCAAGCGCAACCTGCTTCTCGGGACGGCCGCAGCCGCTGTCCTGGCCTTCGGTTCGGCGGCAAACGCCGCCCAGATCCTGAACGCCGTGTCCGTGGTCATCGACGGCTCGGGCAGCATCAGCACGACGGAGTTCGCCATCCAGCGGACCGCCTACGCCACGCTGTTCAACGATGCCACCGTCCTGCCGGCGGACGGCAGTGTCGTGGTGAACGTCATCCAGTTCTCGAGCCAAGGGACGGGCATCATCGAGCAGACGGCACTCCGCATCAACGACGACACCGACCGGGAGACCCTGGTCGCCGCCGTCAACGCTATGGTCCGGCTGAACGGCTCCACGGACATTCAGGAAGGCATCGACCTCGGCGTCACCAACATGGATGCGTTCCTCGTCACCATCGATATGTCGGAGTTCGATACCGGTTTCGAGAAGCTGGTCGACGTGTCGACCGACGGCAACCATAACGAGCCGGGCGATCCGGCCGCCGAAGCCCAGAACGCCGTCAACGTTCTCGGCTATTCGGCGGTGAACTGCCTTGGCATCGGCGCGAGTGCAAATTGCTCCTTCAACGACGGCGTCGGCACCGATTTTGCGGCCACCACCTTCGATGACGTCGAAGCGGTGCTGCGCCTCAAGCTGCAGCAGGAGTTCGACACCATCCCTGCGGCGGCCACCATCTGGCTGCTCGGTGCCGGCCTCCTCGGCCTCGGCGTCGTGTCGCGCCGCAAGGCGTAAGCCCGGCTCGCCAGAACGGCAGTCGACCCAAAGCAGCGCGGCGGCTCTTCCCGGAGCCGCCGCTTCGCGCGTCCTGGCCCTGGCGAAGCCGGGCGAGCGGTGATCGCGAGGCCAGCGCGGTGTTCCGGGCATTTGCCGACGGGCGCCGGCCGGAAACCATGACGGCGGCTCTCACGACGGCCAGGCGATCGCAGGCTCCTGCTATGGCCCGGGCCGCCCGCGGCTGTTGGCGGGTTGTTTCCAAGCCTGCCTGACGCATCTGCGGAGCAAGGCCGCCCGCCCCGCTTCCCGGTGAAGAACCATTTTTCTTTGCGCCGTCCCGACCGGATCCGGCGATCGCATTGACCGTCCGGGTCTCAGGGGTCGCCCTGTTCGCTGGAGGCGGGCTGCTGCTTTCGGCCTGATTGAACCGGACCGCCTCATCTCCGTGGCAGACGCTCACCACCAACGGGACGCGAAACCGGCCTTCACACCCGCCAGAGGGTGATGGCCTCTGGGCGGGTTGCCCGGTCGAGGCAGCTGCGGATATCCACCACCAGTCCCGAGCCGTCCTTGAGCAGGCCGCTCAGCATCGGCCAGCCGGCCGCGACATAAGCGGTATGCGCGACGGCGAGGATCACCGCGTCGGCGGGCTCCATCGCCTCCAGCGGCGTCAGGGTCAGGCCGTACTCATCGGCGACATGCGCCGGATCGGCGGCCGGATCACCGACCTGAACGGCGATGGCATACGCCCGCAACTCCGCAACGATATCGACGACCCGGGTGTTGCGGCAGTCGGGGACGTTCTCCTTGAATGTCACGCCGAGGATGGTGACCCGAAGGTCGCTGCGCCGGCCGGACTGGAGCAGCCGCTTGACCGTGCCGGCAGCCACCCAGCGGCCCATGTCGTCGTTGATCCGCCGCCCGGCGAGGATCACCTGCGGGTGATAGCCGGTCTGCTCGGCGCGGTGGGTGAGATAGTAAGGATCAACGCCGATGCAGTGGCCGCCGACCAGCCCCGGGGTGAACTTGAGGAAGTTCCATTTCGTCCCGGCGGCGGTGAGGACGTCGTGGGTGTCGAGACCGAGCCGCTCGAAAATCACCGCAAGCTCGTTCATCAGTGCGATGTTGATGTCGCGCTGGGTGTTCTCGATCACCTTTGCCGCTTCAGCGGTGCGGATCGTCGCGGCCCGGTGGACGCCGGCAGTGACCACGCTCTCGTAGACAGCGGCGACGATCTCCAGGGTCTCGGCGGTCTGGCCGGAGACCACCTTGGTGATGGTCTCGAAACGGTGGACTTTGTCGCCCGGATTGATCCGTTCCGGCGAGTAGCCGACGGTGAAGTCGCTGCCCGCCTTCAATCCCGAACACTGTTCGAGAACCGGAATGCAGTCGTCCTCGGTGGCACCGGGATAGACCGTGCTTTCGTAGACGACGATGTCGCCGCGCTTAAGCTGCTCCCCCACCGTTCGGCTCGCTGCCAGCAACGGCGATAAGTCCGGGCGCTTGGTCTCCGTAATCGGCGTCGGCACGGCCACGATGTGAAAATCGGCGTTGCGCAGGTCGCCCGGGTCGGCGGTGCAGGTCAGGCGGGCGGCGGCCAGGTCGGCCGGCTCCACCTCTTCAGTCCGGTCATGGCCGGCACGCAATTCCTCGATGCGCGAGGGATCGATGTCGAACGCGACCACCGGCGCCCCTGTCTTGCCGAACGCCACTGCGACCGGAAGCCCCACATAGCCAAGACCGACCACGGAAATTCGCCGATTGTGCGCCACGGACAACTCCTCGTTTCCGGCTGAGACACCACGTGCTGAGAGGGACGGTGACGGCATGCGCGATTGCGCGCCGGTCGTGTTGCACCACCGGCCCTGCCTGTCAAGGCTAGCCGGGCGAGACCTAAGGAACGGTTGCCGGACCGGGGATCACCGCCGGCGCCGGACGGCGGCTGCCCCGCCGCGCGAGCCAGATGCCGATCAGGATCAGCACCGCTCCCGACCCCTGGACCGGACCCAGCGCCTCGCCGAGCAGCAGCCAGGCAAGCAGCGCCGCGACCGCCGGCTGCAGCAACAGGCTCACCGAGGAAAACGCCGCCGGCAGATGGGCGAGCGCGTAGGCAATCAGGCTCTGGCCGCCGGTGTGGGAGATCAGTGCCAGGCCGAGCAGCACCGCCCAGCCGGCCAGGGTCGGCGCGATCAGGCCTTCGCCGGCGATCAGCACCAAGGGCAACAGCGCAGCGCAAGTGACGAGTCCGCTCCAGGCCATGATCGCGGCGGTGCTGAACCGGGCGCGCAGGCGGCCGACCGACACGATGTAGCCGCCGTAAAACACTGCGGTGAGCAGGCCGAGGGCATCGCCCAAAAGGTGGTCGAGGCTGAGCGTCATGCTTCGCCCCATCAGCACGCAGGCTCCGGTGAGCGCCGTCGCCATGCCGACCAGGAAGGTCCGGGTGAACCGCTCGCCGAACAGCAGCCAGCCGGCGAGCGCCACGAACACCGGCGCGAAGTTGGCGAGCAGCGTCGCGTTCGCCACGGTGGTGTAGTTGATCGACCAGTGCCAGACCGCCAGATCGCCGGCGAAGAACAGGCCGCAGACCGCCAGCCCGAGGTAATCGCCCGGCCGCCGCGGCCCGGCCGCCCTCGACCCCGGCCGGCGATCAACGACGCCGTGCCAGAGCCACAGCGCCGGCAGGGCAAGCAGGAGCCGGTAGAAGGCGGTGGCCGTGGGCTCCAGTTCGCTCAACCGCACGAAGATCGGCGCGAACGCAATCGCGATAGCACCGCCGAACAGCGCCGTCACGGCGAACCGGCCCGCCAGCCCCCTCTCCCCGGCTTGCGGGGGAGCGGTGAGTGTTCGCAAGATGGTCATGCGCCGCTAATATCGCCGGTGGGGCCGGTTGGCCAGGGCCAGCCAGGCCCCCGCGCCTCGCTTCCCCTCGACCGCCCGGAGGCGGGGTCCGCCGCCCGCCACCGCACAACAGCAGGACAGCCTGTGGCCATAATCTCCTCCTCGCCGAGCCCCACATCCGGATCCACCGACGAGGCCGGCCGGGCCGGCCCGCCCCGTCTGGCGCTGGGGCCGGGCGATCCGCCGCCGTACCGGATCGAAAATCCCACTGGCCAGGCACCGATCGTGCTCGTCTGCGACCATGCCAGCAATGCGATCCCGGCCTGCCTTAACAACCTCGGTCTCGGCCCGGACATCCTGCGGCGGCACATCGCCTACGACATTGGCGCAGCCGACCTCACCGTCCGGCTTGCCCGACGTCTCGACGCCCGGGCCGTGCTCGCAGGCTGCTCCCGGCTGGTCATCGACTGCAACCGGCAACCGGGCGATCCACAATCGATCGTCACGGAAAGCGACGGTGTGGTGATCCCCGGCAATCAGGACCTCAGCGAGGCTGAGCAGGCCGCCCGGGCCGAAACGGTGCTCTGGCCCTACCACCACGCCATCGCTGCCGCGCTGGCCCATCTGCGGCGCAGTGGGCCGGAACCGCTGTTTTTTTCCGTCCACACCTTCACGCCGTCGCTGGCCGGCGAGGACCGGATTTGGGACATCGCCGTGCTGTGGAACCGCGACCCGCGGATCGCGGTGCCGCTCATCGACCGGCTGCGCCGGCACACCACCCTCAACGTCGGCGACAACGAGCCCTATTCCGGTCGCCAGATCGCGTACACCCTCAATCTCCACGCCGGCTCCGCGGGCCTCGCTCATGCCGCCGTCGAGGTCCGCCAGGACCACTGCGAGACCGAGGCCGAGCTCGATCGCTGGGCGACCCTCCTTGGCGATGCCCTCGGCGAGCTTCTTGCCATGGGCAATCTTCACCGGATCGAGCACTTCTGATGCTGCTGCGTCAGGAGCCGTCCTTTACGATCGGCATCGAGGAGGAATACCTGCTCGTCGATCCCGTCAGCCGGGATCTCGCGATCGATCTGCCCGAGGCCGTTTTCGACGACTGCGAAGCGCGCATCCAGGGACTGGTCCGCCCGGAATTTCTCAAGTCGCAGATGGAGATCGGCACCCGGGTCTGCCGCACCCTCGCCGAAGCCCGCGCCGATCTGAGGCGGCTGCGCCGCACGGTGGCCGAGGTCGCCGCCAACTACGGGCTGGCGCCGGTTGCCGCCTCGACCCATCCATTTTCCGAATGGCAGACCCAGAAGCACACCAACAAGGACCGCTACCACATCCTCGCCCGCGACATGCAGGCGGTGGCCCGGCGGCTGCTGATCTGCGGGATGCACGTCCACGTCGGGATCGATGATGACGAGCTGCGCATCGACCTGATGAACCAGGTTTCTTACTTCCTGCCGCACCTGCTTGCGCTCAGCACCTCCTCGCCTTTCTGGCGGGGCGAGAACAGCGGTCTCAAGTCCTACCGGCTCAGCGTGTTCGACGAACTGCCGCGCACGGGCCTGCCGTCCCGCTTCGACTCCTACGGCGAATACCGCCGCCATGTCGACGTGCTGATCAACACCGGGCTGTTCGAGGATGCCAGCATGATCTGGTGGGACGTCCGGCCGAGCGCGAACTTCCCCACCCTCGAGCTGCGGATCACGGACGTCTGCACCGATATGGAGGACGCCCTGGCGATCGCCGCGCTCTACCGCTGCATTCTCCGCCGGCTCTACCGGCTGCGCCGCGAGAACCAGCGCTGGCGCACCTACGACCGCCTGCTGATCAATGAAAATCGCTGGCGGGCCAAACGCTACGGGATCGACGAAGGGCTGATCGATTTCGGCCGCGGCGAGCTGGTCGCCTTCCCCGATCTGCTCGATGAGCTGATCGCCATGTGTACGCCCGATGCCGAAGCCCTTGAATGCCTGCCCGAACTCCTGCATTGCCGGGAGATTGTACGCACCGGTACCAGTGCCCATCATCAGATTGCCATCTACGAGACGGCGATAGCCGCCGGCCGCGAACCTCACGATGCCCTTTGCGGTGTGGTGGACATGCTGATAGATGAGACTCTCAAAGGGACGTAAGTCTCAAAAACCGGAGCACTGCAGGAGAGGCCCATGACTGTATCTGACATCCTCAAAAACAAAGGCGAAATCATTTTTTCGCTGCCAGTCGACGCCCCGGTTGCCAGCGCGGCGGCGATGCTTGCCGAGAAGCGGATCGGCGCCGTGCTCGTGCTCGACCATGACGGCAAAATCGCCGGGATCCTGTCCGAGCGGGACATGGTCCGCGCCCTCAACACCTGTCGGGGCGAGGTGTTCAACAAGACCGTCAGCGACCTGATGACCCGCGATGTGGTGACCTGTACGCCGGAGACCACCATCCCGGAGATCATGGGGATCATGACCACCCGGCGCTTCCGCCATGTGCCGGTCCTCGACGGCGATCGCATCGCCGGCATCGTCAGCATCGGTGATGTGGTGAAAAGCCGGATCGAGGAAGCAGAAGCCGAGGTCGACGCGCTGCGCCGCTATATCGCCTTGTGAGCCGACCGGTTACAGACCGGCGATTTCGGTTACGAGATCGGCGCAGACCTCGGAGAACGCTGCGTTAAAGGCGGCAACCGTCGCGGCCATGCTGTCGTCCGCGGCGACCCGCTCGGCTGTGTAGGTGCGCAACATCTGCAGCTCACCCGTGCGGTTGTCGGCAATGCCGAGCCTGAGCGCAATCACCGCACGGGGCGGCGTGGACTCGATCCGCTCCAGGCGTTCGATCCTCCCGGTCAGGACGGTATCGGCGCGCACCCGCAGGGTGTCGGCGGTGACCGTCCCCGCCACGTTCGCGTCGCTGAGACAGTCGATGAGGCCATCGCGAACCAGCAGCGCCGGCGCCTTCTCCCAGAGCAGGTAGTCGTACTCGATCAGCGGACTTTCAGGATCTCCGGTGGTGAACACGATCGGCCGGCCAGCCAGCAGGCCGTCCGCTTCCGGCCGTTCGACCATCAGATTGCCTTCGAGCACCGGCGGACCCGGCAACGGCAGCGGCGGCGTCGGGGTCAGGCGGTAGAACTGGTCGGCGGGCAGTGGCGGCGCCGTGCAGGCTGCCAGGCCGGCGGCCATCGCTGCTGCCACAGCAAGGCGGACGACCCGGCTCGGGCCGGACTTTTCGCTCATCGCCCCGGGCTCCCCGGCCCGTCCACCCGCGGCTGGGCACCGCCGAGCAGCAGCCCGGGATTCTGGCGGATGCGCCGGCTGAACTCGTTCATGTTGCGGCTTGCCGCTTCCAGATTGCGGTTGATGGCGTTGATGTCGCGGGCCAGCGTGTCGAGAAAAAACCGGAGGCTCAAAACCGCCTGATCCACGTCCTCGCGGTTGGCGGCGACCAGTGCTTCGATCTGCGTTGCCGCCCGGGTCAACGACCGGGTCAACTGGCGGACGTCGCGGGCGGCCGTGTTCAGGTTGTCGATCAGTTCCTCGGCCCTTTCACGGTTGGCCGGACCGACCAGTGTCCGGATCTCGGCGGCAGAGTCCTGGAGCGAGGCGACCAGCGCGCCGGTCTCGCGGATGACCGGGTCCAGGCCGCTGGACAGCTGCCCGATCAGCGCCCGGGCCTCGTCGATGGTGGGATTCACCCGGTTTTCGAGGGTCTCCTGAGCGGCGAGGGCGAAGGTCTGGAAGGTGCCGGCCAGGGATTCCGCCTGCGCAAAAATGCTCCCCTGCTCTTGGCCGGGCACAAAACCGCCGACTTCCAGGCGGTCGAGCCGCGAGCCGGCCGCATCCGGCGACTCGACAATGCTGACGCTCGGCGCAGCCAGGAAACCGGAGGCCGATATGGTCGCGGTGCCGGTGCGCGGGATCCGCCAGCCCTCTTCCACCTGGAAGTCGACCCGGAACCAGGTCCGCTGCGGATTGAGCCGGAGCGCGTTCACTTCCGGCCGGCTAAGCCGGCTGATTCCGGTCACCTGGCCGATCGGATAGCCCTCGTAGACAACGAGCGTGCCCGGCTTAATCCCGCTGACGTTGCGGAACGCGGTGAAATAGGGGTCGTTCTCGACGGTCCATCCGGAGAGCCGGACGAGCGCGAACGTCGCTCCCGCCAGCATGGCGACAACGAACAGTCCGACGATCAGGTAGGTGGTCCGGCTTCCGCCCATGCTGGCTGCGCCTCACATCATCGCCGCATGCCAGTCCGTGAGGTCGGTCAGCCGGCGCAGATAGTCATCCGGATCCAGCATGTCGTCCTGAGGCCGGCGATTGAGCAGGTTCTGGATCCGCTCGCCCGGGTGATTGCGAACCTCGTCCACGGTCCCGGTGACCAGGATTTCGCCCTTGTCGAGCACGGTGATCCGGTCGGCGATCTTGAACGCGCTTTCCAGATCGTGGGTGACAACGACGATCGTCATCTTCAGGGCGTCCCGCAAGCGGAGGATCAGGTCGTCAATGGCCGAGGCGACAACCGGATCAAGACCCGCGGACGGCTCGTCGCAGAACAGGATGCGGGGATCGAGAACGGTTGCCCGGGCGAATGCCGCGCGCTTGATCATCCCGCCCGACAGCTCGGACGGCATCAGCAACTCGAACCCGGCCAGCCCGACGACTTCGAGCTTCAGCCGCGCCATGATGATTCGGGTGGGGCGTGGCACGTCGGTGGTCTCGACGATCGGCAGCATGACGTTGTCGAGGACGTTCATCGAGCTGAACAGGGCGCCCCCCTGGAAGGCGACGCCCAGCTGCCGGCGCAGCCGGCCGAGCTCCCGCGACGAGGCGTGCGCCACGTCGACACCGAGAACCTCGACATGGCCGGACGTCCGGGTCTCGAGCCCGAGCAAATGGCGCATCAGGGTGCTTTTACCAGAGCCGCTGCCGCCCATGATCACCAGAATCTCGCCCTGGCGGACGTCGAGGCTGATGTCCTTGAGGATCCTTCGCTTGCCGTAATGGGTGACAAGGTCGCGGACAGCGATCACCGTGGGACGCTCTACCGGAAGGCGGTTCGGCGGGCGTGGCTCGGCCGAACGCGCGCCACCGGGCGCGGCGGAGGTGGGGGCGGTCATGTCAACCGCGTCACCACGAACACGAACAGCATGTCGGTGAGGATGATCGCCGAGATCGCCTGGACGACAGAACGGGTCGTCGCGCGCCCCACGCCTTCGGCGCCGCCGGTCACCTGGGAGCCGTTCAGGACGCCGATCACCGCAATCAGCGCCCCGAAGATCACGCTCTTGCCGAGGCCATGGAGGAGATCCGCGGGGGACAGCACCGTGAACACCTCATCGACGAAGGCAGCGAACGTGCCATCCAGTTCGATCGCGACGTAACTTCCCGAGGCGATCAGGCCCATGCACATGCTGAAGAACGTCAGCGCCGGCACCATCACCAGGCAGGCGAGCAGCGCCGGTGCCACCAGGAACCGGACCGGATTGATGCCCATCACCCGCAGCGCATCGATCTCCTGATTGATTTTCATCGTGCCAAGTCGGGCGGCGAGCGCCGAGCCGGACCGGCCGGCAACCAGGATGCCGGTGATCAGCGGCCCGAATTCCCGGACGATCGACAGGGAAATGCCCACGGTGACCCGCGATTCGGCACCGAAGGTGCGCAACGTGTGAATACCCTGGAGCGCCAGCATCACCCCGATGGTTGCCGCCATGGCGCCGACGATCGGCACGGCGCGGATGCCGATCTGCATCATTTCGGTGACGATGGCTCCGGAGCGCACAGGCTGCTGGCGGCTGCGACCAATGAGGAGCCAGTAGAAACTCTCCCCGATCAGCCCGGCGCCCATGCCGATCTCCTCAAACGCCCGCACGGCGCGTTCACCGGTACGCTCGAGGAACCGGGCAGCGGGAAGCCGATCGAGGACGGACGACATCGGACGTCAGGCCTGCTTCACGTCCGCCTCCGCCATGGCATCGTCGAGCGTCGCGTAGATCCGGAAGACCTTATCGAGACGGGCGAGCTGGAGGACCCGCATGGCCGCGTCGCTGACCGCGGCCAAAACAAAGCCGGTGCCGCTCTGCCGGGACCGCTGTAATGCCTCGACCAGGGAGGCAATGCCGGAGCTGTCGATGTAACCGACCCCGGACAGGTCGACGAAGACGGCCTGGCCGCGGCCGACCGCTTCGAGCAGCACCTGCCGCGCATTCGGGGAACTCTGCAGGTCAACATCACCCTCGAAGGCAACAACGGTCCCTCCCGCGCCTTCCGTGACCTGGTGCTTCATCACCGCCATTACGTAATCCTCTTGACCATTCTCAGCAGGTTGCCGCCGTCCGCGGGCGTTGGCAGAAAGGCGACCTCGTCCAGGACCTCGCGCATCAGGTGGGTCCCGAGACCGCCGGGCCGCACGTCCCCCAGGTCGCGCGGCCTGATCTTCTCCACGTCAACTGGCTCGGCGAAGTCCCTCAGCAGGACGACGAGGTTGTCCCCTTCGCGCCGGACGATGACGATGATCCGCCCCGAGGGATCATCGCCGTAGGCATGACGAATGACGTTCTGGCACGCTTCGTCGACGGCGAGAACCAGATCCCGGGCCACCGCGTCGCAGCACCCAACCTCCGTGGCCATCGCGGTGAGCGCGGAGCGGACGAGCCGCAGCCGGTCGGCCCGGGCCGGGACCGTCAGGCGCAGCACCTCTTCGGTGTCAGCCGCGGGGCTGTCAGGACGGATGCTGGCTCGCGTCCGGTGCGCAGCCGGTCCCGCATCGTCGATCACCAGCAAGGTTACATCGTCGCGGAGCGGCTGTCCGGACCGGCGGAACATCGCCGTCACCCCTTCGAGACGTTCCGCCGCCGGCCGGTCCGCCAGATTGCAGAGAAGCCGCTTCAGTCCGTCCACCGTCAGCACCGAGCCGTCGTTGAGAAATCCTTCGGTCACGCCGTCGCTGAAGATGTACAGGCTCCGGCCGTTCAGATGGAGGACGGTCTCGTCCGCCGGGTCCTCGTCGCGGTCGGCAAAAATGCCGAGCGGAATACCCGCCGCGGGAAGGTCATGGACGCTGCCATCGGCCTCAAACACCAGCGGTGGCTCGTGCCCGGCGTTGAACAGCCGCACCTCACCGGTTGCCGGGTCGTAAATGCCGCCGACCAGGGTCACGAACATCCCCCGGGTCGCCGTCTCACAGATCTCAGCGTTGATCCGGGCCAGCAGCCGGCCCGGACTGAGAATGGTCTTGCCGAGGGCGCGGTAGAGACTGCTGGTCTTGGCCATCAGCAGTGCCGCGTTCATGCCCTTGCCCGAGACATCGCCGAGATTGAAGCAGATCCGGCCGTCGCGAAGCTGGAAGAAATCGTAGAAATCCCCCGAAACGGCGAACGCAGGCAGGTTGACGCCGTGAACCGGAAATTCCGCGGCGTGCTCCGGCGGCAGCAGGCTGCGCTGGATCTCAGCGGCCAGTTCCAGTTCCCGGCGCACTCGTTCCTGCTCCACCAGGGCCTCAGCCATGTGGGCATTGAGGATGGCCAGCGCGGCCGAGGAGGCCATGGCCTCCAGGACGTGCAAATCGCCAGCCGTGAATCGGGGATCCTCGCCCCGCTTGTTGACCAGTTCGATGGCGCCGATGCAGACGTCGCGCACGCTCATCGGTGCGCAGACGATCGAGCGGGTGGTGAAGCCGGTCTGCTCATCGAAGCCGCCGAAAAACGCCGGATCCGCGCTCGCGTCACGCACCAATTCACCGCGGTTCAGACGCACACAGCGGCCAACGATCCCCTGAGCGCTCGACAGGTTCAGCCCCTCGATGCTGCTGGCCCCCACACACGCCGAGCAGGTCAGCGTCTCGCCGCCTTCATCGAGCAGAAACAATGCACCGCCCTCGGCCTCCAGATAGTCCGTAATCCGGCTCAATCCCCTGCGCAATGTCTGTTCGATGTCGCGGGAGTCGGCGAAGTCACGGCTCATCACCGCGAGCAGCTCCACGTGGTCGCTGATCGGGTCCGAGGCTCCGGGTCCTGGCGCAAACGGCAGTTCGGTACTCATCTCTTCCCGATTTATGCCCGATTCCCATCGCTTAAGCCAGAAAAGCCGGAAACCGGAGCGGTGCCCGCTTGACGGAGACCCTTCGCCGCCGGCACCCCGCCCCCCCGCTCCTGCATCCCGCCCCAGCGGTTCAGAACGGGAACACCGCCGCGACGACACCCTGCCGGCGGTGCCGCTTCGCGGTCACACCTGCAAACGGACACGGCCGCGTCCATAGCATTCGTCGTTCCTGTTAATATATTTCAATTTTATGACACTTCGGATCTCCGCTAAACCGCGTGCGATACGCAGCGGGCCTGTGGACTGGGGCTTGGCCTGCGCTGCTTCCCACAGGACCGTCGCCGTGCGGCCGGGTCCACGGCGGATCGATCATCTGTGCCGCACGCCACGCGGCCTTGACCATGAGCCACTCCCAGCGACGCGAGGTGACAGACGATCCACATGCGCATCCTGACCGAATTCCAGAAGGACACCCCCGACCACGATGGTGCCGTTGCCGGACCGGTCTGGGCGAAGGCCCCGCCCCTCGGCTTTTCTGCCGGGGCAAGCGCCGAGGACGCCCTTTGCGCCGCGATTGCCAACGGCCTTGACCACTTGGGCGCGAATGAGTCCTGCGTGCTCGGCCGCTTTCATGTTGAGGGTGTGCATCAGATGCGGGTCGCCGTCCGCCGCCTGCGCTCACGGGTGGCGATTTACAGCGGGGTGATCCCCGAGGATCACCATCGCCACGCCGACCGCGAACTGAAGTGGCTGATCCGCCGCCTCGGCCCGGCGCGCGACTGGGATGTTTTCCTGGACGAGGTGCTGGGTCCGGTGATCACCGGCGCCGGGGACGTTGAGACTTTCCTGACGGCGCTGCACGCCGCCGGCGTCGCCAAGCAGGAGCGGGCCTATACCCGCGCCGGGAAAGCGATCCGAAGCACCCGGTATGCCGCCTTGAAACGCTGGCTCGACGACTGGTCGTTGAACCGGCGCTGGCGGGACGGCCGGTATCCCGACGAGGCCTGGGCCGTTCTGCTCTCGCCGGCGGCCGATCTTGCCCACAGCGTCCTCCAGGCCCGCCATGACGAGGTGGTCAGCCGCGGCGAGCGGTTAAGCGAAATGAGCGCAGAGGAGCGCCACGCCCTGCGGATCCGCATCAAGGCGCTCCGTTATGCCGCGGAATTCTTCGAGGAACTTTACGCAGCGGACGCCGTGCGTCCCTATCTGGCCTGCCTCAAGGCGCTTCAGGACAGCCTCGGGCAGATGAACGACCTTGTGGTGGCGCGCGGCCTGATGAACAACCTCGTGGACTCGGCCGCCAAGCCCCGCCGGCCGGACCTGGCGCTGGCCGCCGGTGTCGTGCTCGGCTGGCATGAACGCGGACTCGGCAGCAATGCCGGCGTTGCCGAGCCTTGGCAACGCTTTCTCGACTGTCCGCCGTTCTGGGAAACCGGGTCACCGAGGTTCGAAGGGAAGACAACGAGTTCAGAAGACAAGTAAAGCGAACTGAAGGGCGGCGCAGCCGTGCCGCCGCTTCTCCTGCCCGCCGTTGGCGCTCCTCCACCTGTTTGGGGCGGAGTCCGTCTCTGTCCCTTTGCTGGATTGCGATGACAGCCGCTTCTCCGGTTGCGCCGATGTCGGATTTTTTTACAGTTCGGTCGATATCCCTTTTGTGGCGGATATACTATTTTTTTCAAACAGTTATAGGCTATGGCCGGGAGATCCGGGCGGCTGGCGGCCAGCCTTGGCGGTCCGAAACGTCAGATTTTTTTACAACCTCACCGTCCGGATCGCCTTTCTGGCCCGGCGCATCTCCGATAACGCCTTGAAATTAGCCGATTCTTCTTCGGTGGCACAGCTCTTGCGATTAAAACGGGAACTCGGGGTCGTTCCGGCACGCACTCCGAAAACCACACCCCTAATGTTCTACCGAAAAGGGTACGTGTCATGACCAAATTTCTATTCCCGGCCGTTGCGGCCGCCGCGATGCTGACCGCCTTCCAGGCCAACGCCCTGCTGATCGACGACTTCAACGACGGCTTCACCAACGGCCTTGGCGGCCTGGGTCAGGTCCCGCCGCTCGGCCCGCTGAACCAGCCTTACGTTAACGCCATCGGTGGCTCGCGAACCTACGAGATCCTGTCCGGCCAGGAATTCGACGCGCTGTTCGTCAACCCGCAGGGCGAACTGAACGTCACCGACGCCGGCAACGGCCCGAGCATGCACCGGCTCACCTACGACGCCAATGGCGCCGGTCTCGGCGGCTTCGACCTGACCGACGCGGGCCTCTCCAACGGCATCTCCTTTGACATTGTGTTTATCGACCAGGGCGGTGTGACCACGACCGTGACGGTCGAGGACACCAGCGGCATGACCTCGTCCCTGACCCTGCCGCCGGCTACCGGCGTCGGGATCAACAGTTTCTTCTTCGTGGATTTCACGGGGACCGCCGATTTCACCAACGTCGACTCCGTGGTCCTGAATTTCTCGCTGACCGACGCGAGCGATCTCCGTCTCGACTTCGTCGAAACCATCGACGTTCCGCCGCCGGCGCCGGTGCCTGCGTCGATTGCCCTGCTCGGGATCAGCCTGCTCGGTTTCGGCCTCGCCAGCCGCCGCCGCGCTTGAGCCCCAAGGCCGGCCCTTTTCTGGCGATCGGCGACTCCCCCCGCGGGGTCGCCGATCTCAGATCCGTGCAATCCCGCCTCACCTTCGCCCGGATAAGGATCACCGAAGCCGGGTTGGTCGTTGCCCGCCGGCCGACCGTCCGGATCGCGGCCATGGGCAGGCGCAGCGTGCGAGCGCCCCGGGCCTCTCACTGTGCCGAGAGCGCTCCCGACCGGGTCACTGGCGTGGGGCCGACGGGGGTGTCATCAGATACCGGCCCCGAACCCGGCGATGTCGCCCGCCGGCTCGGGCTCCGGGCCGACGATATCCCGATAACAATGCCAAGTGGCATAAGCGAGCACCGGCAGCGCCACGGTCAGGCCGACAAAGCACGTCGCGGCAGCGCTAGCGGTGATTAATGCGATCAGGGCCGCCCAGCCGAACATCACCCGCCAGTTGGCCCGTACGGCCAGGACACTGGCACCAATCGCCGTGACCACGTCGACAGGCCGGTCGAACATCATCGGCACCGACACCGCGGTGATTGTGAAGATCGTCAGCGCGAAGCCAGCGCCGACCAGGGTGCCGACGATCAGCAGCAACGCCCCCTCGCCCGAGAACAGAACATCGGCGAGGAACTCGCTCAAAGGCGGCGGCATCTCGTTGAACAGGATCGCAAACAGGAAAATCGCCACCTCCACCCAGACGAACCAGATGATCAGCAACACCACGCCCATGGCCGAGAGCTGGCCGCTGTTGGCACGAAATGCGGCGATCACATGGGCCAGAGAGACCGGCAGTCCGGCTTCTCGCCGGCGGCTGACATCGTAAAGACCGACAACCAGGATCGGTGCGAGAAGCACGAAACCGCCGGCGAGCGGCAGGACCAGAGACCCGAGATTGACGAACAGCATCGCGAGGGTCAGGGCAATGCTGAAGGCGGCGAATGCGCCGCCGTACACGAGGCTGATGCCCGGGGTGGCCAGGAAATCGTGCCAGCCGGCCTTCAGCCACTCTCCCGAGCGATCCACCGGCACGAGGTTGATCCCGACCGGCAGACGGAACTGCCGCCGGCCGTGCGCCTCCATCCATGCCTCCCGTCGCCGATGCCGGCCCGGGATGGAATCCCGGCCGGCACAATCAGATCCCGAAGCGATGGCGCCGTCGCCGCGACCGGGATCAGGTGCCACCGGGCCGTTCCGGTTCGTCGACGGCGCGCACCTGATACTGGGTGGCGATCGTCATCCCCTTTAAGGGGCGGAGCAGGGCAAGGGTGCCGAGCACTGTCCCCGGAATCCACAGCACCGCGTGGACCCAGAGCGGCGGCGTGAACATCACCTCAATGAGCCAGGCAAGCCCGACAATACCAAAGCCGAGAACGAAAATTCCCGCCACGGCCGGGCCGTCGCCGGCGTCGTGACCGTGGAATTGCAGACCGCAAACCGGACAGGCCTCCACGACCGTCAGGAAGCCCTCGAACAGCGGACCGCGGCCACAACGGGGACAGCGGGCCCGCAGGCCGTTGAGCAGCGGATGTCCCGACGCGGGGACGGTCTGCGGCATGGGACCGGCCAGCGCAGTCGGCGAAAGTCTGATCAATGCAGGGTCCCGGTGTACTGGGCGCTCCCCCACCAGTAGATGCTGACGAACAGGAACAACCAGACCACGTCGACGAAGTGCCAGTACCAGGCGGCTGCTTCGAAGCCGACGTGCTTCTCCGGAGTAAAGTGGCCGGCGCGGGCGCGCATGTAGCAGACCGCCAGGAAAATCGTGCCGACGATGACGTGAAAGCCGTGGAATCCGGTCGCCATGTAGAACGTGGAGGAATAGATGCCGTCGGTAAAGCCGAATGCGGCATGACCGTATTCATAGGCCTGGAGAGCACTGAAGAGCACACCGAGGAGGACGGTCATCAGCGTCCAGAACGCCATGGCCTGGCGGTCACCGTGGCGGATGGCATGGTGGGCGGCAGTGACGGTGGCGCCGGAGGTCAGCAGGATCAGGGTGTTGAGGAACGGCAACCCGAACGGCGCGAACGGCGTGATGCCTTCGGGGGGCCAGACTTCATGGGCGGTGCGGCTGATCGCCGGCACTGTCGCATCGAAGAACGCCCAGAAGAACGCGAAGAAGAACATCACCTCCGAGGCGATGAACAGCAGCACGCCGATCCGCAGGCCATGGGCAACCACGTCCGTGTGGTTGCCGCCGCGGCTCTCACGCACCACGTCCCGCCACCAGCCGACAAAGGTTGCAAACAGCAGCACCACCCCGGCGATGAGCAACCACGGCCAGTCATAATGCATGAAGACGATGCCACCGATCGCCAGAACCAGTGCCGAGAGCGCGCCCAGCGCCGGCCACGGACTCGGCTCGACCATGTGGAACGGGTGGGTTTTGGTCTCGGTCGCCATGCTCTCCCCTCTCGAACCTCCCCGGTGAGCGCGGGCCCCCTGCGACCCGCATTTCCGACCTGTGGATCAGCCGCCGGACGACGCCGCCGGCAGAGCTGCGGCTTCGGATGCGGCGGCGGGCTCGTCGCCGCCGTCGTCCTCGACCGGATAGAACGTGTAGGACAATGTGATAACGGAGACGTCGCGGGTGTTGGGATCGTCGAGGATCGCCGGGTCCACGTAAAACGAGACCGGCATCGACACCTGTTGGCCGGGCGTGAGCGTCTGTTCGTTAAAGCAGAAGCAGTCAATCTTGTTGAAGTACAGCGCAGCCTTGTACGGGGACACGTTGAACACCGCCGTTCCGGTGACTGGCCGGTCGCTGTCGTTGACCGCCTCGTAGTAGGCGAGGTTCTGCTCGCCCAGGCGAACCCGGACCTGCCGCTGCCCGGGCGCAAACCGCCACGGCAACGCCGGATTGACGTTGGCATCGAATTGCACAGTGATTTGCTCGCTGACCGCTGTCGCCGGCAGCGCCACGGCTTCCGTGCGGGGGGTGCCGCCGTAGCCGGTCACCTGACAGAACAACCGGTAGAGTGGCACCGAGGCAAAGGCGAGGCCGGTCATTCCGGCAACGACGGCGAAAAGGACAAGGGCGGTGGCATTCCGCCGTCCTCCTCCCGAAGACCTCCGGCGGGCCGCAGGGCGCATCGTCGGGTTCCGCACATCCCCGGACGGGTGGACCGGTTCGCTCATTCGCTCACTCCGCCGGCTGCGGGCGGGTGGGGCCGCCGGGCCGCGGGGTTGGGTGATGCTCACCGCCCGGGCCGATGACCGGCAGTTCCTCGTGGGTGTGGAACGGCGCCGGCGACGGCACACTCCATTCCAGCGACGTTGCGCCCTCCCCCCACGGATTGGCTGCCGCTGGCTTCCGGTACCGATAGACACTGTGCCAGATGATGTAGAGGAACATCAGCGTGCCGACCATCGTGATCAGCGCACCGATGGAGCTGACCAGATTCCAACCGAAGTAAGCGTCCGGATAATCGGGGATGCGCCGCGGCATTCCTGCCAGACCCGAGAAGTGCTGGGGCATGAACAGGACGTTGACACCGATAAAGAATACCCAGAACTGTATCTGTGCAAGTTTCTCGGAATAGTCGATGCCGAACATCTTCCCGGACCAGTAAAACCAGCCGCCGAACATCGCGAAGATTGCAGCAATCGCCATCACGTAGTGGAAGTGCGCGACAACATAGTAGGTGTCATGGAGGGCAAAATCGATCCCGGCATTGGCGAGCAACACGCCGGTGACCCCGCCGATGACGAACAACCAGATGAACCCGATGGCATAAAGCATCGGTGTCTTGAACTCGATCGAGCCACCCCACATCGTGGCCAGCCAACTGAAGATCTTCACGCCCGTCGGCACGGCAATGATCAGCGTTGCAATGGTGAAGTAGGCGCGCGTGTCAGCACTGAGCCCGACGGTGTACATGTGATGGGCCCAGACGATGAAGCCGACCACCCCGATCGAAACCATGGCATAGGCCATGCCCAGGTAGCCGAAAACCGGCTTCTTGGAGAAGGTGGAGACGATCTGGCTGATAATCCCGAAAGCCGGAATGATGATGATGTAGACTTCCGGGTGGCCGAAGAACCAGAACAGATGCTGCCACAGCACCGGATCACCACCCCCGGCCACATCGAAGAACGTCGTCCCGAAATTCCGGTCGGTCAGCAACATGGTCAGGCCGCCGGCAAGAACCGGCACGGCGAGCAGCAACAAGAACGAGGTGACCAGGATTGCCCAGACGAACAGCGGCATGCGGTGCAGGGTCATGCCCGGTGCCCGCATGTTGAAAATGGTGGTGATGAAATTGATCGCCCCGAGGATGGAGCCGGCACCGGCCACGTGAAGGGCGAGAATGCCAAAATCCACCGCCGGACTCGGGTGGAAGTCGGCGCTGGACAGCGGCGGATAGACCGTCCAGCCGGTGCCCGGCCCGGCGCCGCCGAAAGCTGAGGTGATCAGCAGGACCAGACCGGCCGCGGTGAGCCAGAAGCTGATGTTGTTCATCCGCGGAAACGCCATGTCCGGCGCGCCGATCATCAGCGGC
>CAYVUM010000021.1:0-39151 GCA_964454795.1 uncultured Rhodospirillaceae bacterium
CACCCGATCAGATTGGATCGCAAAGCGATTCAATCAGATCGGGATCTGCTCTAGCGGGGCTCAGCCCGTCCCGGCCGCCGGGTAGCGGTGCAGTGGATCGCGCCCGTCCCATCCGGCCACGTCGAGCAGATAATCACCGTAGCCGCTTTTGCGCAGGGGCTCGGCAAGGCGGACAAGCTGCTCGGCGTCGATGAAGCCCATCCGGAAGGCGACCTCCTCCACACAGGCAATCTTCAGGCCCTGACGGTCCTCAACCGTGCGGACGAATTCGCTCGCCTGGATCAGCGACTGAAAGGTGCCGGTGTCGAGCCAGGCGAAGCCGCGGCCGAGCCGCTCCACGTGCAGCTGTCCCTGCGCCAGATACTCGCGGTTGACGTCGGTGATTTCCAGCTCGCCGCGTGCCGAGGGGGTGATGCCGGCAGCGACGTCCACGACCCGGTTGTCATAGAAATAGAGGCCGGTCAGCGCCCAGTTCGAACGGGGCTGCTGCGGTTTCTCGACGATGTTGGTGATCCGCCAGTCGGCGTCGAACTCCGCGATTCCGTACCGTTCGGGGTCGGAGACCTGATAGGCGAAGACGGTCGCTCCGGCTGGCCGGTCCCGGGCGGCGTTGAGGTGCTTGAGCAGGCCGTGGCCGTAAAGGATGTTGTCGCCGAGGACCAGGCTGACCCGGTCGCCGGCGATAAACTCGCGGCCGATCAGGAACGCCTGGGCGATCCCCTCCGGCCGCGGCTGGGCCGCGTAAGCGAGGTTGAGACCCCACTGCGAGCCATCACCGAGCAGCAGCCGGAACATCGGTTGCTGGTCGGGCGTGGTGATGATCAGAATATCGCGTATCCCGGCAAACATCAGCAGGGTCAGCGGGTAATAGATCAGCGGCTTGTCGTAGATCGGCAGCAGCTGCTTGCTGACGGCGATGGTCACCGGGGAAAGCCGGGTGCCGCTGCCGCCGGCGAGAATGAGTCCCTTCATGGCGTTCGTTCCGGTTGTGGGGATGACAGCAGGTCGGCGACCACGCTGGCCAGCGCTTCCCGCCAGTGGCGGCGCGCCGGCGCGAACGTCGCGGCGATGCGGGTGCAGTCGAGGACGCTGTTGGCGGGACGGCGGGCCGGGGTCGGATAACCGCTGGTCGGGATCGGGGTGACGGCCGGTCGTCGTCCCCAGACCGGTTCGGCTTCGGCGAACACGGCGTTGGCCAGCCGGCACCAGGTGGTCCCGCCGGTGTTGGCGTAATGATAGGTGCCGAAGGCGGGGTTGCCGCCCGGCCGCGGACCGTCATCGCCGGTCACCACCGCAGCGATCCGGAGCAGAGCGTCGGCCAGGTCGGCGGCTGCGGTGGGCAGGCCCCACTGATCGTCGACGACCGGCAATTCATCCCGGCTTGCGCCGACCCGGAGCATCGTTTTCACGAAGTTCTGGCCATGGGCAGAGAACACCCAGCTTGTCCGGACGATGACGTGGCACGCCCAGGTCTCGCGGATCGCCGCCTCGCCTGCGGCTTTCGACTCGCCGTAGGCATTGACCGGGGCGACCGGATCGTCTTCCCGCCAGGGCCCGCCGCGGTCACCGGCGAACACGAAGTCGGTGGAGACGTGGATCAGCGGTACTCCGCCAGCGGCACAGGCCCGGGCGAGGATCCGCGGCCCTTCGGCATTGATGGCGAAGGCCTGCTCGCGCTCGCTCTCAGCCCGGTCGACAGCGGTGTAGGCAGCGGCGTTGATCACGCCGTCGACGGCGGCGACGGCAGTGGCGACGGCGGCGGGGTCGGTGATGTCGAGTTCCGCGTGTCCGACGGGAACGATCCCGATTCCGGCCGGTGCCGGCCGGCGGGACAGCTCCGTGCCCACCTGACCGCCGGCGCCGGTGACAAGAATACGGGCCATCCAGGCTCAACCGGCCGCTTGGCCTGCCGGAGCGCAGCCGGAGGCGGCGAGGCCCAGGCGTTCGCCGGCGTAGGTGCGATCGCGGATCGCCTGCCACCATTGTCTGTTGTCCAGGTACCAGCGCACGGTCCGTTCGAGCCCGGCCTCGAAACTGTGACGCGGCCGCCACCCCAGGTCACTGGCGATCCGGGTGCCGTCGATGGCGTACCGGAGGTCGTGGCCGGGGCGGTCGGCGACAAAGGTGATCAGCGCCGCATGGGCAGGCCGTGGATTCCCGCCGGCCTGGGCATCAAGGAGGGCGCACAGCTGCTGGACCACCTGCAGGTTGGTCCGTTCGGCGTTGCCACCGATGTTGTAGGTCTCGCCGGTCTGTCCGCGGGTCAGCACCAGATACAGGGCTTCGGCATGGTCGTCGACGAACAGCCAGTCGCGGATATTCTCGCCGCGGCCGTAAACCGGCATGGGCTCGCCGGCCAGCCCCTTGATGATCATCAGCGGGATCAGCTTTTCGGGGAACTGATAGGGTCCGTAGTTGTTGGAGGTGTTGGTGACGATCACCGGCAGCCCGTAGGTGGCGTGCCAGGCGCGGACCAGGTGATCGGACGCCGCTTTGCTGGCCGAATAGGGCGAGTTGGGCCGGTACGCGGACGTTTCGGTGAACCGGCCGTCGGGTCCGAGCGAGCCGAAAACCTCGTCAGTGGAGACGTGGTGAAACCGGAACCGCGCTCGTGCCGCCTCCTCGAGGCTGCGCCAGTAATCGAGGGCCGCCTGAAGCAGCGTGTAGGTGCCGACCACGTTGGTCTGAATGAAGGTGCCCGGCCCGTCGATCGACCGGTCCACATGCGATTCGGCAGCGAGGTGCAGAATTGCGTCGGGTCGGCGGCCGGCCAGGATCCCGGCCATGGCGGCGCCATCGCAGATATCGGCGCAGATCAGTTCGCAGCGCTCGTGGCCGCCCCACAGGCCGGCAAAATCCGGATTGGCGGCATAGGTGAGTTTGTCGACGGCGATCACGTGGTCGCCGGTCGCCTCAAGGATATGGCGGACCACGGCCGATCCGATGAACCCGGCGCCGCCGGTGACCAGCACGATCATCGTTGACCTCGCAGGATTGTCGATCGCTGGCCGCCGTCCGGCATCCGCTCCGCCCCCTTCAGCCCCTTCAGAACAGATCACCAAGCGCACGCAGCGGCGGCAGGCGTCGGTCCTTATCCGAGACAATCACTCCGCCGGCGGTGAGCGGCCAGTCGATCCCAAGCGCCGGATCGTTCCAGATCACTCCGCGTTCATGGTCCGGCGCGTAGAACGCCGTCACCTTGTACAGGACCAGGGTGTCCGGTTCGAGGGTGCAGTAGCCATGGGCGAAGCCGACCGGCACCAGCACCCACGATCCGCTGTCGGCATCAAGCCGGACCGCCACGTGGCGGCCATATGTTGGCGAGAAGCGTCGCAGGTCCACCGCGACGTCATGGATCGCTCCGCGAATCACCCGGATCAACTTGTCCTGGGCGAACGGCGCAATCTGGAAATGCAGGCCCCGGAGCACGCCCGCCTCAGCCGAATAGGCGAGATTGTCCTGAACGAATGTCAGGTCGATCCCCGCCTCGGCAAAGGTGCGGGCGTTATAGATTTCGGAGAAGAATCCACGATCGTCGCCGAACCGGCGCGGGGTCAGCACCCGCACCTCGGGGATCGCCGTCTCAACGACGTTCACGGGCCAAATCACCTTTTGCAGTAGGATCTTAAGGCACCATACCGGGTTTCGCGGCGGAGCACCAGAGCGGGATGACGGACAGCGACGTTGTGTGCCTGGCGCCGAATAAACCTCAGGACGGTTAATGATCGGTTGTGGGAGCCGCCGGGCTTAATGGCGCTTGCGGTGTGTCCCGCGCCGGTAAAGGGTCCCGGGCGCGATCGGTGCGGCGAGATTGCGGTTGCACGCTCCGGGCGCTTTTGGATAGTTGGAAGCCGTCGGGACCCGTATGGAGTGTCTGGCGGACATTGTCACATCTGGCGGTTTGCTTGCGGGGGACGGGTTTGCGCCTGTTGATCTCGGTTTCCGGGGCACGATCAGGGGAGCCCGGACGACTGAACCGGCTGGGGAGCCGTGGCCGGCTTCCGGCCGCGTTGGCGTCTCTTGTGATCCTCGCCGGCTGTGTCGAGACCGCCGCGACCCGTCCGGCCGTCGCGACTCCTCCGGCGGCGGCGGTGGCAGCGCCGGGTCCGCTCGACATCTTTCTCGCCTTCGTCGGTGAAGCGCGGGAGGGCGCTTCCAGGCCAATTCCGTCCGCCGCCGGTCACACCGCTTACGTGGCGACGATCGACCGAGTCTACCGTGCCGCCAGCGGCCACGTCTGCAAGCGCGTTGTTCTCGTTGGCGGCGGGCGGGAAATCGTCCGGGTCGCCTGCCTCGAGGACGGCGCCTGGCGGCTGACACCGCCGCTCATCGAGGACGATGCCATCGGCGTGTTCAACCAGCCTGCCGTCTGAGGGGCGGAACGTGAACCGGGAGCGGATGCCATGGGCGGGGAAAAGCGGTTAGTGACCCGGGCCGCAAGCCGTTGGAGCCGGCGGCCGTGGATGCGGGCGGCCGGTGTGGTGGTCCTGGCGCTGGCCATGACTCTCGCCGTGTCTGCTCCGACGCTGTTCGGAGGTGGCCCCCTCCAGGCCCAGGAACGCACCCAGACCCTGCCGACCGCGCTGCCCGAGCGCGAGGAGACGGCTGCCGATCCCGACATCGAGGAGACCGTCCGCCAGCCCTTCGGGGCGTCGATGTTCGTGACCCGGCGGACCGCCGGCGGTGAAGGACCGAGCCCCGAATACCGGGTGTCGCGGGGCGACGAGGTCGCGGTGTTCATCTGGGGGGCGGTGACCGTCAACACCATCGCCGAGGTGGACCCGGCCGGGAACATCTTCATTGAGGGCATCGGCCCCGTCGCTGTCGCCGGGGTGCGCAGCGCCGATCTCAACGAGCACATCACCCGCTTTGTTCGCACCCGCTACACCGAAAACGTCGAAGTCTATGCGACCCTCGTGGATTCGCGGACGATTGGCGTGTTCGTGACCGGTTTCGTCGACAACCCCGGCCGATATCCGGGCGCCCCCTCTGAATCGGTGATCGACTTCATCGCCAAAGCCGGCGGGATCGATCCGAACCGGGGCAGCTTCCGGGATATCTCGGTGCTGCGCGGCGGGCGCAGCCTCGCTGCCATCGACCTCTACCGCTTTCTGCTTGACGGACAGTTGCCGCAAATCCAGTTCCGCGAGGGCGATACCATTCTGGTCCGCGCCCAGCATCCGGTGGTGACGGTGGATGGCGACATTCGCAACGACTATCAGTTCGAGTTCGGGCGGAACGACCGGATGCAGGGTCAGGAGCTCTTGCGACTGGCCCGCCCCCTGCCCGGCGCGACCCACGCACTGGTCAGCGGCACCCGCAACAACCGCCCCTACTCCGCCTATCTGACGCTCGATGATCTGAGCCGTCTGTCCCTGCGAGACCAGGACCGGATCATCTTCGATGCCGACGCCCGTCAGGAGTTGATCACCATCAAGCTGGTTGGCAGCTTCGAGGACGAGTCGATCCGGGTTGCCGAACCCGACACCCGGCTGGGCCAGCTGCTCGATTACGTGGCTGTGGATCCGGCCTTTGCCGACATCGATGCCGTGCATCTGCGGAGGCGGCGGGTGGCTCGGCAGCAGAAAGTGGCCCTCGATGACGCCCTCGACCGGCTCGAGCGCACCGTCCTCACCTCCACCGCACCCACCGACGGCGCCACTCGTATCCTCGAAGCTGAGGCGCAGCTGATCCAGACCTACGTGGAGCGGGCGCGGACGATTCAGCCGCAGGGGATCGTGGTCCTGGCGCGGGCCGATGGCACCATTGCCGACATCCGCCTGGAAGACGGCGATGAGATCGTCATTCCGCTGCGCAGCCAAGTGGTGACGATTGCCGGCGAGGTGATCGCGCCGCAGACGGTCGTCTACGAGGAGGGGCTCCGGCTTCGCGACTACATCGAGCGGGCGGGCGGCTATGGTCGCCGCAGTGACCAGTCGTACGTGGTCATTCGTCAACCCAACGGCCACGTCGCCGTTCACCAGACCGCGGAAAATCCGCCGGTCACGGCGGGCGATGAGGTGATCGTGCCGCCGCGGGTCGGGGGCAAGGGCTGGCAGATCGTCAAGGATCTCTCCGAAGTGCTGTTCCGGGCCGTTTTCGCCGGTGCCGTCGTCGCGGGCATCAACGACTGACCCGGCCGCCGCCGGACAATCCCGCCCGTGCGGCTCGCGGCGATTGCGAATGACGCCGCGGCCGATCCCCCGTAAGCTGCGAGCCCGGCGCGGGAAATGCCGTTCCGGGCGCACAGGAACCGCATTTCGGCCTTTTCCGGTGAACAGGATCAGCGCCGATGATGGGCATCACAGACAACGGCGCCGCGACCGCCCAGTTTGCCCGACGCCGCTCCGGAGGCTGGCGCAGCATCCTGCCCGGTGGGTCCGGCACAGGCCGGTGCTGGCCGGGGCGCGGCAGAACGCTGCGGCGGGCTGAAGGGCGAAAGCGGTGAATGGCAGCGTGACCGGCACGATCAAGTCCCTTGCGCGAGACCGGTTCGCGAACCGGCGTAAGCGGCCGGCCCGGATCGGCCACGTGGCGATCACCGGAGCCAGCCGTGGTCTCGGGGCGGCGCTGGCCGAGGTATTTGCGGCGCCGGGCGTTCGCCTGAGCCTCTCGGCGCGCCATGCCGGGCGGCTGCGGGCGGTGGCCGAGGCCTGCCGGCGCCACGGTGCGATCGTTGCCACCGCCGTGGTCGACGTGACCGACCGGGCCGCCGTCACCGGCTGGCTGGAGGCCGCGGATAGGGCGGCGCCCGTCGATCTGCTGATCGCCAACGCCGGGTGTACCGGCGGTCTCGATCCCCGGACCGGCGACGATAACCCGGAGACAGTCCGGACCCTGTTCGCCGTCAACGTCCAGGGCGTCGTCGATACGGTGACGGCGCTGCTGCCGCAGATGCGTGCGCGCGGCGAGGGAAGGATCGCGGTGGTAAGTTCGCTCGCCGCCTATTGCCCGGTTCCCGGCGCTGCCGGCTACGCGGCCAGCAAGGCGGCGGTGAAAGCCTGGGCCGAGGCGCTGCGCAGCCGGGTTGCTGGCGACGGTGTGGTCGTCTCGGTGATCTGTCCCGGGTTTATCGACACGCCGATGACCCGGCGGCTGGTGAGCCGTGCCCGGCCGATGCCGATCGACGCACCGGCGGCGGCCCGGCGGATCCGCGCGGGCGTGGAGCGGGGACGGCCGCTGATCGCCTTTCCCACGGTGTTTGCGCTTGGCGTCCGGCTGCTGCCTCTCCTCCCATCCCGGTGGGTCGATGCCCTGATCCGGCCGTTTGACTACCAGGTCCTGCCGGAAGACAGTCCGCCGATGGACCGGACCGCTGACGCCGCCGCCGGCGAGCGGGGGCCCTCCCCGGGTACTCCGGGAAGGCAGGTGGCCTGATGTCGGACCGCGGTCTCGCCAATCCACAGCGAAGCGCCGGCCGCACCGGACCCCGCCGGCGGGTGTTCCTGTTCCTCCAGGGGCCGATTTCGCCGTTTTTCGCCCGGCTTGCCGCGGCGCTGGAGGCCCGCGGCCACCGGGCACTGCGGGTCAATCTGTGTTTTGGGGACTGGCTGTTCTGGCGCCGGCCGGAGGCCCGGAGTTTTCGCGGCCGTGTCGAGACCTGGCCCGCCTGGATCGCAAACCTTTGCGACGTCGAACGGGTCACCGACCTGATCCTGCTCGGCGAGCAGCGCCCCTACCACAAAGAGGCGATCAGCGCTGCGAAGGCGCGCGGGATCCGGGTTGTGGTCACCGATTTCGGCTACCTGCGGCCCGGCTGGCTCACCTTCGAGCTGGACGGGATGTCCGGTGCCTCCCGGTTCCCCCGCGATCCGGCGGCTATCCGCCGCCTCGCCCGCCAAGCCGCCGAGCCGGTCTTCGGCGACCATGGCGGCAGCAGTTTTGCGGTCATGGCCACCTGGGACGTTATCTACAATGTCCTCACCTCGGTCTTGCGGCCGCTCTATCCGCATTACCGAAGCCACCACATCCAGCACCCGGTTCTGACCGATACGGGCATCGGCGTGCAGATCTGGCTTCGCCGGTTGTGGCGGAACCGCCGCTCGGACCGGGCCCTGGCGGCAGCGATCGCTGCCGGCCAGCGCTACTACCTGCTGCCGTTGCAGATCGAGAAAGACTATCAGATCCGCGCCTACTCCGACTACGACGGCCTCGCGACCCCGATCCGCGAGGTGATCGGCTCGTTCGCCCGCTCCGCGCCGGCGGAGACGCTGTTGTTCGTCAAGCTCCACCCGTTTGATCCCGGCCTGCAGGATTGGCGGCGGGTTGTCCGCATCGCGGCCGAACAAGCCGGGGTCGGCGCGCGGATCCGTTATGTCCACGGCGGCAGCATCGAGGCGATGATTGCCGGTGCCGATGGTATCGTCACGGTCAACAGCTCGGCGGGACTGCAGGCGTTGCGGGCCGGGCGGCCGGTCAAGGTCCTCGGTCAGGCGATCTACGACGTGCCGGGCCTGACCTTCCAGGGACCGCTCGACCGGTTCTGGACGGATGCATCTGCGCCCGACCCGGCTTTTCTTGACGATTTCGTCCGGGCGCTGGCGGCCACGGTGCAAATCCGTGGCGATTTCTATGCCCGGCCGGGTCTGGATGTCGCGGTCGCCGAGGCGGTCGAACGGCTTGACCGTGACTTGGTCAACGTCCCATGGCCGCGCGCCGACATCCCAGCGCTGCCCGAGACCGTGCCGCTGAGGGCGCAGGCCGGCTAACCCCGGTTGCGATCCGCCAGGTCTGACCATTTCCACAACGGAACGCCGCGCCGGCTGAGGGCGCGCAGCCGCTGGCGGTCGGGGAAGGACCGGTAACTGCCGGGTTCCTGCGGCCGGGCTGCCGCGATCAGGTCGGGGAGTTCGTCAAAGACCGCGGCGAGCAGGTCGGTCCCGGCCAGGTAGGCCAGTCGCTCCCGGGCCAGGATGCTGGCGGATTCGGGAAAATCCACAGCCCGGGCGGCCAGAATCGCACCGCGATCGATGCCAGCGTCCTCAATCCGGTGCAGGGTCGCGGCGCCGCTGGTGACGCCGTCCACGGCCATGTCGATCAGCGGACAGGGGCCGCGGTAGGCCGGCAGCGGCGCCGGATGGATGTTGACGGCGCCGCCGGGAACGGCTGCGACGGTTGCCGGTGAGAGGATCTGGTCGAAGCAGGCGGTCACGATCAGCCCCACCTCGTGGTCGCACAGGGTCCGGTGGAAGTCCGAAGCGTTGACGTCCGGACAGCGGACCACCGGGATCCCCCGACGAGCGCAGATCGCAGCCAGCGAATCCCGGCTGGCACCGCCGCCGCCGCCCGGCCAGTGCGGCCCGAGCAGGTGCGCGACCGCCAGATACGTCAGGAACGCGGAACCACTCCGCCGGCCGTGGCGACGGGTCTGGGCAATCAGCCCGCCGCGAGCGCGGATGGCAGCGGAGCGGACGACCAGGGCCACCGCCCCCGATTGCCGGTCGACCAGCCGGGCGGCAGCAGCATCGGCGATCAGTCCGCCGAGGGTGAGCAGGGCGATCCGCACCGGGACAGCCGGCCGGCGGCGCACCGGCTCACCGGTCCCGACCGGTCCGGGCGAGCTCTTCGGCGATGATGTCGGCGGTGGTGTCGATCTGCTCGTCGGTGTGCGCGCAACTGAAGAACAGCCGGAGCCGCGCGTTCCGTTCCTCGACGGCGGGATGGAGGATCGGTTGCACGTTGATGCCGCGGGCGAGCAGGGCGTTCGACAGCCGGACTGCCCTGATCGAGCTGCCGATAATCACCGGGACGATGGCGTAACCCTGGCTGAGGCCGGTGTTCAGGCCCCGCTCCCGGGCACGCGCCAGGAACCGGGCGGTGCGGTCATGGAGACGGGCGATCCGCCCGGGCTCGGCCTGCATGACCCGGATCGCCGCCGTCGCCGCCGCCGCTGCCGCCGGCATCAGGCCGACGCTGTAGACGAAGCCGGGGGCCGTGAACTTAAGGTATTCGACCAGCGCGGCCTGGCCGGCGATGTAACCGCCGCAGGCGGCAAAGCTCTTCGACAGTGTCCCCATCCACAGGTCGGCATCGTTCGCGGCGAGACCGAAATGCGCGCGCAGCCCGCCGCCGGTCGCACCGAGCACGCCGATCGAATGGGCCTCATCGACCATCAGGAAGGCGTCATAACGGCGGCAGATGTCGACGAAGTGGGGCAGGTCGGCGGTGTCGCCGTCCATACTGTAAAGGCCCTCGACGATCACCAGGACCCGTCTCACGCTGTCGCGGCGCCCCTTGAGCAGCGTCTCGAGCGCCCGCCAGTCGTTGTGCGGAAACGTCCGCCTCGCGGCTCCGGACAACCCGGCACCGAGCACCACAGAGTTGTGGGCGAGGGCATCATGGAGGATCAGGTCGCCGGCGCCGACGATGTGACCGATGACAGTGACGTTGGTGGCGTGGCCGCTGACGAACGTCACGCAGTCCTCGGTGCCGAGCAAGGCCGCCAGTGCCTGCTCCAACTCCCGTTGAGGCGGCCGTTCGCCGGAAACCAGCCGGCTCGCGGAGACCGACGTGCCGAAGCGGTCGATGGCCGCCTTGGCGGCCGCCGAGACCGCCGGATGACCGCACAGATCCAGGTAGTTGTAACTGGCGAAGTTGGTGACCTCGCGCCCGTCGATCCGGGTCGAAGCGCCGGCGATGCCATCGTGGGCCCGGAAGAACGGATTGGCGATCTCCAACGCCTCGGCGGCATGCTTCTGGAACGCCAGCGTCTCGAAACCGGGGAGAGCCTCGATGCGGCGGTAGCGGCGGCCGGCTCCGGTCGTCTCCTCCAGGTCGGGGACGCCGACGGCTCGCCTGAGGGCCTGCACCTCATTGTAGTTGCGCAGTCGGTCGAGCAGGCGTTGCTTGGCGGCGCCGGTAGCTCCGAACAGGGACGGTCGCGATCCGCTGGCTGCGCTCATCGGGCGGGGTCCTCAGTGCCGAATCCGGTCGGTGCGGTCGATCGCTTCCACGAGCTGGCCGAGAACGGCATCGTCGTCCGCGCCCGCGTGGCGATCGACGAGGGCGGCCAGTCCGGCATCCACATCATCGCCGGTACCGTTGACAGGACGCCCATCACCGCGGCCGCGGGTCAGGCGCCCTGCCAGGCCGGCGGCCAGGGTGTCGACGGAGGTCCTCTCGCCGATGCCGAGTGCCGAGACCGGCACGCCGAGAACCCTCTCGACCGCCAGACTCAGCTCCATGCCCATGAGTGAATCCATGCCCAGCTCCACCAGCGGCCGGTCGCTTTCAAACCGGTCGAGGGGCAGCCGCAGGATTGCTGCGGCCTGTTCGGCAATCGCCGCGCCGATCAGCTCCCGGGCCTCCTCCGGGGTCGCGGTGGCCAGTCGATCGCGCAGGTCGGCCATGTCGACGGTATCTGGCAGGTCCACAACATTGCGGAGCAGCCGCGAGAAGCTGGGCTGCGCCAGGATCGGCAGGCTGCGCTTGACCGTTCGCCAGTCCACATCGAGGACGGCAATGACCGCCTCGTCGTCACCGACCAGCTCGTCGAGCAGATCGAGCGCGTCGGCTGCCTTCAGCGGCTGGCCGCCCAGGCGTTTGGTCAGATGGTCCCGCAGGGTCGGATTGTCGGCCAGGTATCCCGCATCGCCGATCGGCCCCCAGCACACGGCAAGCGCGGGCAGCCCTGCGCGCCGGCGGTCGCGCGCCAGCTGCTCCAGGGACAGGTTGGCGGCCACGTACGCAGCCTGGCCGGGATTGCCGAACATCGTCGTCGCCGATGCGAACAGAACGAAGAGATCGAGCGCCAGATGGCGTGTGGCCAGATGCAAGTTCCAGGCACCCTGCAGCTTCGGGGCCAGCACCCGGCGGAGGGTGGCCTCGTCGATCGCCGCCGCCGCCCGATCCTCCACCACCATCGCGGCGTGAACAATCCCCCGGAGGGGCGGTCCGCCGGCAAGTCCGGCGACCAGGGTCTCGACGGCCACCGGGTCGGCGATGTCACAGGCGACGGTCTGAACGTCGATCCCGTCGGCGGTGAGGCGCTCCAGGATTTCGGCGGCGCGCCCGGTCGCTCCCGCATTGCGGCCGACCAGAAGCAGCCGCCGCGCACCGCGCGAGGCCAGCCACGATGCGGTCCGGGCTCCGAAGCCGCCAAGCCCGCCGGCGACGAGATAGAGGCCTTCAGCATCGAGCGTCAGCGGCGACGGCGGTCGCTGGGGCGGGGCGATCCGGTCCGGCGGTCCGGTCAGGTCGACGACGATCTTGCCCACGTGGTTCGACTGCTGCATCAGCCGGAACGCGTCGGCGATCTCGTCGGCGGCGAACACCCGGTGCAACAGCGGTCGCAGGGCACCGGTCGCAAACCGTTCGAGCACGTCATCAAGGATCCGGGCGGCCAAGTCCGGCTTCTGGGCCAGCATGGCGTCGGCATCGACGGCGAAATACGCGATGTTGCGGCGTAGCGGGCGCAGTCCGATCCGGGTATTCAGGGCGAAATCCCGCTTGCCCAATTCGATGAACCGGCCGAACGGCGTGAGCAGCTCCAGGCTGCGCACCGCCGCTTCGCCGGCGAGGCAGTTGAGCACCACGTCCACACCGGCGCCGGCGGTCAGCCGGCGGACGTCGTCCGCGAAAGCGAGGCTGCGGGAATCGAACACGGCGTTGAGGCCGAGCAGCCGCAGGACGTCGCGCTTCTCCGGCGTTCCGGCGGTGGCGATCACCCGGGCGCCGCGGCCATGGGCAACCTGCAGGGCAGCAAGGCCGACCCCGCCGGCGGCGCCGTGGATCAGCACCGTTTCCCCGGGCTGCACGGCGGCGAGATGTTCGAGCGCGTAGACCGCCGTGAAAAAGGTCACCGGAATGGTCACGGCAGCGGCGTAGGACAGGTCATCCGGCTTGCGCGCGACCGCCCGGGCCGCCACCGTCACCCGCCCGGCGAAGCTGCGGGGGGCAAAACAGATGACCGCATCGCCCACCGCGTAATCCGCAACCCGCTCGCCGACGGCGATGATGTCTCCGGCACATTCCATTCCGAGGGTCGCCCCGATCAGGCCGTCTTCGACCACATCGTCGGGCAGCAGGCCCATCGCCAGCATCACGTCGCGGAAGTTCAGGCCGGTGGCGCGAACCCGTACTGCCACCTCGTCCGGCCCGGGTGGCCGCTGCGGGTCCGCGACCCAGGCGAGGCCGTCCAGAGTTCCCGGCCGGGTCGCAGCGAGGTAGAAGGCCAGCGGGTCCGGCGGGACGTCCCTGTCGTGATCCCCGGCAAGCCGCTCTTCGAACCGGAGCGCGCGCCGGCCATGGGCGGTGAGGAGGATTTCCCGTTCGGCGTCGACCTCGCCCAGCTCTGCCGCCAGCCGTCCGGCGAGTATCCCGGGGGCCTCGTCGGTCTGAACATCGATCAGCGACCACGCCACGTCCGGATATTCGTTCATCAGAACCCGCACGCAGCCCCAGATGGCCGCCGACACGGGGGCCGGTGTCGCTTGGCCCGGACCGGTCTCTCCGTCCGGCGCCTCCGCCTCAAGCATCATCGCCCGCCGGGTGACCACCCGAACGCGGGCCGACTGAAATTCACGGGCATCAAGCGCGCGCGCGATCGCGAGCACCGTCTCGCATCCGGCGGCGGCGGCAGCGAGCGGTTGATCGCCGGCTTCCGCGGGAGCTTCGGCAAGCCCGTCGAGCGCAAGGATCTCCACCGTCCTGCCCGCCGCCGCGGCGCTGAGCGCGTCCGCCAGCGTCTCGGCCGTCGCCCGCAGGACGGATTCGCCGGAGCGGGACAGGATTGCGGCAATGCCGGCGGCGACCGACTGTGGCCCGCTGTCGGGGGCCGACAGCAGAATTCGCAGGGGTGCCGTCTCGTCTCCCCCGGCGCCGGACGCATCATCGCCGGCCGTGCCGCCGACGATCGATTCGGCAGCGGGATTGACGGCGATGATCACCGTTGCCGGGTCATCATCGGGTTCGGCGCCGACCACGACCGGGGGCAACGTAAATCCGGCATCGCCAAGCAGTACCTTCCATGGCCGCACCGCCCGCATCAGTGTGGAGGGACCGCGGCCACGGGCATCACCGTGCCACCAGTCCGGACTGGTTCCGAACACCAGATCGGCGAACCGGTCGCCGCGGCGGTGGGCGAGCACCAGAACGCCGCGGGTCGCGAGCCGCCGTCGCAGACTGCGCAAGACCTCCGACGGCTCGTCTCTCAGGTGCGCCATATCGGCGGAAAGAACCAGATCGAAGCGCTCGCCGCCAAGGCCGTTGCCTTCCTCGCCACCGGCCGGATCGAAGCTGGCGAAGCGGACGTGCGGCAGGCCGGCAAGCCGGCTACGGGCCCGGGCGAGCGCATGTTCGTTGGCATCGGCAACCACGTAGTCACAGGCGATCGCGGAGAAGGCGGCGGCGATGCGGCGGTCTGGCCCGGCAACCCCGCCGCCGACATCAAGGACCCTGAGCGGCCGGCGATCGGGCCACCGCTGCGCCGTGGCGCGAGCCAGCGCGAGCAGGGCCCGGTTGAGACTGGCGTGACTCGGGCCGGCGAAACGCAGCTGTTCCAGGGTCGCCGGGCTAGCTTCCGGCGGTGAAGCGGCGATGTTGCCGTTGTCTGCATCGCTGGTTGCCGGCGACAAGGCCAGCGCCGCCCGCCCGGCGAGGATCGCCTCGGCCGCCCAGTGGGGATAGTCGGCAACGAGCGTCCGCCAGATTTCGATGGGGTCGATCTCCGGCGCCGGCTCCTCAACCTCAGCGGGGGGACTTGCGAGCAGCCCGTCGGCGGCGAGGCTTCGTCTCCAGGGTTCGACGATCGGCAACCGGTTCCCGCCCGTGCTCGGATCCTGACCGGCAACGTGAAGGGTGCTCTCCGACGGCGCCGCCGCGACCGCACGCAGAGCCACCTCGGTCGCGAAGCCATCGAGAAGGACGGCGGCTTCGTCGTTATCGTCGTCCCGGAACGCAGAGTCGCCGCCGGCACCGGCAAGTCCCATGCGCACGGCTTCGGCCAGCACCGCCGGGTCAAGCACGTGGCTCAGCTCGTCCGCAGCTCTGCCGTCCGCCGCGAGCGTATCGGGCCGTTCGGCCGGCACCGAAACAGACCGGAACTGCAGCGCCCGCCGCGAGCCGGCGGGACGATCGGCGCGGATCAGCCGGCAATCGCCGGCGCGGAGAACCACGGCGCCTGAGGCATCGAGCAGATCCACGCTGGCGCTGACCGACCGGTCGGAAATCCGTTCAAGGTGGGTCCGGACCCGGACCGGCCGGCCGGCGGCCCGCTGAAGCCGCAGTCGTCCGATCCGCACCGGCAGGAACGCGGCCGGCGCGGTGGCGACGCCTTCAAGGCGGGCGAGCAGGATCGCAATCAGGGCCTGGAATCCGGCATCGAGGCCGGTCGGGTCGGCGATCAGTCCAGCGCCGGTGAGCGGCGGTGCCTCACAAAGGTCGGCCTCGGCCACGGAGCCGCGAACCTCCACATCGCCAAGGCGCCGGAAGACCGGGCCGTAGGCCAAGCCCAGGGATTCGGCCAAGTCATAAACGCGGTCGGCGCTCACCGTCCGGGTGAGTGCCTCTGTAGCCAAGCGAGGAGCAGAGCTTTCTTCGGCGGCGAGCGGCCAGGAGCGTTCGCAGAAGCGGGCTTCGGCATGGAGGCTGAAGCTGCCCGCGTCTGTCAGCCTGTCGCGGCTGCGAATCGTTACGCGGTCGTCGGCAACCTGCACCTGCAGGGATTTCGTTATGCCATCGGCGAGGATCAGGGGTTCGCGAATGTCCAGATCGAAGACGTCGATGTCGGTGTCTGTGCCGGACAGGCAGCCGGCTGCGGCGAGTGCCAGCTCGGCAAAGCCGGCGGCCGGAAAAGCCGCGACGCCAAACACCCGGTGGTCGCCGAGGGCCGCCTGGACGTCGAGATCCAGCTCGTTTTCCCAGGTCTTCGGTGTGCGCGGGACGGCATAGCCGAGAAACGGGTGGACCCGGGGACGGTCGAGGGTCCGTGCGGTCTCGGGACTGGGCTCGGGCCAGTGGTGGTCCCGTCGCCAGGGATAGGCAGGCAGCGCCACCCGGCGGCCGGGAGCGGGAAACAGGCGGCTCCAGGCGAGCGGTGCGCCGTTGGCATAGGCGGCGAGGGCGACTTCTTCCAGGCGGAGTGGATCGGCCGTCTGCCGGGAGAAGGTGTGGAGGATCGTGGGGGTCCCCGGGCGCTCGCGCAGGCTTTCGCGAATCGCTGACTGCAGAATCGGGTGCGGACCGACCTCGACGAACGTATCCACTCCGGCGTCGGCGAGCGCTACGATTGCCGCGACAAACCGCACCGGTTCGCGGATGTTGCGCCACCAGTAGCCGGCGGTCAGGGTGTCGCCGGCGACGATCCGTCCGGTCACCGACGAGGCGAACTGCAGCCGTCCCGGATGGGGCCGGACCGGGGCAAGATCGTCCAGCACCGCCGCACGCACCCCGTCCATGGCCCGGCTGTGGAAGGCATAGTCCAGGTCAAGAATGCGGGCATAGATGCCGTCCGCCTCGCACGCCCCGGCCAGCCGCCGCACCGAGTCCGACGGTCCGGAGACCACGGTGCTCGTGGGACTGTTGATCCCGGCAATCTCCAGGTCGGGAAACCGGCCGGCGAGGAGATGATCCGTTTCGGTCTGCGAGGCACTCACCGCCACCATCAGCCCGGTGCCGCGGGTCTGCTCCTGCGCCCGGCTGCGCGCTGCAATCACCCGCACCGCATCGGCGAGCCCGAGAGCACCGGCGAAGCACGCCGCCGCCACTTCGCCCACACTGTGGCCCACCACCGCAACCGGGTTGAGACCGTGGCGCCGCAGCGCGCCGCTCATCGCAAGCTGCAGCGCGAACAGGAGCGGCTGGGCAACGTCAGTGGCGGTGAACCGCTCGGCATCGCCGCTGACCAGTTCCTCGACGATCGACCAGCCGGTCAGAGGCTGGAACAGCCGGTCGATCCGGGCGATCAGGCGCCGGGCCCGGGGTGAGGCCTCGAGCAGCGGCCGGCCCATGCCGTGCCACTGGGCGCCGTTGCCCGAGAACACCAGCGCGGTGCGGGCGGGCTTGGACCCGGCATGACCGGAGACAAGGCCGCGGCCCGGTGATTTGCGGCTGTGCGCGCGCAGCAGGTCGATCTGGCGGCTACGGTCAACGGCGGCGACAGCGAGGCGGTAGGCGCTGTGGTCGCGGCGGTATGCGCGCGCGAAAGCAACATCGTAGGCGTCCACCTGCGGCTGGCGTTCGAGATAGGCTGCATACCGCTCCGCCATGACCGAGAGAGTTTCGGGATCGTGAGCCGAAAGCACCAGCGGCGCGGCTCTCGACCGGCGATCCTGCCGGCTTTTCGGCGTCCACCCCGAGACGATCACGGCATGGGCGTTGGTGCCGCCGAACCCGAACGAATTGATGCCGGCCACTCCCGAGCGGCGACGGTTGCCGAGGGCCAGCGGGGCGTTGACGACCCGCAGATTGAGCGCAGCGAAGTCAATCGCCGGATTCGGTTCCGCGCAATGCAGTGATGCCGGCACCATCCGGTGATTGAGGCTGAGGAGAGCCTTCAACACGCCCACCAGTCCCGACGCCGGCTCGAGGTGGCCCAGGTTGGATTTCGCCGAGCCGATCGGCAGCGGCCGGTCGGGGTCGCGGGCACGGCCGAGGGCCTCCCCGATCGCCGTCGCTTCCACCGGATCGCCGACGGCCGTTCCAGTGCCATGTGCCTCGATGAAGTCGAGATCCGCCGGCGCGACCCCGGCCTCGGCGTAGACGCGGTCGAGCAGCATCCGCTGGGATTTCACGCTCGGCATCGAGAGGCCGCCGGTGCGGCCATCCTGGTTGATCCCGGTAGCGCGGATCACGGCGTGGACATGGTCGCCGTCGGCAAGCGCGCGCTTGAGCGGTTTCAGGTAGAACACCACACCGCCTTCGGCGCGCACATAGCCATGGGCATCGGCGGAGAAGGCCTTGCAGCGGCCGGCCGGCGAGAGCATCGAGGCCTGGGCAAAGCCGATGAAGGCGTAGGGCGCGAGCAGAACGTTAACGCCGCCGACGATGGCGGCAGCCGATTCGCCCCGTCGCAGGCTCATGACCGCAAGGTGCAGCGCCACCAGCGACGAGGAGCACGCGGTATCAACGATCAGGCTCGGACCGCGAAGATCGAGGCAGTACGACACGCGGTTGGCGACGATGCTGAGTGCGGAGCCGGTGCCGCTGTAGGCATTCCATGACGTGGGATCGCTCCAGCGCAGTGCGGCGAAATCGGTGGCCGAGACGCCGAGGAACACCCCGGTGTTGGAGCCGGCGAGCGCCGCGCGCGGCTGGCCCGCGTCCTCCAGCGCCTCGACGGCCAGTTCCAGGGTCAGCCGCTGCTGGGGGTCGATTTCCGCGGCTTCCCGCGGCGAGATCCCGAAAAAAGCTGGATCGAACGACCTCTGGTCATCAAGCAGTCCGGCCCGCCAGGTGTAGGATTTGCCCGGTTCGCCGGGACGCGGGTTGCCGAACAGATCAACCGCCCAACGATCCGGCCCGACTTCGCCGATCATGTCCCGGCCGCCGGCCAGAACCTCCCAGAAGCCGGCCGGATCGGTGACCCCGCCGGGCAGCCGGCATGCGACGCCGACGATCGCAACATCGCTGCCGATCCGCCGTCCGGCCCGGGTCACGACACGCTGCTCCGCGGCCGGTCGCGTCGTTTGCACCCGGGGATCAAGCGAGTGTCGCGACTGCCGCTTTGAAACCGTCCCAACGAACCACCTGTCCAGAATGAGAAGCGCGCGGGTGAACGGAACTCGTTCTGGACCCCCGCCACCGCGGAGACAATGCAACAAACGCGAGCATGATGTCCCGGACCGATTCTCACGGTGGTCTCGTGGCAAGCGGTGCGTTTTCTGGGGGGATCGCTCCAGCGGCCGTCAATGACAATAACGCGTGCCGTTGTTCGCTCATTGACCCCCTGGTTGTGGGAGTCTGACCGTCGCGATGCGAATGTCAAGGCAAAGGTCGCGGCGGCGGCGGCCGGACGTCGACCGGGGTCCCGCCGCGATTCTCCGGCGGACGGCTGCCGGTGCCGGGCTCCGGCCCCGGCATGGAACGCGAGCTCGGCCGGTGTGATCCCGGTTTGGCGCGGCGCTGCCTGATCCCAGCCCGGGCCAACGCTGCGGTGATTGCAAGGGGGGCATGACGGCGTTATCGAGCTAGGGCACGGATGATTGAGACGATTGATGGCGACCCCCTCGAAGCGATCACGGTCCAGCGCAAGGATTCGGCCGCCGGTCTCGCGGCGACCCGGTGCCGGGCCCCGCGCCGCCCGCGATGCCGGCTCGCCCGCCGGTCCACCGCTGCGGTCGCGACGACCCTTTCTGATCCTCGTCAAATGGATGAGTGTGGCGGCAATCTGGTTGTTCATCGTCGTCGCGGGTTTGACCGGCTGGTATGCAACCGGTCTGCCCGACCTGGATACCGCGATTGCCGGGACCCGGCAGCCGGCCGTGACGGTACTCGCCGCCGACGGCAGCGAGCTCGCCACGGCGGGCGACCTGTTCGGCGTTCCCGTCCAGATCGACGCGTTGCCGCCGGCGGTTCCGGCGGCCGTTCTGGCGATCGAGGACCGGCGATTCTACCGGCACTGGGGCGTCGACCTGCGCGGTCTCGCCCGCGCCGCGCTTGTCAATCTTCGCGCTGGTGCCGTTGTCCAGGGCGGAAGTACGATCACTCAGCAAGTGGCGAAAAACCTCTTTCTGTCACCGGCGCGGACGCTCGAGCGCAAGGTCCAGGAGGTGCTTCTGGCGCTGTGGCTCGAACGCCGCTTCACCAAGGAGCAGATCCTCGCCCTCTATCTCAATCGGGTCTATTACGGCGCCGGCGCCTACGGCGTCGATGCCGCTGCCCGCAAGTTCTTCGGCGTGCCGGCCAGCCGTCTGTCCACCTATCAGGCCGCCGTGCTGGCGGGGCTGCTACGTGCCCCCTCCCGCAACAATCCGCATGCTGACCCGGACCGCGCCGACCGCCGCGCCCGCCAAGTGCTCAACGCCATGGTCGAGGCCGGCTTCCTCGGCGAAGCCGATGCGCAGGCGGCTTACGCCCAAAAGGGTCAGCGGGTCGCGACCCGCGCGCCGCGCGCCGGAAACCGCTGGTTTGTGGACTGGGTGCTTGATCAGTTGCCTGAATTCGTTTCCACGGCCGATCGCGACCTGGTCGTTAGCACCACCCTGATCCCACGCGTTCAGGGCGCTGCTGAGCAGGAGGTCAGAGCAACGCTCGCGGGGCCGGGTGCCCGCGCCAGGGTGGGGCAGGCGGCGCTGGTGGCACTCTCCCCCGATGGCGCGGTCCGGGCGATGGTCGGTGGCGGTGATTATGGTCAGAGCCAGTTCAACCGTGCCGTCCAGGCCCGGCGGCAACCCGGTTCCGCCTTCAAGCCGATCGTCTATGCCGCCGCGCTGGAGGCGGGCCTGACCCCGGAGAGCCGGTTCATCGATGCGCCGGTCGAGATCGACGGTTGGCGGCCGGATAACTTTTCCGGCCGGTACACCGGTCCGGTCACGCTCCGTGAGGCCCTGGCGCAGTCGATCAACACCGTCGCCGCCACCGTCGCCGAGCAGGTCGGGCGCGATCGTGTGATCGCTGTGGCCCGCCGGCTCGGGCTGAGCGGAGTGCTGCCGAAGACCCCGAGCCTCGCTCTTGGTGCCGCCGAGACCAGCGTGATCGAACTGACCGCCGCTTACGCCGCGTTCGCCAATGGCGGCTTTGGGGCCTGGCCCTACGGAATTACGGCAATTCACGATCGTGAAGGGCGTGAGCTGTATCGCCGGACCGGTGCCGGCCCGGGCCGGGTGCTCGACCGGAGCGGGGCGGCAGCAATGACCCGGATGCTGGCTTCGGCGGTCACGACGGGCACCGGCCACGCCGCCCGGCTCGACCGGCCGGTGGCCGGTAAGACGGGAACCAGCCAGAATCACCGGGACGCCTGGTTCGTCGGCTTCACCGCCGAGCTGGTCACCGGTGTCTGGCTCGGCAACGATGACGGCACGCCGATGCGCCGGGTCACCGGCGGCGGCCTTCCCGCCCGGCTTTGGCGGGCGTTCATGGCCAATGCCGTTGCCGGTGAGCCGGTGCGCGGGTTTGCGTCGCTGGCCTCGCCGCCGCAGGCGCGGCAACCCGCTGCGGAGCGCAGCCTGGTCGATCGGGTGCGCGAAGCGCTGGCCGATCCCGGCCGCTGAGCCGGGCTCCCCGTCAGGACAAGGGCGCGCGGCGGACCGGTTCGTCCGTGGCGATGCGGGCGATCGTCGCCGTGGTGCTGTGGCCCGGCTCCAGATGGGCGAGGACCACCCGGCCTCCCCAGCCCTGCACCAGATCGGCGCCGACCACCTCGTCGAGCCGGTAATCGGCACCCTTGATCAGCACGTCCGGGCGGAGGGCGGCAATCAGCTCGAGCGGCGTGTCATCTTCGAACACCACCACGGCGTCCACGTCCGAAAGGGAGGCGAGGACCGTTGCCCGGGCGGTTTCCGGCTGGACGGGCCGGCCCGGCCCCTTCAGGCGCGCCACCGACGTGTCGCTGTTGAGGCCGACGACCAGCCGGTCACAGGCTTGGCGGGCCTGGGCAAGCAGCGAGACGTGGCCGGGGTGGAGCAGGTCGAAGCAGCCATTGGTGAAGCCGATCCGCAGTCCCTGGCGGCGCCAGCGCTCGACCCGGTCGCGCGCCGGCCCCCGGCCCAGCACCTTTGCCTCGGCGTCGGCCAGTTCGCCATGGCGAAGCGCGTCGGCGATCTCCGCGGCCCAGGCGACAGCGGTGCCGACCTTGGCGACGACGATGCCGGCCGCGGTGTTGGCAAGCGTGGCGGCATCGATGAGACCGGCGCCGGCGGCCAGGGCTGCGGCCAGAGTCGCCACGACGGTGTCGCCGGCCCCGGAGACGTCGTAGACCTCCCGGGCCTCCGCAGGAAGATGGTGGACAGGGCCGGTGGCCGGGACCACCATCATGCCGTCGCTGCCCAGGGTGGCGATGACCGTGGCGAAGCCCACGTCGGCGATCAGCCGGCGGGCTGCCACCTCCACCGTCTCCGGTCCGCTCACCGGCCGGCCGCTGGCCTCGGCCAGCTCGACCCGGTTCGGCGTAATGATATCGGCACCGGCATAGGGGCGGTAGTCGCGGCCTTTGGGATCGACGATCACCGGCCTGCCGGCGCGGCGGGCGGCGGCGATCAGCTCTCCGGCCACACCGGCGGCGAGCACGCCCTTCCCGTAATCGGACAAAATCAGGACCGCAGCATCGTCGAGCAGCCGCTGCGCTTCGTCCTGCAGGGCGCGGCGGTCGGGCTCCGCCAGCGCCGCCGTGGTCTCCCGGTCGGCGCGGAGGACCTGCTGGGCATGGGCGATGAACCGGGTCTTGATGGTGGTGCAGCGGCCAGGGACGGTGAGCACCCCGTCGGTGATGCTTTCATCGTTGGCAAGCAGCCTGCGAACCTCGGCGCCGGCCTCATCGTCACCGGTCACCGTCGCCAGATCAGCCCGGACGCCGAGGGCCCGCAGATTGCGGACCACGTTGCCGGCACCGCCGAGCATGGCCATGTCGCGCTCGACCCGCAGGACCGGGATCGGTGCTTCCGGGGAAATCCGCTCGACGCTGCCGTGGACATAGCGGTCAAGCATAACGTCGCCGGCGACCAGCACCTGCACGACCGGAAACCGTTCCACGAACGCCGCCAGCCTGGCACGCTCTCCCATGACCGTCGCTCAGCCCGCAGTCCGCTCGCGGTCGCGCAGGTAGCCGCCTTCGGCATGGGGGGCGTAGCCGCGGGCCTGGACGAGGAAGGCCATGAACGAAGCGTGGACCCTGGCGGTCAGCGGATCGGAGCCGGCAAGCTCGGTCAGGACATCGGCGGCATGCCGGCTCGTCGCCGTGATGATCGCGTCGCTGAATCGGCGGACCTGGACATCGTGCTCGCGCAGCAGCGGCTCGAGCGCGACGGCGTTGTGATAGGTGAAATCCGCCAGGGTTTCGAGCGCCGTTGCTGCGGCGGCGATCGCCGGGCCCGCCGGCCGGGCAGCGGTCGCTGCCGCCGCGGCGGCACTGGCTGCCGAGGTTTTCAGGAATTGCCGCCGCTCCATGCCATCCCCTCCCCTCCCCGTGCCAGGACTGGCCCGGGGGATCCGGTGCCGGCCCCGTTCAAGCCGTCGTCTTTGCAAGCCGACGGTTCGAAAGCGCGCAACTCTGGCGCCATTCCGGCGGGTTGGCAACGGCCTGCCCGGGTGGTCGGGGCTCACGTGGTCAGGAAGCTGCGGCCTGCCCCAGTCAGGACGAGGCAGGTCAGCTGATCGGTGAAGAAGGCACCGGTATCGATCCCGATGCGGTTGGTCCGCACCTCCGGGTGTTCGGTGATGGTGTGGCCGTGAACGACGACGTAGCCGTGGTCGTCCTCGGACGACAGGAAACGGTCGCGAATCCACATCAGTTCCGCCGGAGACTGATCGTCGAGTGGCACCCCGGGGCGGATCCCGGCGTGCACGAACAGATAGTCGCCTGCGATGTGGAACGGCCGCAGGTTCTCCAGAAAGCGGCGGTGACCATCGGGGAGCGCCACGTCCAGCCCGGCGCGGATCGCTTCGATCGCATCCGGTCCTGAGGCCGATGCCGGCAACGTCACGCCGTAGCTGCGCGCCGTCGCATCGCCGCCGTTGACGAGCCAGAGCGGCGTCGCCGGACCGTCGAGGAACCGCAGCATCATGTCCTCGTGATTGCCCATGAGGTGGATCGCCTGAAATCCGGGAAGCGGACCGTGGATCAGGATGTCGAGGACCTTCCGGGAGTCGGGACCGCGATCGACGTAATCACCGAGATAGACGATCGTCCGGGCCGGCTCCCCGGCGGCGCCGGCGTCAGTGAGGATCGTCTGGTGCAGCGCGTCGAGCAGGTCGGCCCGGCCGTGAATATCGCCGACGGCGTAGACACGCTCCCCGGCCGGCACCGAGGGCCGGCGGGCACCGTCGGCCGCATTCCGGCCCGGCCTGGTTCTGAACAACGACCACATGGCTGCGGCAGGATGATGGGACTCGCCAGCGGGTTCAAGGCCGCAAGGCCTTTCCCGGATGATGCGCCGCGGCGGGCAAAACCGGGCCACCTCTTCCCCGGCAGGGGCATTCGCGGTCAACAACCTCTTAACCGCCGCCGCTTACCATGGCAGCCCGGCTCCACCCGGGAGAGCCAGGGAGTACCGTGTGCCGATTGCCCGTGCCACATCGCCGATTCATGGGCCCGATCCGGTGGACGATTCGCCCGAGCAGAGGCTGTGTCGCCATCTTGGCACCCTCGCCGAGTGCAGCGCCGACTATTTCGCCGTCCATGTCCAGCTGTCCAGGATCGGCAGCCGCAGTCGCACTGAGGGCCTCAAGGGCGTGGCCGCCCGGCCGCTCCACCGGGTCGCCAGCCTCCACGACGCCACCGCATTCACGCTCGGCAACCTCGACGTGGTGCTGATCTGCCGCAACACTCCGGTGGAAGTGATCGACCGCGCCCTTGAGGAGGTACGGCGGGTCATTCCCGACAGCGCCCTGGGCGAAGGCGATGCGGCACTTTTGGCCGGCTCCCTGGCGATCTGGTATGACCTCTCCGAGGCCGAGGAATTCGAACGGTTCGGCGCCGAGATCGGCGCGATGGCACGCAACCGCCACCGCACCGCCGCGGTGCCGCGCCAGCCGGGCGAGCGTCCCGGCAGCCGGGTGGCCGACAGCCGCGACCTGATCACCCTGCGCCGTCACCTCGCCGAGGTGGCGATCGCCGATCTCATTCGCCGTCAGACCGCGATCCGGATCGTGCCGGGGGCCCAGCCGGCCCCGCTATTCCGCGAATCCTACGTGTCCATGGCGGATCTGCGCGCACGCCTGAATTGCGACGTGGACCTCGTCGGCACCCCCTGGCTGTTCCAGTCCCTGAGCGACATCCTCGACAAGCGGGTCATTGCCGTCGCCCAGTCCGGCGAACTGTTCCTCGATGACCTGGCGATCAGCCTCAACCTCAACCAGCGATCGCTGGCCAGCCGCGAGCTGCGAGCCCTGGTCAGCCGCTGCGATGCCCGCGGTCAGCGGTTGCTCTGCGAGATCAGCCTCGCTGACGTCCTCAACGATACCGCGCTGTTCGGCCGCAACCGCGACATGCTTCGCGCCGGTGGCCACGGCATCATCGTTGACGGAGTGGCGCCGAAGGTCCTGCGCTATCTCGATTTTTCCGCCCTCGATCCCGACTTCGTCAAGCTGACCTGGGGCGGCGACGGCCGGGAGGGCAATGAAGACCTGGCAGATGAGGCGACCGGGCAGCTGCGCGAGGAGATCGGCCGGCAGGGCGCCAGCCGGTTCATTCTTGCCCGGGTCGACAGCGAAGCGGCGGTCGGCTGGGCGGCCACCCTCGGCATCCAGCGCTTTCAGGGCTTCTTCATCGACCGGGTGGTCACGGCGATGCGCAGCAAAAAGCTGATCTGAGAGGCGGCTTGCCGATGGCCCTCGCCACCACAGCCGTACCCGCCCAGGACAGCCAGGAGCAGTTGCTGCTCGAATACGTGCGCCAGCTCGCCGAGCGCCGGGCCGGTCGCCGCGCCGTCCATGTGCGATTGTCGGCGCTGCAGCCCTACAACCGCCGGCAGCAGCACATCCGGGCCGCGGTCAGCGGCTTTGAATCGCTGGTCGACGCCCGCCTCGGCCAGCTGTTCATCCTGCCCACCGCAGATGTGGTGTTCGTTTACGGCAGCGACCTTGGCCGGCGGGTCGATGCGGAGGTCCGCAAGATCCGGTTCCTGTTCAGCGATGATCCGCTGCTGCTCGACGGCGGCGGCGAGGATGCGTTCGTCTGCGAGTTCGACGTGGGCGCCGACTTCGACGGCTTTGTCCAGCACGTCCGCCGGCTGGTCAGCGCCTGGGAGGGGGTTCAGGAGGAACGGGACGACGGCGGCGGCGAGGGTGCCCGCGACCGGCTGCGGCGCCGCCAGCACCGCAGCGAATCGCTCTCGCCGGAGATGCTGGAGCGGATCGAGGCGACGCTGAGCCGCGCCGACCTGACCAACCTCGTGCGCCGTCAGACGGTCTGCGCCGTCACCGAACGACAGACCATCGCGCCGCGATTCGCCGAGCTGTTCGTCTCCATCAATGACCTGCGCGAGACCGTGCTGCCGGGGACCGACCTGGCCGCAAATCCCTGGCTGTTCCGGCGGCTGACCGAGACGCTCGACCAGCGGATGCTCGCCTATCTTTCCCAGCCGGAAAACGCCCGGCAGACGACCGACGTGAGCATCAACGTCAACGTGGCGACCCTGATGTCCCGGGAGTTCCTGGCGTTCGATCACGATCTGACCGCAATCCGCACCCGCTCCCTGATCATCGAGGTCCAGCTCGCCGATGTGTTCACCGACATCGACGGTTTTCTGTTCGCCCGCGACGTCATCCAGGGCAAGGGTTACCGGGTCTGCCTCGACGGCGTTGCGGTGCGGGATGTCCCGATGATCGACTGGGGTGCCCTCAGGGTCGATTTCGTCAAGCTGATCTGGGATCCGGCCCTCGCCGAAGCGGCCGGACCGCGCGAGGCGCTGGCACGGCGCCTCGCCGCCGGTGATTGCGAGCGGGTGGTGGTCTCGCGGGTGGAGAGCGAAGAGGCGATCCGCACCGGTCAGGAATTGGGGGCGCGGCTGTTCCAGGGGCGGCTGATCGACCAGATCATGCGGGAGGATCAGCGTCGTCAGCATCTGTTGCGGTTGAAACAAATCGGCGGTCACGACACATAGCGATCAGGCTCAGTCCGCAGCGGCGCCGCCGCCCATTGGGAGCCTGTTCCGATCGAAGGCGTCATGACCCCACCTCCAGTAGCGGCGGCCCTGAGCGTTGCCGGCCTGACCAAGCGGTTCGGTATCGTCACCGCGCTCGATGACCTGAGCTTCGACGTTGCCGCCGACACCACCACCGCGCTGCTCGGCGGCAATGGTGCCGGCAAGACGACCACCCTTGCGATCCTGCTCGGGCTGATGCTGCCGGATGCCGGCCGGGTGACCGTGCTCGGCGTGGACATGATCCGGTTCCGTCACCGGGTGCTGCCGGCGATGAATTTCTCCTCCCCCTATGTGGACCTCCCCAAGCGCCTCAGCGTTGCCGAGAACCTGACCGTCTATGGTCATCTCTACGGGGTTGCCGGGCTGCCGGCGCGGCTTGAGGTTCTCGCCCGCGACCTGGACATCGAGAACCTGCTCGAACGCCCGTACGGCAGTCTCTCGGCCGGTCAGCAGACCCGGGTCGCGCTGGCCAAGGCGCTGCTCAATGACCCCCGGCTGCTGCTCCTCGACGAGCCCACCGCCTCCCTTGATCCCGACACCGCGGACTGGGTCCGCACCTATCTGGCGCACTGGCGGCAGCAGAGCAGGTCGACGATTGTGCTCGCCTCCCACAACATGGCCGAGGTCGAACGGCTCTGTGATGATGTGCTGATGCTGCGCCGGGGCCGGCTGGTCGACCGGGGGACGCCTGAGGACCTGCTCGGCCGCTACGGCCGGCGCACCCTGGAAGACGTATTCCTGGACATCGCCCGCGACCGGCCCCGCGCCGGCCTCGCCGCCGGGGCGACCGGCTGATGAACCCGCTTGCCTCCGTCCGTGCCGAGGCGGCAACGCCGTTTTCCGTCCGCCGGGTTCGCGGCGTGTGCCTGCGCCATCTCTACGTGTTGCGACGGTCCTGGCCGCGGGTCCTTGACCTCGCCTACTGGCCGACCGTGCAGATGGTGCTGTGGGGCTTTGTGACGACGTTCTTCCTCCGTCACAGCGACTGGGTCGCCGAGGCCGCCGCGGTGCTGATCAGCGCCGTCCTGCTCTGGGACATTCTGTTCCGGTCAAACCTCGGGGTCTCGCTGACCTTCCTCGAGGAGATGTGGGCCCGAAACCTCGGACAGATGTTCGCCAGTCCCTTAACGCCGCTCGAAATGGCCGCGGCGATGTTCACGCTGAGCCTGATCCGCACCGTGATCAGCGTCACCCCGGCCGCGCTGCTTGCCCTGCCGTTCTTCGATGTCTGGGTCTTCTCGCTGGGGCCTTCGCTCGCGGCGTTTTTCGCCAATCTGCTGATTTTCGGCTCGATCATCGGTCTGGTGGTGTCGGCGGCGGTGCTTCGCCTCGGGCTCGGCGCCGAGAACCTGGCCTGGGTGGCGGTGTTCGCGATCGCTCCGCTCAGCGGCATCTACTATCCGATCGACACGCTTCCCGGGTGGCTGCAACCGGTGGCCTGGGCCCTGCCGTCGGCCTACGTGTTCGAAGGCATGCGCGGGGTGCTGTTCGACGACGTCTTCCACTGGGACCTGTTCGCCGGGGCGGTCGGACTGAACTTGGTTTATGCGCTCGCTGCCCTCGCTTTCTACCTTCACCTGTTCCACATCGCCCGGTACCGTGGGCTGCTGCTGAACCAGGGGGAATGACGGGTGCTCAGCGTCCGAGTGGTTCGATCTGCGCCGGGTGGGTGACCTCGATCTGCGGACCATTGAACGGCTGGACCCAGCCGCGGACCCGCACCCGCTGACCGGCCAGCGACGATGGATCAAAGCCGTCGGCCTTGAACCGGTTGCGGTCGTCGGGAGCGATGGTGATGGTGAAATCGGTCCGGTAGTCGGGACCGAAGTTGAGGAAGACCCGGCCGCGGACTTCGGCAACATCGATCACCCGGCCCTCGACAATCTGGAGGGAGTAGAGATCCCGGCCGACGGTCTCCGGACTGCGGACGGCATAGGCGGGATGACCCCAGAGGCCGAGGCCGGACGCGCGCGCCGCGTCCTCGCGCGCCAGCATTGCGGCCAGCCGGGTTTTGGGCGCCGTCGACACATCGACCCGTGCCCAGCCGGTGCGCAGAAGTTGGCCCTGGATCCACAGGCCGTCTTCGCGGACCGCGTCGGCGAGCAGGCGGCGGTGACGGTCATGCCGGGCGGCGCCGAAGGCAAGGCTGATGCGGCGGCCCTGGACCAAATCGGCCAAGGCGTTGCCGGCCTCGCCGGCCAACGGCTCAGCCGGCGCCGGAACCCACACGCCGGCCAGGCGCACCGTGTCGCTGCCGGAAACCGGGCGTTCGAGGCGGAAAGTGTGGCCGGAGACCACCGCCGCCACCGTGGCTTGTGCGGGCTCGGCGGGAGGCGCCGGATCGCCGCCGTCGGAGGGGCTCCCCGCCGCCGAACCCAGGGTGAGCATCAGCGCCAGAACGGCCACGACGCCGGCACGGACAGTAGGCACCATGATGGGGCGATCCTGGTCCTTAACCCTGCCCCGGTCCATCGTTTCCAAACGGCCGCAGTCCGTCCGGTGGGCTTCATCCGGACCGGGCGGACCGGGGTGAGGACCGGCGCGATCCCGGTCCCGGACGAAGATGCGGAGCGGTGGTCCGGCGTGTGCCGCAGGCGTCTCGCAGTTCGCTGCGAGGTCGCCTATAATCCCGCCCTCGCCACAGACGGGACCGCCAATGGACGTACGTTACGAACGCGCTGATCTGTATCCCGAGATCGATCCCTACACCTCGGGAATGCTTGTCGTTGAGGGCATGCACCGGATCTTTTGGGAACAATCCGGTAACCCCGATGGCGTACCGGTGGTGTTTCTCCATGGCGGCCCGGGAGCCGGCGCCTCCGCGGCACACCGGCGGTTTTTCGATCCCCGGCATTACCGGATCATCATTTTCGACCAGCGCGGTTGCGGCCGGTCCAAGCCGTTCGCGGAGATTCGCAAGAACGACACCGACCGGCTGGTCGCCGACATGGAAAAGCTGCGCCACCACCTGGGCGTGGAACGCTGGCTGCTGTTCGGTGGCTCGTGGGGATCGACCCTCGCCCTCACCTACGGGATTCGTCACCCGGACGCCTGCCTCGGGTTCGTGCTGCGTGGTGTGTTTCTCGGCACCCGCGCCGAAATCGACTGGTTTCTCTATGGCATGGGCCGGATTTTTCCGGAAGCGGAGCGGGCCTTCCGCAACTTCCTGCCGGAGGACGAACGGGCCGACCTGCTCGCCTCCTATCACGCCAGGCTCACCGACCCGAATCCGCGTGTCCACCGGCCTGCCGCCCTCGCCTGGAGCCGCTACGAGAGCGGCTGCTCCAACCTGATTCCCCGCAGCGAGGAGCATGGCAGTGCGTTCGACAGCGCGGCGCTGGCCCTGGCGCGGCTGGAAGCCCATTACTTCATCAACAACGCCTTCCTGACCGATGGCGCACTTTTGCGCGATGTCGACCGGTTGCGTCACCTGCCGGGGACGATCGTCCAGGGCCGCTATGATATGGTCTGTCCGCTGATTACCGCCGACACCCTGGCGCGGGCGTGGCCGGAGGCCGATTTCGTCGTCGTTCCCGATGCCGGGCACTCCGCCCTCGAGCCGGGAATCCGCGGCGCTCTCGTCCGGGCCACGGAGGCAATGAAGTTCCGCCTCGGTTGAAGTCGGGGGATCAGGGCTTGCGCCGGCAGAGCAGGGCGGCCTTAAATGCCGTCATGCGCGGCTCTTTCCTGATCTTTGCAGCCAGCCGTCAGCCGCTTGCCTGGCTGTCCGCTGCTGCTCTGGCCCTGTGCTTAGGGGGCGGCACGCGGCTGGCAGTCGCCGAGGATGAGCCTGATTTCCTCTCCGGCGCGGTCGGGTGGTATGATGTCGCCGGCGACGACCAGGGGGCCGAGGTCCGTCTCGAATACCGCTCCGATCTGAAACTGTGGGTGTTCAAACCCTATCTGGCCGCGGCCGGGACCACCACCGGCAGCTTCTTCGTCGGCGGTGGCGTTCTTGTCGACATCTTTTTCGGCCGCCGCTGGGTGGTCACCGGCAGTGTGGGCGCCAACTATTATGCCCGCGGCAGCGCCGATCTTGATCTGGGCCACGGCCTCCAGTTCCGGTCCCAGGGAGAACTGGCTTACCGTTTCAACAACCGCGCGCGGCTCGGCCTCGCTTTCTCCCACTACTCCAACGCCGGGATCGGCGACATCAATCCCGGGGTCGAGACCCTCTCGCTCTACTACTCCATCCCGCTGCAGTAGAGGTGGCGGGATCATGGCCTGCTGGCTGGTCAAGTCCGAACCGGAAACCTGGTCCTGGGACCAGCATGTGGCGGCGGGGACCGAGCCCTGGGACGGCGTGCGCAACCACCAGGCCAGCAACCATCTCAAGTCAATGCGCCTTGGCGAGCCGGCGCTGTTCTATCATTCGGGCAAGGAGCGCCGGGTGGTCGGCCTCCTCGAGGTGGTGCGCGAATACTATCCCGATCCCACCGACGCGGGCGGACGCTTCGGCATGGTCGACTTCAAAGCGGTGCGGCCGCTCCCCGAGCCCGTGACCCTGGCGGCGATCAAGGCGGAGCCAAGGCTGGCCCAGATCCCGCTGGTCCGGCAGTCACGGCTGTCGGTCATGCCGCTGGAGCCGGAAGCCTGGCGGTTGATCCTGGAAATGGGTGGCCTTACCGGTTAGCCGTCCGGCGGCCGCGCTGCGTTCGCGCCGGGTGGACGAACGAAAGGCAGCAGCGAATGGACGATTTCAGACTGGAAACGGACAGCCTGGGTGAGGTGAGGGTCCCGGCGGACCGCCTGTGGGGGGCGCAGACCCAGCGCGCGCTGGCAAACTTCGCCATTGGCGATGATCTCATCCCGCGGGAGATGATCGGCGCCTATGCGGTGCTGAAGAAGGCGGCGGCGCTGGCAAACCAGACCCTCGGTCAGCTCAGCGACCAGCAACGGGATCTGATCGTCGAGGCCTGTGACGAGATCCTCGCCGGTCACCACAGCGGGATGTTCCCGCTTAATGTGTGGATGAGCGGCAGTGGCACGCCGTTCAATATGAACGTCAACGAGGTGATCTCGAACCGCTGCTGCCAGCTTGCCGGGATGCCGCTCGGTGCCAAACGGCCCGTCCACCCCAATGACCACGTCAACCTCTCACAGTCGACCAACGATACGTTTCCAACCGCCATGCACATCGCCGTCGCTGTCGGCGTCACCGGCAGCCTGCTGCCGGCGCTGAGCGAACTGCGCGATCAGTTCGCCGCCAAGGCGGAGGCCTGGGACGGGATCGTCAAGATCGGCCGGACCCACCTGCAGGACGCGGTGCCGCTGACCCTCGGACAGGAGGTCTCCGGGTGGGTCGGGATGCTCGACGAGGCCGCTGAACGCCTCACCGACGCCCTGAAAGGCATCTACCGGCTTACCCTCGGCGGCACGGCGGTTGGCACCGGGCTCAATGCCCTTCCCGGTTTCGCCGCCCGGGCAACCGCGGAGGTGGCGGCGCTGACCGCCCTGCCGTTCGTGCCGGCCGAGAACAGGTTTGCGCTGCAGGGGGCCCATGACGCCCTGGTCGGGCTCAGCGGCGCACTGCGCACGCTGGCCGTCTCGCTCTACAAGATCGCCAACGATATCCGGCTGTTGAGCTGCGGACCGCGGTGTGGCCTTCAGGAACTGCGGCTGCCCCCCAACGAGCCCGGCTCGTCAATCATGCCCGGCAAGGTCAATCCGACCCAGTGTGAGGCGCTGGCGATGCTGGCGGTCCAGGTTATGGCCAACGATGTGGCGGTCGGGTTCGGGGGTGCCGGCGGCTCCTTGCAGATGAACGCCTATAAGCCGCTGATGATCCGCAATCTCTGCCAGTCGATCCGGATCCTCTCCGACGGCTGCCGCACCTTCGGCCACTACCTGGTCGAGGGCATGCAGCCCAACGAGCCGCAGATTGCCCTGTTCGTCGAACGCTCCCTGATGCTGGTGACCGCGCTCGTTCCGCTCATCGGCTACGACCGGGCCGCGCAGGTGGCCCACCATGCGGCGTCCCACGATCTGACCCTCCGCGAGGCCGCCCTGCAACTCGGGGTCGTCTCGGCCGCCACGTTCGACGCCGCGGTGGATCCGGCGGCGATGGCCCGTCCGAACCCGGGGAAACCGGCTTAGCCGGATCCGGGGCGGAGCGTTTGCGCCGGCCCGGGAGTGGGGCGTAAACGGCTATGCTCTTCGCACCCGGGCCCCCTCCGTGCGGCGGCGATGACGGCGTCAGTCGAGAACCACCTCCGCACCGACCGGCCGGGGCTCCTGAGGCTGCAGGATCGTGTGCTCGTCATCCGCCCAGGAGGCGATCTGCAGAGCCTCCAGCTTCGGGTGATGAGTCTCGGATTCCTCCGCAAGCTCCCAGACGTACGCACCGACCGATCCCAGAAAAAACGTGTGATCACCGAAGTGAGATTTCAGTTTGTCATGGGCGATGGACGTATCCGGCACAGGCTCCACGCCCATCTTTGCGGCCACGGTCATAACTTGCTCTGTGCTCAGTTTCATTACTGTATCTCTCCAGAGGCCATTTCCAAAAATCTGAAGTTTAGGATAATATGAGTGTCTTCGATCCGTAGATATAACATGCGACAATGTGCTGCTGGCGATGGTGTCCCGATCTTCCGATTCGCCGCCGTCTGCGGATTAAATCTTAGGCGGCTCGGCCGGATATCGGATTCCTGCGAGCCGACGTAGTGGCTTTCGCTGGCTCGCTGGCTCGCTGGCTCGCTGGCTCGCTGGCATGCGCGAAGCCCGCCGCCGCTCGTGCCGCGAACGCTGAAGCGAACGGCATGGGCGCCCGGCGTTTGAGGGACGGGAGGCGTGTCCCGTCATGGGCTCGCCGCTTCGGAGAGGTCTGGTGTTGTTCGGCTTTTGGCCCTGGGTCGGGCGCGTGGTGCCGGCCGGCTGGTCCGGCAGGAGCCGGCGGATTGCCGGGTCGGCAGCAGCCTTTCGGCCCTCACCCGCGAACACGGTGAATGAAATTGCCGGACCATTCCCCGAGATCGATGGATCTCAGTTGGCGAAGTGCGCCGAGACCAGAGCCCCGGCAAGAAAACCCGATTTTTTCCCAGGTTAATGTTGCCGGTTGACATCGCGTCTATCAAGACTGAGCCATGAACGGAGCCGGCAACCCGACGTGAAAGGTTGGCCGTAAGGCGGACTATGAAGAAGTTCGGATTTCATGCGGGTTTTCCGCAAGACTGATCAGTGCAGGAAAAGGACGTCCGACGTGCGTAAGGCTTTCCGGATTGCAATGTTGACGGTGGTTACCACCGCGTTTCTTCCCGTTTCCGCCATGACTCAGGAGAAGGGCGCCGGCACCGGTTCTGAAGCCTCTGCCGACGCCGCCTTCGGTTACAGCATGGCAAGGGCGATCGGCGCCGACGTCCGCGATCAGCAGGACGAGTCCGTCGGCGAGATCCACGACGTGATCATTGGCGCTGACGGTCGCGTCGAGCAGGTGGTCGTCTCGACGGGCGGTCTCCTCGGGGTCGCCGACACCCTTGTGGCCATTCCGTTCGGCTCGCTCACATTCGCCCGCGGGCAGGCGATGCTGACGTCAGACAAACTGCTGCCCTTGGAAGAGCGCCAGGCGCTCACCTATCCCGATGACGATCAGGTGTTCGTCGTGCTGATGCCGACGAATGCGGCGGCGTCCGGGTCGGCCCGCCAGATGGGCGAGACCATGCGGGAGTATCTTCGACAGGCGGGCCGCAAGGTCCAGGACTGGCAGGGCCGGGTCGACGCCTATGCGGATCAGGCGCGAAAGAATGCCACCGAGACGGCCGATGAGGCGGCGCAAACGGTTCAGCAGAGCTGGTCGGAGGTGCAGAGGCAGTGGCGGCGGCTGCAGAAGGCGAGCGGCGAGGCCTGGGTCGAGGCAACCAAGGGCTTCGAAAAGGCGTTCGACGAGTTCTCCAGGACCTGGAACGAGGCGACAAACAAACAGAAGCGGCAAGCCGGATGATCGAAACCCGCGAATGGTGGTTGCCAGGCCGATTGGTGACGGCGGCCGGCCCCGCCACTGTTTCAGACGAGGATGGGCCCCATCGGGATGGCCGGATTCTGGAGAAGCGGCGCGAGGTCGCCCGATCGCCTTTGCTCCGCTGCTCCGGCGCCTCGTATCCGCTACTCCGGGTCTTCCGGGGCGTTGCGGGCGGAGGGGGGCTGTTCGGCCTCGGCAATCCGGATGACCCCGAATTCCTGGGATTTTGATCCCACAGTACGGTCGGACGAATTCGCCAGCGCCTGAGGATCATCGGTCGTCGAGAGCCCGCGTCGGATCAGCGAGCGGATCGCTGCGGCCCGGCTGGGCATGGAATGTTTGAATCGCCACGCGTCGATCGCGCGGAGCTCTTCAGCGGCGAGCATCACCTGCAAGCGCTGCAGGCGGCGGATCTCCTTATCAGTTTCCACGGCCTTGACCTCCACGAACCGTCCGCTGGGCGCCCGGCAGCCCGGTGGCACACGCCCGGCACCGTCAAATGAGCATGTTGAGCAACTTACTCAAACAACGCCCCTGTGTCCACATGGGGGTTCGACGCTGCTTTACCAAGCTCCGCAAGGGGTGCAACTGTCGTTGAAGACGTGTAAGCAATAAATGAGGCGTGGAGAGTATTTAGGTGATAATCCAGAGGTTGCTCATGTAAAAAAACAAAAATAATGTTGACGTGATTTCATAAATCTTTATACTGAACAGTCTTGAAAGACTTTTCTGCGCACGCAGTTTTACAGGAGCAGCGGAGGTGCCATCATGGTGCAAAAGGCTGATGAGTATGGAAAAATATCACTGAAGGACGATGAGCCTCTGGTCCGGAAATTTTCTGCCGTATCCAAACTCACAGACGGCGACTTCGAAATCCTCGAAAGTGCCCATGAACAGCACAGTCACCGCGATACGGATATATACTGCGGCGGTGATCAGTTGAACGAGATCCTCCTCCTGCGATCGGGCTGGGCGTTCCGCTACCGGCTGCTCGACGACGGCCGCCGGCAGATCGTCCACCTGCTGGTGCCGGGCGATCTGATCGGTCCGTTCGCACCGACCGCAAGGCAGTTCGCGGCCACCCTCACCTCCTCCGCGATCTGCCGCCTGCCGCGTCGCGACGTCGCCGCGAAGAGAGAGCGGGGCGCCTGTCCGGGCTTTGCCGCCGCCGTCGATGCGCTGATTGCTGAGGAATATGAACATCTCGCGGAAAGGTTGGTAAGCCTCGGGCGGCGCAATGCCAAGGAGGGAATGGCGCACCTTCTGCTGGAATTGCGGGCGCGCCTGGCGTGCGTCGGGCTCGTGTCCGACAACTCGTTCGAACTGCCACTGACCCAGGAAGTGATGGGCGATGCCCTCGGACTCAGCATCGTCCATGTCAACCGCACCCTCAGGGTCCTTCGTGAGGAGAGGCTCGCCACGGTGGGTTTCGGACGGGCAACCCTCCACGACGTCGACGGTCTCGCGCTGGTCGCCGACAGCGAGACCGGCGAACCCGCTCCGGCGACCAGCCGGGCGCCAGCCGGGACCGCCCGGGCGATGGCGAGCCCGCTGCACTGAACGTCCGGGGCGAGCGTGTCTCGACGCGCGATCCTGGCGTGCCCGCCGGCCGAAGGTTCGGCGACGCGAAGCCCGCTGAGGACAAACCCGCTGAGGACAAACCCGCTGAGGACAGACCCGCTGAGGACAGAATCGAACACAGGAGGCACAGATGGCGGACGCGCCCGAGCATATTGAGCGGGCAGAGACTGACCGCGGAAAAAAAACAAAAAATGTCTACGCGCCAGATGAAGCGCGCCAAGCCGAAGTCATCCTGAAAAGCGGTACCCAGCGCCGGATCTTCTTCATCGGCTTCATTGGGACGCTGATCCTCGCGGCGATCGTGGTCATCCTCTTCGTCTGACCGCGACCCGGGCATGCGGCCCGCACCGGCATGGCGCGGATCCCATTGGCTTGGCCAGAGGCCTCAACCGCAAATCTGGCGACGGTCCGGTTGTTCGCCGGCCGGAGCGGCCGCGTGCTGGTGCGTGGCGGGCGCCCCTGTTCGCCGTGGCCGCACCCTCCAGCCTCAACCGCCGGGCCACAGGGCGGCAAGGTAGAGGCCGTAGCCGAGAAGCAGCACTGCCCCCTCGGTGCGGCAGATCCGCCGCCCCGTAAACGCGAGAAAACACAGCAATACGGCAACACCGACCATGACCGGGATGTCAAACCGGATCGTTTCCGGCGGAAACGGGATCGGCGCGATCAGCCCGGTGACCCCGGCGATTCCGAGAATGTTGTAGATGTTCGAGCCGAAGATGTTGCCGATGGCGAGATCGGATTGCCGGCGAATGGCCGCCAGGATCGAGGTGACAAGCTCGGGCATCGAGGTGCCGATGGCGACGACAGTCAGGCCGATCACGGTCTCGGAAACCCCCAGCGTTCGGGCAAGGAGTACGGCGCCCTCCACGAACAGCCGGCCGCCGCCGATGACCACCGCAAGCCCGGCAACGGCGAGCGCCACCCAGCCGAGGACCGGCGCAATCGACTGCCCGGTCCGGGGCCCGCGATGGGGCAGTGCGGTCTCAAGCGCTTCCGCCTTATCGTAGAACGCGCCGTGACCATTGGCCGGCCGCTCCTTCTCCAGCCGGTATGCCGCGTAAAGATAGGCGACCAGCATGCCGACGAAGATGGCACCGGTGAGCCGGCTCAACTCGCCAATCACGGCGACACCGGCCAACAGCAAACACGCAACGACCATGACGCCGCCGTCCCGCTTCAGCGCCCGGGTCTCGACCACAATCGGACACAGCAGCGCCGCGGTGCCGCCGATCAGCAGGCAGTTGGCAATGTTTGAGCCGATCACATTGCCAAGGGCGATGCCGGGGCTGCCGGCAAGGGCCGCCTGGACGCTGGTGACCAGCTCCGGTGCGGACGTGCCGAAGCCGACCAGGGTCAGGCCGATCAGCAGGGGCGACAGGCCGAGCTGTTCGGCCACTTTGACCGCGCCGCGGATCAGCAGCTCGCCGCCAAGGATCAGAGCAGCGAGACCGCTGACCAGAAACACGACGATGTCCATTGGGATGACCTCAGCGATCGGTTGCGAAGGGGCGCCGGCCAGGGAGGATCCCGGTCGTCACCGCACTCCGCGGAAGTCGGCGCCCGCGGCCCCGGGTGCAAGGGTTGCAGCGCTGCCGGGCCATTGCCGTATCCCCCGACGGATCAAGGCTATAGGGCAACGGCGCGCGGGGCGAAAGCGGATTGCTCGAGGTTGCGCTTGTCCGGGAGGGGTGGGCCATGGTTGTCTGCCGGTCGCCCCGATCCCGACGGTCCATTGCCGACGGGCCATGTGGATCCGGGAACGGTGGCGCTCTGCCCGCCCGAAGACGAGAGGCGTGACCGGCCGTGACGTCGGCTTCTGTGCTCCGCATGGATGACCTGGAGGACCCGGGCTCGGCAGCCCTGCGTGGCGGGACGGATGCGGGCGCGGTGGAGGTCATGGTGATCCGCCGCGGCGATCGCCTCGATGCCTATGTTAATGTCTGTCCCCATGTGGCGCTGCCGCTCGATTTTCGGCCCGGCCGCTTCCTGAATGTCGGACGCACCCACATCCTGTGCGCCAACCACGGTGCACTGTTCCGGATCGACGACGGCGTCTGCATCGCCGGGCCATGCGTTCACGCCCGGCTGCGCCGGGCGTTCCTGACGGTGGCCGATAGCGGGATCCGTCTCGCCGGCGTGGAATCGGACGGCAGCGCCGATTGAAACGGGGCGGCAGACCGAAGTCGCCCGCGCGTTCGCGCGATGCCCTTGAAGCCGGGCGCCGATTGACGATAATTCCCGGCAGCGCGACGGTGAATCGGCAGCCGACGCGGCTCAAACTGTCTCAAAATCAACCTCAGCCATCCTGCAGGGAGGAACATCTCATCATGAGTGAGCAGCACATTTTTCCGGTGCCCGAGCACATTGCCCGCTCCGCCTTGATCGATAACGAAAAGTATTTGGAGATGTATCAACGCTCCATTGACGATGCGGAGGGCTTCTGGGGCGAGCACGGCAAGCGGATCGACTGGATCAAGCCGTACAGCCAAGTGAAGGACGTCAGCTTCGATGCCAAGGATGTGCACATCCGGTGGTTTCATGACGGCACGCTCAATGTCTCGGCGAACTGCCTCGACCGCCATCTCGCCACCCGCGGTGACCAGACGGCGCTGCTCTGGGAGGGCGACGATCCGGCCCAGTCGAAAGCGGTCACGTACCGGGAGTTGCATGCCGAAGTCTGCAGGTTTGCCAACGTCCTGAAGGGCCTTGGCGTGACCAAGGGCGACCGGGTGGCGCTGTACCTGCCGATGATCGTCGAGCTGCCGGTCGCGATGCTGGCGTGCGCCCGCATCGGTGCGATCCACTCGATCGTGTTCGGCGGCTTCTCCCCGGACAGCCTCGCCGGGCGGATCCAGGACTGCAACGCCAAGGTGGTCGT
>CAYVUM010000022.1:0-38694 GCA_964454795.1 uncultured Rhodospirillaceae bacterium
CCCCGACGCAGTTGCCGTAGCCGCCGATGCCGGCGACCACGCCGGACACCAGATGGCGGGTCTTGGGATGGTCGGGGGAGCCGAACCGCAAGGCATTGAGGTTCGCCACCGGCCGGGCGCCCATGGTGAACACGTCGCGGAGAATGCCGCCGACCCCGGTCGCCGCGCCCTGATACGGCTCGATATAGGAGGGGTGGTTGTGGCTCTCCATCTTGAAGACCACGGCCAGGCCGTCGCCGATATCCACGATGCCGGCATTCTCGCCAGGCCCGCAGATCACCCACGGCGCCTCGGTCGGCAGCCGCTGCAGCCACGTCTTCGAGGACTTGTAGGAGCAGTGCTCGCTCCACATCACCGAAAAGATCCCGAGTTCGGTGAGGTTCGGCTCCCGGCCGAGGATCTTCAGAACGCGCTCATATTCTTCCGTCGTCAGACCGTGCTCGGCGACAATCTCCGGTGTGATCGCGGCGGTCATGCCAGCGCCTCCGCGAGGCTCTGGAACATCGCCGCACCGTCGGTGCCGCCGAGCGCCGGATCAGCGGCCCGTTCGGGATGGGGCATCAGGCCGAGAACCCGGCCGCGAGCGTCGCTGATCCCGGCGATGTTGCGTTGCGCGCCGTTGGGATTGCCGCCGACCGTGCCGTCCGACTCGCAATAGCGGAAGACCACCCGCCCCTCGCCCTCCAGTCGGTCGAGCGTTTCCGGATCGGCGAAAAAATTACCTTCGTTATGGGCAACGGGCATCCGTACGACTTGTCCGGCGGTGTAGCTGGCGGTGAACGGGGTGTCGGCGCGCTCGACCCGCAACCAGACGGGCCGGCAGACGAAGCGGAGAGCTGAGTTGCGCATCAGCACCCCCGGCAGCATCCCTGCCTCGCACAGCACCTGAAAGCCGTTGCAGATGCCGAGCACAGCAACGCCTGCGGCCGCCCGGTGCCGAACCGCGGCCATCACCGGCGAGTGAGCGGCCATGGCGCCGGCCCGCAGGTAGTCGCCATAGGAGAAGCCGCCGGGAATGACGATCAGGTCGACGTTCGGGATCCCCGTTTCGCCGTGCCAGACAAGCACCGGGGTCCGGCCGGTCACCCGGGTCAGGGCGACGGCGGCGTCACGGTCGCAGTTGGAGCCCGGGAAGACGATGACGGCGGCGCGCATGGCTCAATGAATGGGACGGCGGGATCAGGGTTGGCAGGCGAGCGGTGGGAACTCAGGCCGGATGGACGCCGCGGACGGCGACTCATCCGTCAATCATCTCGATGGCGTAGGTTTCGATTACGGTGTTGGCGAGCAGCTGTCGGCACATGGCATCGACGCTTTCCCGAGCCCGTTCCCGGTCGCGTTCGGTCAGATCAATTTCGATGATCTTGCCCTGGCGGATATCGTCGATGCCCGCGAAGCCGAGGTTTCCGAGCGCCCGGGCGACCGCTCTGCCCTGAGGATCGAGCACCCCCGGCTTGAGCATGACGTGAACGCGCGCCTTCATGGCTGATCGGCCGTGTCCTGCCGGCGGCATCCGGTCCTCACGGCACCATCCGGGCCGCCGGCAACTCCGCCGGCCCGCTCTCGGGCAGAATGCCGAGCCGGCGGGCGATCTCCTGATAGGCCCAGGACACGCGGGTCAGATCGTGGCGGGTCTGGTCGGGGTCGAGCCGTTCGTTGGTCTTGAGATCCCAGACCCGGCACGAATCGGGGGTGATCTCGTCGGCGAGCACGATCCGCATCTGCTCGTCCTCCCACAGGCGGCCAAACTCCACCTCCAGGTCGAGCAGCCGCAGGCCGATGCCAAGAAACAGGCCGGTCAGGAAGTCATTCACCCGAAGGGACAGGGCCATGATTTCGTCGAGGTCCTGAGGCGTTGCCCAGCCGAAGGCAGTAATATGCTCCTCCGAAACTGACGGATGATTGAGTTCCTCGGACTTGTAGCGATACTCGATGATCGAGCGCGGGAGGAGGGTACCTTCGGCGATGCCGAACCGCCGGGCGAACGAACCCGCCGCGCAATTGCGGACGATCACCTGAACCGGGATCATTTCCACTTCCCGAACCAGCTGCTCGCGCATGTTCAGGCGGCGGACGAAATGGGTCGGAACGCCGATTTCTCCGAGACGGGTCATCAGGTACTCGGAAATCCGGTTGTTGAGCACACCCTTACCGGTAGCCACCGACCGGCGCTGATTTGCCGCGGTGGTCGTCTCGTCTTTGAAATACTGAACGAGAGTTCCCGGTTCAGGCCCCTCAAACAGGATCTTAGCCCTGCCTTCGAAGATCTGTCTGCGTCGGGCCATTTGATTTGAACCAGAGGGTTGGCGCACAACGGACGGTGCGCTTGGGGCGAACCCCCAAACCTACGCTTGAATGATATAGCAGCAAGCGGATCGCAAAACAATGTCAGCCCTGGCCGGGCGCACCGAGGGAGACCGGGAGGAACGGCACCTCGCCGGGCCGTCCGGCGGCGAACTGCCAGACCGGCGGCGGCGCGTCCGGCGCTTTCGACGGGACGGCGAGCAGCGATGAGCACACGGTTCCGAACCCGGTGTCGGTCATCACCAGCATGGCGCCGCCGGGACCGGCGTCCACGTCGCTGTCCGTGGACGCAAGCAGGGTTTCCCAGCCCCGCCAGTCGGGCAGATCGGGATCGGGCGGCGACACCTCTGTGAACAGGGGCCGGTAGCGCCGCGTTCGCGCCGACGCCGGATCATTAAGGTCATAGGCGGTCAGCATCGACAGGCCGTCGGGCAGTGGCGTCGTGTCGATCGCCATCCCCTGACCGGTCAGGCCGTCACCGAGCCAGCACCGCAGCCAGAACCCGGCTACCGCGTCGGCAACGACCATGTTGAACGGCCGGTAGTCTTCCGGATCGAGCGCACTCAGGGTCGCCGCCGCCGATGCGGCACTGCCGTGGTCGAGGGCCGCCAGTGGCAGCTCCCCGCGGCTGCGCTTGCCCGGTGCCGGTCCGAGAGTGCCGATCCGGTTCAGGATCGCGGCGACCACACCCCGATCGTTGATGCCGAGCCATGTGCCGCCGGCGAGAATGTCAAGCCCGGCGACAGTCCCTGGCCGGTCAGGCCAGTGCCGGGCGGGCGCCTGCCATGGCCTGTCGGCCATCTCATCGCGGTTGGCGGCGATCAGCAGCGGCCAGCGGTGACCGGGGCGGCGGAGAAAAACAACCGTACACACAAAAAACCGCTCCGCTCGCGACCGGGACCCCGGTGCGTCCTGATTACGAACCGCCGGCGGGTTCGGCCGGCTCAAGAAGATCGGTGAGCGCTGGCGCCATCCGGTCGGCGACGCCCGCCCGCAGCCGGTACGTCCAGCCCTCGACCCGCTCCGCCAGCCCTCCGGCGCCCTCCTCGCCGGCGACCGTGAACGTTGCCCAGCGGTCGGTCGCGACCTTAACCAGGTCGATGCGCACCACCCGGTCGTCGAAGGTCTCGACGATCGTTGCGGCCACCGGCTCGGCATCCTCGAGCGATCCGGCGGGGGCGACGTCGATCAGGGTGATGCCGTCGAGCAGCCCGGCCAGCCGTTCAACCGCCGCTGCGAGGGGCTCGCGGCCCTCCGGCACCGGGTTGAGCGCCAGCGGATCCCCGGCGCCCGCCCGTTCAGCCACATAGGCCGCGCCGTCCGCCAGGGTCACGGCCACGCGCCTGACGGCCGCGGCGTCCACATCGACGATTTCCGGGTTAAGCCAGTCAACCGGGTCGGTGTCGACGCTGACCCCGCCGCTCGCGAGCCAGGCCTGCACCTCGCCCGTGCGGCGGAGATAGGTGCCCGCCGACCGGCCGCCGGTCGCAGAAAACACCCGCCGGCCGACAATGACGTCGGCCAGGACGGTACCCTCGCCATCGAGCATGCGCACCCGCCGCGATCCGCTGTTCGCGGCCGACACGTCCTCAACACCGAGACGGGAATAGCGGTGGGGCCGCGCGGTCTTGGCTTCCGCCAGGCGCAGTTCTGCGAAGCCGAGGACGAGCGCGCCAATGGCCTCCGGCTTCGCCGGATAGCCGGCCTTTTCGGCAACCGTCCAGCTGCCCTGGTCATCGTGAACCAGGGTTACGCTGCCATCGCCGCCGGAGATTTCGATGCGCGCGACCGCCTCGGGCGACTGGCTGAGCGTGGCGAACGCGGGTTCGGCATCCAGGTCCACCGAAGTCGGATAGGGCCGCTGGAGAACGGCAAGGAGCGCGGCGACCACCGCGACGGCGGTAAACAGCGCGGTCAGCAGCACCACCCGCGGGCTCACGGCGCGGCCCCCCCGGAAGCGGCCCCCCCGGAAGCGGCCCCCCCGGAAGCGGCCCCCCCGGAAGCGGCCGGTACGGACCGGGTGCGCACAGCACGGCGGCGGCGCCACAGCGCCAGCCCGACTGCAACCACCGCAACGACGGCCGGCACGGCGACGATATTGATCAGCTTGAGCCGGGTTTCGAGCGCGTTGACCTCCTCATTGAGGGCGAACTGCACGGCGCGGAGCTGTTGGCGCAGGTCGAGAAGCTCCTGGCGGGCGGCCTGGATCTCCTGTCGCCTGGCAGCGGTGACAATGGCCGCCTCCTCGCCGCCGGGGTCTTCAAGGCTGGAGATGCGCTGGCGCGCCTCCTCGATCCGGTCGAGCAGCGCCTGCTCGGTCGCCCGGTATTCGTCCTCGGCCCGGCGCATCATCGCGTCGACGACCTCAAACCGCCGCGCTTCAATGCTGCGGCCGCGCAGCGACGCCAGCGCACTGCCGCCGGCGAGACTCTCAAGCGCATTCAGCACCAGATCGGCATTGTTTGCAGCCGGCACCGTAAACCTCTGCCCGAACAGGGCATTCTCCCGCACCCAGGAGTCGTCGGCAAGCAGGTCGGCATCAGCAACAACAATCAGCATCGCCGGAACCCGGCTTTCCCGCAGGTGACCGGCAGCCACAGGACCGGCCGGGTCCGGGTCAGCCGCGCCCTCGGCGGGGCGGTCGGCCCCCTCGTTATCGCCTTCTCCACGCGGCGCCTGTCCGCTCGCGGCCGGCTCATCGTCGTCCTTGTCGTCCGCCCGCGGGGGGCCGTCCGGAAACGCCGAAACGACCGGTCCGGTGATCCGCGCGGCGATCGTCAGCGGCTGGCCCACCGGCTCAAAGCTCCGCAGGAGCGCGACGGGATCGGGGCGCAGCCGCAGGGGTTCGGCGGGGAACGTGGCGGCCTCTTCGCTGGTGACGACCAGCGGTCCCAGGGTCGTCGTCGCCCCCTCCCGGGAGCGCAGGGCACCGGCGGTCTTGACCACCAGCACCTGGAGATCACCGACCACCGGGTCGTCAGCGACCATGTTCGCGGCCCCCAGGGCGAGCCAGGGCAGATAATCGCTCACCACCGGCAGGCCCGCCTGCAGGGCACGGACCCGCACCGCCGCCTGGCGGTCGCCGACCACCCGGTTGCCGGACATCTCCACGCCCCAGGCGGTCAGCAACGGTTCGAGGGCAGCGACGGCGTCGCCGCCGGTCGCCTGGCCGGGCGCCTGTCGGGCCAGCACTTCGGCGAAGGGATCGACGAACGCGAGAACCCGGCCGCCGCCGAGGACGTACTGATCGATCGCATAAAGGGTGCGGTCGTCGAGCGCGGTCGGCTGGGCGAGCATCAAAACGTCGACATCGTCATCGATCCGCTCAACGCTGCCCTGGATCTCGCGGACCTCGAAGACCTGTTCGACCAGGTCGGTGATGAGCCACGGCTGAAACGCGTTCAGGGCATCGCCGCGCAGCGGCAGGTCGCCGATCACCGCCACCGTGGTCTTTTCCGGATTGGCCAGATCGGCGATCATCCGGGTGACGTCGTACTCCAGAAAATCCGCCCGGTCCGGCGCCAGGAAGCCGATCGCCTCCCGGTCGTCGGTGCTGTTCACCCCGGCGAGTCCGAAATAGGCGAGGTTGCCGGTCCGGTCCACGGGCAGCGCCTGGATGCCGTCGGCGACCGCCAAATCCTCCTCGGGCGAGAACGGCTCCGGATCGAACCGCTCGATGACCAGTTTGCCGTCGGCGAGATCGGCATAGCGCTGCAGCAGGGCGTCGACCCGCCCGGCATGGGTGGCGAAAAACGGCCCGAGCTCCTCAAGCTGCCGCGACCGGTAAACCCGCAGGCGGATCGGCTCGTCGATTCCGGCAAGGACGGCACAGGTGCCGTCGGAGACGGTGTAGCGACCATCGCCGGTCACATCGAGCCGGACCGTGGTCAGCGCCGCGCCGGCGAAAATGTTGACGGCAAAGAAGCCGATCACCGCCAGCACGATGGCCATCAGCGCCAGGTGGCGACGGTTCCACCGGGTCGTTGTCGCGGAACGGGCGGCCATCTCAGTGTCCCCGCTTCAGAGCCACGAGCGCGGTGTTGATAAACAGGCCGGCGGCGATCAGCGAGACGAACAGCACCAGCGTCTGTGCCTCGACCACCCCGCCGGACAGGCCTTCGAAGGCGGTCAGGAAGCTGAAACCGGCGATGGTATCGAGCAGCAGCGGCGGCAGCCATCCCCGCAGCAGGCCCTGGACGACGTCCACTCCGCTCATCAGGAAAGCGAAGCCGAGGATCAGGCCGAGCACGAACGCGATCACCTGATTGGCGGTGAGCGCCGAGGCACACGCGGCAAGCACCAGAAATCCGCCGGCCATCAGCCAGCTCCCCAGATACGCCGTGGCAATGACCCCATTGTCCGGATCGCCCAGGACGTTGACGGTCACCCAGAACGGGAAGGTGAGGATCAGCGCAACTCCGGTGAACAACCAGGCAGCCAAAAACTTACCGATGACGGCGGCGCCCGCGGTGACCGGAAGGGTCATCAGCAGCTCGAGCGTTCCCGCTTTCTGCTCCTCCGCCCACAACCGCATGCCGATCGCCGGCACCAGGATCAGGTAAAGCCAGGGATGGAACTGAAAAAACGCGCCGAGATCGGCCTCGCCCCGTTCGAAAAAGCCGCCGAGAAAGAACGTCAGGCCGCCGGCGAGAACCAGAAACACGATGATGAAGACGTAGGCCAGCGGCGAGGTGAAATAAGCCGACAGTTCCCGCCGGCAGATCGTCCAGATGCCGGTCATTGCAGGGCTGCTCCGGTGGTGGTGAGGTGGCGAAACACCTCGTCGAGACCGGCAGGCGCCGCGGCTGCCTCCCCGGTCCGGTAGCGGGGGTCGGTGACGAGCGCCGCAGGCGTGTCATCGGCGACAATCCGGCCCGCCGCAATGATCACTGCCCGTGAGCACACCGCCTCCACTTCTTCGAGGATGTGAGTGGAAATAACGATGGCTTTTTCGCCGGAAAGTTCGCGAAGCAGGCTGCGCACCTCGTGCTTCTGGTTGGGATCGAGGCCATCGGTGGGCTCGTCAAGGATCAGGACATCGGGATCGGGAAGGATCGCCTGAGCGAGGCCGACCCGGCGCTTGAAGCCCTTGGACAGGGTTTCGATGGGCTGGTGCCAGACCCGCTGCAGGTGAAGCCGTTCGACAACGTCATCCAGGCGGGCTTTGCGCGACCGGCCGCTGAGGCCGCGGATATCGGCCACGAAGCCGAGAAAACCGGCCGCGGTCATTTCGCCGTACAGCGGCGCACCCTCCGCCAGATACCCGATCCGCCGCTTAACGGCGAGCGGCTCGGCAACGCCGTCGTGTCCGGCCACGGCGACCCGGCCGGCGTCCGGCGTGAGATAGCCGCTGATCATTCGCATCGTCGTCGACTTGCCGGCACCGTTCGGACCGAGAAAACCGAGGATCTCACCGCGGTCGACGGCGAAAGAGACGCCGTCGACAGCCAGGATCGGGCCGAAGCGTTTGCACAACCCCTCGATATCGATCAGCGCTGCCATCAGTCCTCATCCCTCTCATCTGACGGGCATGCCAGACCTGCGTCGCGATGAGGGATCACGCCTGCCCCACCTGCCAGTGCGCGCCCGGATCTAGCGGCCGGTTCCGGAACGCGCAAGCCCCCTTGCGCAGCTCAGACCACGTCCTCTGCGCCGCCTCAGGACGGCGCAGACGGTTGCTGCGCTGCGAGAACCCCTTCACGCCCCCGGGCGGCTCGCTGAGTGATGCCACCTCCGAGGGCTGACCGGCCCCCGGGCGGTCGTCCCGAACGCCTGTTCAGCCGGCGAGCGCGAGCCGGGAGACCCTGCTGAGGTAAGGCTTGAGCTTGGCATCGTCTTCGAGGACGTGGATCAGCAGCCAGTCCGACACAAAGTCATAGAACTCGGCCTCGTCGAAGCTGTCGCGATCCTGGTGATACTGGCGACGATAGGCTTCGAGCGCGCTGCTGAGCGACCGATGCAGGGCACAGTGACGTTCCGTTTCCGGATAGCCGGCGCGACACATGAGTGACTCTTCCCGCGCGAAGTGGGCCCGCGCATAGGCAGCCAAGTCCTCGAGGACGTCCTCGATGGCACCCGGCTCATCGCCGGCGAACAACTGAAAATGCAATTTATTCAGAAGGTTGATCAGAACCTTGTGGTCAGCGTCGATAGCTTCGCACCCGACGCTCATATACGGCCGCCAGTGCAGAAGAGTCATGATTGCCTCCAAGCGGCGGAACCCCGCCGTTAATCCTCAACGATAGCGGGCCTTGGAGCGCAACACAATCTTAACCGTTCGGGCTTAACCGTTCGGGCTTAACCGTTCGGGCTTAACCGTTCGGGCTTAACCGTTCGGGCGCGGCTATTCGATCTGTCCCGGAATCCGGTCTGGAGCCGAGCGCAGCGGCGGGGTGAACGCGTAGTCGGGCGGGATCTCGCCGTGGCGCTGATAGCCGGCCTTAATCTCGTCGAGCAGCCGGACGAGGAAGGTGTAGGTTCGCACCTCCAGGTCCTTGTACCGGCTTTGCAGGGCCAGACCGGTTTCGCCGGCAACCGGCGTTTCTGCTGCCTGGGCGCGCTGCAGGGCGTTGAGATAGATCCGCTCCACATCGGCACCGAGGGCCTCCACCTCCCGGCTGATCTCAAACTCGAACTCGTCCCGGGCGGCCGAACCGAAGTAGGTCTCGAGCAGCGCCCGCAGGCGGATTTCCGATTTCTGCCATTCGGAACGGGAGCGCTGATACTCGTCCAGCCGGCGCCCCAGGTCGTTGGGCCCAAGTTTTTCATCATAGGACCAGGTCATCGCCGAAATCGACTGCAAGCTATTGCCAACGGCGCGTGTCAGTTCATCGAAAGTCCGGTTCTGCATATTCAGCATGTGGTCGCGGTAGCGGATCCGGCCCGCCCATTCCTGGTTAATCACCTGAAAATCGCGGCCTTCGAGCTGCTCATTGGCAATGGTTCGCTCGGTCTGATAATAGGCAACGCCACCTGCCACCATCGCGACGAAAGCGAACGCAAAAAACAGCAGCACGAATTTTTCCAGGAAGCCGGACGATGGCTGCCGGCTCTCGGCGACCGCCCGGGTTCGATGTTCGGCTTCAGAAATTCCCTGGTCCATCGCTTGTGCTGTCACTCCGCTCATCAGGACACTGGCTGAAGCGGACTCGCCGACCCGGCCAGCGATATCCCGGCCCGTCAAAGACGCTCATCTGCGCTCATTGCGGCACGTCCGGGTCGAACGAGTTGGCAATCGCGATCAGGTGGCGGAGCCGCTGCGGGTTCGCTGCGACGATGTCGATCCCGTACCACATCTCCCCGACCTGCTGCAGCCGCAGCACGGTGAACCGCTTGAACGGCCCGATCGCGTGCTCGCACCGCAATTCGAACAGCGGGCCGGCCTCGCCCGTCCGGCGCTCCGGCCCCTCGCAATCATCCAGGGGAATCCGGGCGAGGCGGTCGAGCCCGGCTGAGACGTCCGGCATCGCCTCACGCAGCCGGTCGAACGCCGGGGCGCCGAACGGACTGTCGGGACTTTCGAGCAGCGCTGACAGATCCTCACCGCTTAGAGTGTCGATCCGCATGCGGCGACGCAGCCACTCTTCCGGATCCTCGATCTGATGATCGATGACGCGGAGCGTCAGCGTGCTGAAGCCGGCGAACGGTCCCGGGTCGGGTCGGATGGTCAGCACCTCCCTGCCGGCCTCGGAACCGGCCCTGGCCTCGCTGGTGTGCTGATCTTCGATGACCACGACGAACCCGGGCGGCACCGCGAAGGCCCCGGCGAGCGAGGCGGCGGTTGCCGGTGCGGCCAGTGCGGTCAGCAAAACGCCCGCAAACAGCAATGCGATCACCACCCGGATGTATCGAAGCGGCATGATCGCTTTCCTCCACATCACCGCCAGGAGCAGGATTTCCCGATCCCACCACGCCGGCAAGGTCCACCGCATCCGGCTGCTAACCGCGCTGGCCGGCCATCACCCCCGGGTTGGCGGTTGCAACGGCGGCTTGCCCGGTGTGTCATCAGCCTCCGCCCCACCCCGTCTCACCCGTTCCCGGAGACCGATCCCTTGGATGCCATTTCCCTGTTCTCGATCATCGTCTTTTCGGTCGCCTGGTGGTTTTACGCCCGGACGCCCGAGGGGGAACGGGTGGTCCGGCTGTTCCTCGGCATCCTGATGCTGTTCGGGGCGGGCGCCGGGCTGCTCGGAATGCTCAATCGCTGCATCATGGCCGCGGTGTACGGCTGAAGCCGGGGCGGCGCAAGCCGGCAAGCGGGGCGAGCGCGGAACGGATCGCCTGATCGAAGCGGCTGCGCAGCCGCGGCAGCAGTCCCAGGTCGGCGATGCGCCGTTCGAGGAAGCCCCAGGTCTCGATGGAGTCCTCGGACTGATCTTCGAGCCAGTAAAGAACGGTCGCCGCGTAAACGGCGGCGAGGCTGGCCCGCTTGGTGTAGTAGCTGAAGTCGACCGAACGGTCGCCGGCCGCATGCCAGATCGCATCGCAGGTCCGATAGAGCAGTTCGGCGCCGAGTGCGGCATTGCCGGGCAGCGCGAGATGGGCAAGCGTCCGCCGCACGGCCTCCCGGTCAGCACCATCGGTGAGGATGCGCAGGCGCACCGCCGTGGCCACCCGCTGCGAGAGTCTCATGCTCACCGGATCGGCCGTCGCCAGGAGGTTGGCGAGGTCGGCTGCCATCCGGCGATCACTGCGCGCCGACCAGTAGCGGATCATCCCGGTGACGCCATCCGGGAAGGCGCGCTCCGGACTTCCGGGCGCGAGACCATGATCCTCAACGCCGTGACGCACCGCCCGCGCCGTCCAGCCGTCAAAAGCGACATTGGGCAGAACCGCGTCGAGAACCTGGTCCTTCAGGGCATCATCCGTGCTCATCACACCGCCTCCCGCCGGCCGGCCGGGCGGTTCGCTGTCGCCTGCGCCCGACCGATCTCCTCAACGAAACCGAACTGACGCAAATCTGTCATGCGCTGCGGATAGAGAACGCCGTCGAGATGGTCGCATTCATGCTGCACCACCCGGGCGTGGAAGCCCTCGGCAACCCGCTCGATCGAGCCCCCGTCGGGGGCAATGCCGCGGTAACGGATCCGCCGCGCCCGGGGCACGAGACCGGTGAGCCCCGGCACCGACAGGCACCCCTCCCAGTCTTCGGTCACGCTATCGTCGAGCCATTCGATCTGCGGATTGATCAGGACCGTCAGCGGCACCGGGCCTTTGGCTGCGCCGTTGGGCGCCTCAGGGTCATCGGCCCGTGACGGCGGGACATGGAAGACAACGATTCGCACGCCAGCGTGCACCTGGGGCGCCGCGAGGCCAATCCCCGGAGCATCGCGCATGGTCTCAATCATGTCCATGGCCAGCCGCGCCAGCGCCGGATCCCGGGGGTTGCCGACCCGTTCAGCAGCCCGCGCCAGCACCGGGTGCCCCATGCGGGCAATCTTGAGCAACGCCATCGCAACACACCTCGGGAATCCGCGAGGGGCCGCGGCAACAGCCTTCCCTTGCCGCGAGCCCCTGTGCTAACAATCCGGCCTTCCTCAGTTGTCTAACCGTTCACGGCAAGGAGTGCAAACACCCGTGCAGGTCACAGTTCGCGACAACAATGTCGATCAGGCCCTCAAGGCGCTGAAAAAGAAGATGCAGCGCGAGGGTATCTTCCGCGAGATGAAGCGTCGCCGGTCCTACGAGAAGCCCTCCGAAAAGCGCGCCCGGGAAAAAGCCGAGGCTGTCCGCCGCGCCCGTAAGCTGGAGCGCAAGCGCCTCGAACGCGAGGGCTTTTGACCCGGGCCCACCGGTCTTCCCTGCCTTCCCCGTCCGTCAGGTTTCCCCGTGATGCCGGCGACAGCATCGACCGGCGGCCCGGCCCTGGTGGATCGGATCACTCGCCTGGTTCCCAAGCGGATGATCGGTCGATCCACTAAACTACTGATCTTGTGGTTCGATTCATCTGACGGATCGGACTCGTCGGTCGGCATCGAACCACTGGTTCTCGCCCCGCCGGCGTCTGCGGCGATGAGCGCCGCCTGCGTTCGGAAGCAGCGGCATCGCGGCAGGACCGTTCGCCCGCTCGGGAAAACGCCGGTCCTCAGCCGCCGTTGCGCCCGCCGCGTCGCGGCTTACCCGGGGAACGGCGGATCAAAAGGCCTGCAAAAAAATTCCCCACCGGCCATCCACCGGGTGGGCGAGCCGGACACCTTTGCCCTGTCCGGTGCTGCCGGCGCTGCGGGCCTGGACGACCGCCGTCTGCAGATCTTCAACGACCGTGATCGCATCGCCGAACCGGTCGGCGGTCCGGTAGACGAAACCGCTCAACATGCCCTCAACGGTGATCTCCGGGCTGGAGGCCCGGAACAGCACGCCGCCGAAGTCGGGATCGTTGACGGCCATATCCACTTCGGCGGCGTATAGCGCCCTGGCCAGCTCCTCAGCAATCACTTCGCTCACCGGCGGCTGAAACACCGGCCTTTCGCCGCGAAGATCGATGGTCGCCTGCGGGCCGGCGGACGCCAGCTGTTCCGCCACAACCTCCAGCGATGTCCGGTGCAAGCGCAGTGCAGCGATCAGCTGGCTGCCCTCGGGACCTTCTTCGCACCCGCTCACGGCCACGGCAAGCGCAAGCGCGAAGCTCGCCGCGAACGTCCGCAGTCCCTCCCTGGTCATGCTCCACGTCCTCCACGCACCCGTAAAAGTCCCGCCCGGAGCGTGAAGCCGTCGCACCGGCGCGGATGCGGAAGCAGCGGCGGCCGGCGGCGGCGGCCGGGTGGACGCACCCGGCAGCCGCCGTCCGGTCCGGACCACTGCGCCCGGGAACCTCGATCAACAACTATAGAACAAATCTTGACGACACGGTAACGAGCAGTTGACCGCGCGTCTGCGGCAAAGCAGCCGGCCGCGAGGGAGGGGACTGGCTGGCGTCCCCTCCCTCGCTGCGCTGGCGCAATCGCCGGCTGGCGCAACCGGACGTTCAACCAAGAGCCTGAACGATCTCCTCGGTCATTTTCTTGGCGTCGCCGAACAGCATCATCGTCCGGTCGGCGAAGAACAGGGGATTGTCGATGCCGGCGTAGCCGGATGCCATCGACCGCTTGATGAACAGGGTCGTGCCCGCCTTGTCCACGTCGAGGATCGGCATCCCGTAGATATCGCAGCCGGGGTCGGTGCGCGCCATCGGGTTGGTGATGTCGTTGGCACCGATGACGAATGCGACGTCCGCGGTGGAGAACTCGTGGTTGATTTCCTCCATTTCGAAGACTTCGTCATAAGGCACATTGGCCTCAGCGAGCAGCACGTTCATGTGCCCCGGCATCCGCCCCGCTACCGGGTGGATGGCGTACCTGACATCGACGCCTTCCTCCTTGAGCTTGTCGGCCATTTCGCGCAGCGCGTGCTGGGCCTGGGCGACGGCCATTCCATAGCCGGGTACGACAATCACTTTCGAGGCGTTCTTCATAATGAACGCCGCGTCTTCGGCACTGCCCGCCTTCACCGCTCCGCGTGCACCACCGGCACCGGCCGCGGGGGACACGCCCTCGCCGCCGAAGCCGCCAAGCAGCACATTGAAGATCGACCGGTTCATCCCCCGGCACATGATATAGGAGAGAATCGCACCGGAGGAGCCGACCAGCGCCCCGGTGATCACCAGGGCCGGGTTCTGCAGGGTGAAGCCGATGCCGCAGGCTGCCCACCCCGAGTAGGAGTTGAGCATCGAGACCACCACCGGCATGTCGGCACCGCCGATCGGGATGATCAGGGTGAAACCGATGACGAACGCCAGAACGACGATCAGCCAGTAGGCCGGCACCGACTCGGTGGTGGAGAACCACACAACGCAAACGAGGATCAGCACCCCGATCAGGGCATTGAGCGGGTGCTGCATGGGGAAGACGATCGGATTGCCGCTCATCAGTCCCTGCAACTTGAGGAACGCGATCACCGATCCGGAGAAGGTGATCGCGCCGATCGCCGTGCCGATCGACATCTCGACGAGGCTGCCGGCATGGATGTCACCGGGCACCCCGATGTTGTAGGCGACGGGATTGTAGAACGCCGCTGTCGCCACGAACACGGCGGCAAGGCCGACGAGGCTGTGGAAGGCGGCGACCAGCTGCGGCAGGGCGGTCATCTGGATGCGCAGGGCGATGAAGGCACCGATCGCGCCGCCGATTCCCGCTGCCGGGATGATCAGGACAAGGCTTGACCCCTCGACGATCGACAGGGTGGCAACGACGGCGATGACCATGCCGGCCATGCCATAGTAGTTGCCCATACGGGCCATTTCTGGGTTGGAGAGGCCGCGGAGTGCGAGAATGAACAGCACCGCCGCGACGATGTAGGCGAACCCGATGAGTTCCATGATCTGGCCCCCCTACTTCTTGGCTTTTTTCTTGTACATCGCCAGCATCCGGTGCGTGACGATAAAACCGCCGAAAATGTTCACCGAGGCGAGGGCGATCGCGAAGAAACCCATCACGCTGGAAAAGCCCATATCGGCCACTCCGGCAGCGACCAGGCCGCCGACAATGATCACCGAAGAGATGGCGTTCGTCACCGCCATCAATGGCGAATGGAGCGCCGGCGTGACGCTCCAGACCACGTAAAAGCCCACGAAGCAGGCCAGGACGAAGACGGTGAACAGCGACAGAAAGTCCATCCCGGCGCTGGTCGCCTCGACGACCGGCGGAGCGGTGGCGGCCGCTTCGCCGGCCACGCGCCCGGCCTCCTCGGCGAGGCGCGTCGCCTCCTCGGCGAGGCGGCGGGCGGAATCCTGTATGGTCGCGGTGTCCATGGATCAGTTCCCCTCCCCTTTCAGCGCCGGGTTCACGATCGACCCGTCGCGGGTCACGCAGGTCCCGCTCACCGTTTCGTCCTCCCAGTTGAACTTCAGGGTCTTGCTGTCCTTGTCGATATGCGGGCTGAGAAAATTAAAAATATTGCGGGAAAATAGCGCGCTGGCGTCGCCCGACAGCCGCCCGGGGACGTTGAGGTGACCGACCAGCTTGACGCCATGCTTGAAAACGACCTTGCCCGGCTCGGACAGCGGGCAGTTGCCGCCCGCTTCGACGGCGAGGTCAACGATCACCGAACCCGGCTTCATCGTTTTGACCATGTCTTCGGTGACGAGGACCGGGGCCGGCCGGCCAGGGATCAACGCCGTGGTTATGACGATGTCCTGCTTCTTAATGTGTTCGGCGACGACCGCCTTCTGCTTCTCGTAATACTCGGGCGGCATCTCCTTGGCGTAGCCGCCAGCGGTCTCGGCGTCCTTTTCCATCTCCGGATCGACTTCGAGGAACTTGCCGCCGAGGCTGGCCACCTGCTCCTTGGTCGCCGGCCGGACGTCCGTGGCGGTGACCACGGCGCCGAGTCGTTTGGCGGTGGCGATCGCCTGCAGGCCGGCGACGCCGACGCCCATGATGAAGACCTTCGCCGGCGGCACGGTGCCGCCTGCGGTCATCATCATCGGCAGGGCCGCGCCATACTCGGCGGCGCCGTCGATCACGGCCTTGTAGCCGGCGAGGTTGCTCTGGCTCGACAGGATATCCATGGACTGGGCCCGGGAAATCCGCGGCATCAGCTCGAGCGCAAAGGTGGTGAGCCCAGCCTTCGCCCAGGCCTCCGCGTCCTCGGGATTGAGGCGCGCGTTCAGGTGGCCGACGAGGATGGCCCCCGACTTGAGCAGCGCCAGTTCGTTCGGTGAGTCGAGGATCGGCCGCTGAACCTTCAGCACCGCATCGGCGTCCTTCAGCGCCTCCTCCGGCGTGTTCACGATCGTCGCACCGGCTGCCCGGTACGCATCATCGGTCATCGACGCGGCCTCGCCCGCCCCGGACTCGACGACAACGTCGAAGCCGGCGCCAACGAATTTTTTGACCACGTCGGGCGAGCCCGCGACCCGGGTTTCCCCCGGCCTCCGCTCTTTCGGTATGGCTATTTTCATGTCGGAGTCCCCCGAGAGCTTCCCTGTGGGAGAATGGAGGCCCCTTATGGCATGCCAGCGAAGGCGACGACAAGGCCCCGAGGCCGATCCGGACGCATCGGTTTGCGGGCGATCCGGCGGCGGGGGCGGTTCTGCCGGTTGCCGGTTTTCGCAGAAACGCAAAGCTCCCGGCACACCGCCGCCCCCGCTGCCGGCGGCCGATTACGGGACCGGGCTATAGGGTCAATTCCCGGAACCTTGTCAACTGAGAGGCGATCACCGCCCCGGCGCCGGCGCCGACGTCGATCAGGGCCGCCGTCCGGCCAACTTTCGGACCCGCGGATCGCCGGGCGCAGCCCTGCTGCCCCGGCGCCGTGATCAGCGCGGCGCACGGTCGCGGAGACGGAAGCCAGCCGCAATCGACCGGCAGGGGAAAGCCCCTGCCGGTGATCTCCGGAAACAATGGGCCGCTGCCCGCCGGTGCCGGCGCGCTCAGCGGGTGCGACGGGCCAGCACGCCGAGGCCGGCGAACAGGCCGAGGGCCAGTGCCAGGGTCCCGGGCTCGGGCACCTGAGTGACGATGATCCGCGCCACCTCATACCCGGGCACGGTGAAGTCGCCGTTGGGAATGGCAGCCAGAACGTTTCCGCCGTCAAGGAAGCCGGGGTGTTCGTCGACCACGCCGTTTTCGTCGACGCCGGTGTTTGGAGTGGCCTGGGCCAGAGCGGCGGTGTTCTCCGGGATCTCGTCATTGATCTCGGTGCCGCCGTCGAGGACGTCCTCGCCGAGGACAATGAAGTTCGCACCGAGGAAGTCGCCGTCGTCGTCGAAGATGTCGAAGGCGAGCGGGTTGCCGTTGGCGACGAACGCGTCGTTGCTGGGGATGACCATGGACGCGTAGCTGAAGAACTGCGTCGCCGGATCGGTGCTCTCCAGCGTGAACACGAACGAGCTGGACTCGCCCGGGCGGATCGGCGGGACCACCGGCCCGAACAGGGTCGCATCGACCCCACCGGGCTGCTCGGCCGCGAAGCGGCGGGAGATTTCCGCCGTGATGCCGTCCTCAACCAGGGTTTCGAAACCGGCGAATTCAGGGGTCTGGATCGATTCGCCGCGATCGTACAGATCGAACGCGCCGTCATGGAAGCCGACCCAGAGCGGGGTCAGGTTGGTGCCGTCCGTCGGCGCGAGGTTGGTGATGGTGACCTGCACGGTGGTCGGCACGGCGAAGGCCGGCGCGGCCGGCAGCAGCGCGAAAGCAAGCGCTACTGTGGGGACTATGACAGGATAAGCGCTCCGCATGATCTCCTCCAGGAGTTGTCATTTGCTGATGGTGAGAGTGACCCCGGACACCGCTCCGACGCTCTGTGGCCTCATTTGGGTGCAGGGATCAGCGCGGAGAGTACGACCAAATTTGTCGAGCCGCTTATCAAGAAATCGAGATAGCCAATCACAGTTTCGAGAGTGTTTGCGTGATGAGTTGTGGCCGCCCTTCGAAATTCGCTCAATAACAAAAAGCGGCGAGAAATATCAAACACGTCGTGGGATGATCTGAGCGGAGCGCTTTTGCTTTATTTCTGCCATACTCAACATCGCCACCGGTCGTGCGGTCGGATCGAGCGTTCCCGGCGCAGGCCCCAACAACTATCATTACTTGGAATCCACGAGCTGCTACCAACGGCTGCAGCAACCGCTGGCATCGGTTTTCACAGACGCCGGGGATCCTCGCGGGTCACCGAGGCAACAGGGTCGGGGAAAAAAGGGGCGACGATCGACCTGAGGGCCTGAGAGGGACGACTGAACGGCCCGGACCCGGTCCAGCCTCAACCCAGAGTGACGGCGGTGCCGTTGGCACAGACCATCAGCATCGATTTGCCCTCGCCGGAGAGGTGCTCGTAGTCGAGGTCGACGCCGATCACCGCGTCCGCACCGAGTTCGCGGGCCTGATCGGTCATTTCCGCGAGCGCCAGGTCCTTGGCCTTGCGCAGCTCCACCTCATAGGTGCCGGAGCGGCCGCCCACGAGGTCCCGGATGCCGGCCATGAAGTCCCGGAACACATTGGTTCCCATAACCGCTTCGCCGGCCACGATGCCGAGGTATCGAACCACCGGCCGCCCTTCCACCGCATGAGTCGTCGTGATGATCATCCGCCCTTCCCCGCCTGCAAGCGCAATAATAACGGAGCTGCCAAGAGAACACCAACGGTCCCGCGGCGCAGCGGCAGAGCCGGTAACCCAGCGTGTCAGGCGGGCAGAGGCAGGTTGTGGGCGGTCAGCGCTTCGGTCTGGCGGGACCGCAAGGTTTCCACATTAAAATCGTCGATCAACCCGTGGAACAATCGGTGCCAGTTGATTTCCGCTTTCAGGCGGGTGAAGACGCTGCCTAGACCGATCGCGGCACGATCCATGAGCACGAATTCCCGCGGTGGGGTTACGCCGCCGATCCGGCGCAGCTCAGTGTGCACCTTTGTGGCCACACTGGCACCGTACTGACTGCCCCCCTCCTCCTGGATCGGCTGGGTCCGGTCCTCCATCAACGGCTTATACAGGAACCGCGCCCAGTGGTTGAGGATCTCGATCATCTCACGGGTGATGTTGCGGAAGCCCCATGTTTCGTAAGCGTGAACGGCGAGAGCCTCGTCGTTTTCGCGAAGGGCCTTGTAAAGGTCGATAACGGCGCCGACAAATTCCGGCGTGAACACCCGAATGCAACCGAAGTCGAGGAGATTGATCGATCCGTCAGGCCGGACCGTGTAGTTGCCGAGATGCGGATCGCCATGGATGATACCATACTCGTAGAAGGGCACATACCAGGCCGTGAACATGTTGCGGGCGATGGAATTGCGCAGTTCGATGTCGCGTTCGACCATGGTCAGCATCGGCTCGCCGGTCAGCCAAGTCATGGTCAGCAATCGACGGGTGCAGAGCCCGGCGACCGGTTCGGGGACATGCACCGCATTGGCCCGGCTCAGCATATGGCCGTAGAGGCGCATGTGCCGGGCTTCGCGATCGTAGTCGAGTTCCTCGCGCAGACGCTCGGCAAGTTCGGCGTGAACCAGGCTCGGATCAATGGCGTTGTCGTAGCGCCGATAGATCGAGAACACGAGGCGAAGCTGGTTGAGGTCGGCCTCGACGGCGGAGGCCATGTCCGGATACTGCAGCTTGCAGGCCAGCGCGGTCCCGTCGTGCCCGACCGCGCGGTGCACCTGACCGAGCGAGGCCGCCGCCGCCGCATGGTGCTCGAACGCCTCGAACCGACTCTGCCAGCCGCTGCCGAGTTCGGCCGTCATCCGCCGCTTGACGAACGCCCAGCCCATCGAGGGTGCGTTGTGCTGAAGCTGGCGCAGCTGTTCGGCGTATTCCTCAGGCAGCACGTCGGGAACCGTGCCCAGGATCTGCGCCACCTTCATCAACGGCCCCTTGAGGCCGCCGAGGGCCAGCTTCAAGTCGCTGGCGTGCCCCCCTTGATCCAGAGGCAGTCCGAAAAACCGGTTGCCGGCGTAGCGGGCGGCGACCGTGCTGACCGAAGTCCCGACCCGGGCATAGCGCCACAGCCGGCCGCTCAGCGAGTTTTCGTCGAGTCCGGCGGGATCGGGGGGGGCGACCGGCGCCGGGCCGGCCGGTGGCGAGGTCAGCGAAATCGGCGGGGTGTCGGTCATTGGCGTATCCGCATCCGGTGGCATACCCTTGGCGATACGCCGGGGTCCGACGATCCGATCAGCAGGTCGGGAGCCGTCTTCGGTCACGGTGCGTCGACGCCTTCGAGTTCGTCAATGAAACCGGCGATCACATCGATGCCCCGCCGCCAGAACGCCGGGTCGCGGGCATCGAGCCCGAACGGCTCCAGGAGCTCCTGGTGACGGCGGGTGCCGCCGGCCGCAAGCATGTCCACGTACTTGTCGGCAAAACCGGGAAGACCGTCCTGGTAGACCCGGTAAAGCGTATTCACCAGGCAGTCGCCGAACGCATAGGCGTAGACATAGAACGGTGAATGGACGAAGTGCGGAATGTAAGCCCAGAACGCCCGGTACTCGTCCTCGAAGCGGATCGCCGGCCCGAGACTTGCGCCTTGGACTTCCAGCCAGAGCTCGCCCAGCCGTTCCGAGGCCAGCTCGCCTCCAGCCCGCTCGCTGTGGACCTTCCGCTCGAAATCGAAGAACGCCACCTGCCGGACGACGGTATTGAGCATGTCCTCGACCTTGCCGGCAAGCAGCCGCCGTCTCCGGTCCGGATCGGTCTCCGCATCGAGAAGCGCCCTGAACACCAGCATCTCGCCAAACACCGAGGCGGTCTCGGCCAGGGTGAGCGGCGTGTCGGCCATCAGCGCACCCTGGCGTGCCGCCAGCACCTGGTGGACGCCGTGACCGAGTTCGTGGGCGATGGTCATCACATCCCGCGGACGGCCATAGAAATTGAGCAACACGTAGGGGTGAGCCGAGGGCGCGGTCGGGTGGGCAAAGGCGCCCGGGTCCTTCCCGGGGCGGGGCGCCGCGTCGATCCATGAATTCTCGAAGAACTGCCCGGCGATTTCGGCGATCCGCGGGTCAAACCCCGCAAAGGCGTCGAGCACCGTGCGCTCGGCCTCCGCCCAGGTGAACAGCCGCTCTGGCACGCCGGGCAGCGGGGCGTTGCGATCCCAGTAATCCAGGACGTCGCGGCCGAACCACCGCGCCTTCCGCGCGTAGTAGCGATGCGCGAGGTCGCCGTAAGCCGCCTTGACGGCCGACACCAGCGCTTCGACCACATCGTCTTCAACCCGGTTGGACAGGTTCCGGTAGCTCACCGGCGTCGGGTAACGGCGCAGCCGGTCCTCGATCTCTTTGTCCTTTGCAAGGGTGTTGGTTATCAGAGTGAACAGTTCGATCTGCTCGCCAAGGCCCCTGCCGAGCGCCCTGGCTGCCCCCTGGCGCACTCCGGCATCGCTGTGAGACAGCCGGTTCAGCGTGTCCGCCATGGTCAACTGTTCGCCGTCCAGATCAAAGCGCATCGTCGCCGTGGTCTGTTCGAACAGCCGCACCCAGGAATTCCGGCCGGTGACGGACTTTTCGTGCAGGGCCTGCTCCACGTCGTCGGAAAGCTGGTGAGGGCGATAGATGCGCGAGTCGCGCACCCACGGCGCGAAGTGCCCGGCGGCGGGATCTTCGAGCTTGCCGGCAATCACCGCATCGTCGAGACGGTTCAGCTCCAGGCAAAAAAACAGTGTCTCAGTGGCGATCGCGTTGTAGCGCTCCTGCACCGACTGCAGAAACCGGCCCCGTGCCGGATCCGCCATGTCCCCGGCAAAGTGGAGCTGGGCATAGCTCATCGCCCGGCTCAGCCGGTCGACGATGCGCTCATAGGTGGCGATCGCCCGGCCCAATTCGGCTCCCGGGAGTGAGGCAAGGCGGCCGCTGAATTCGGCGCGGAATGCCTCGGCCAACGTCCGGGTTTCGGTCAGATCGGCGTCGAGCGCCGGATCGGCAGGCCCGCCATAAAGGTCGCTCAGGTCCCACGCCGGCAGTGTCTCGCTCGCAGGTATCCCCTCGCGCTGTGCGTCGTGAACGGCCGTCATGCGTTTCTCCTTCACCCGCAACCGCATATATTGGCGTCACCCCGGCGCCCCAACAAGGGCGGCCCGGTGATCCTGCCACCCGCCACCAAGGGGACACTTCCCGATGTCGATCGAAACCTGGCCCAATCTCGTGACCATGATGCTGACCCAGGCAGACCGGCGCGGCGATGCGCCGTTTCTCTGGGCGAAACGGGAGGGCGGCTGGCAACCGGTTTCCTGGCGGCAGACCGCAGAAAGGACGGCAGCGCTGGCCGAGGGCCTGCGCCGGATGGGCTTTGCGACCGGTGAGCGGGTCGTGCTGGTCTCTGAGAACCGCCCCGAGTGGCTCATCGCCGATTTCGCGATCATGGGCGCGGGCGGAGTGACCGTGCCGGCCTACATCACCAACACCGAAGCCGACCACCGCCACATCCTCGGCGACAGCGGCGCAGCGGCGGCAATCGTCTCCACCCGGCGGCTCCTCCACCGCCTGCTGCCGGCGGCGGAGGCCACGCCAAGCATGCGGGCGATCATCACCATCGCTCCATGCGAGGACCAGGCCGCCCGCGACGGCCTCGACATCGTGTCCTGGGAAGCGGTCGTCGCTTCCGCTGCCGGGGACGGCGACCCGGTTGCCACCACCGCAGAGCACGCCCGGAGCCTCAACCGCAGTGATCTCGCCTGCATCATTTACACCTCGGGAACCGGCGGTACCCCCAAGGGCGTGATGCTGAGCCACGGTGCCCTGCTCCACAACTGCGAAGGCGCCGCCGACGCGCTCCATGGTCTCAACGTCGGCGAGGCGATCTACCTGTCGTTCCTGCCGCTTTCCCATGCCTATGAGCACACCGCCGGGCAGTGCTTTCCGGTCCTGTGCGGCGCCCAGATCTATTACTCAACCGGCGTCGAGCACCTGGCCGGCGATATGCGCGAGGTGCGACCGACGATCATGACCGCGGTGCCGCGCCTCTACGAAACCATGCAGACGCGCATTCTCCGCGGGGTCCACAAGGCCGGACGGTTCCGGCGGATGATGTTTGAGACCGCGCACCGCCTCGGTCGCAAGCGGCGCCGGCAAGGCCGGCTCAATCTGCTCGAACAGGCGCTCGACGCCCTTGCCGACCGGCTGGTGCGCCGGAAAGTCCGCGAGGTCTTCGGTGGCCGGCTGCAGGCCCTGGTCTCCGGCGGCGCTCCGCTTAATCTGGATGTGGCCACGTTCTTCGATGCCATTGGCCTGCAGATTCTCCAAGGCTACGGCCTCACCGAGTGCGGGCCGGTCTCCAACGTCAACCGGCCAGGCCGGCATAAGCTGCACACCGTCGGTCCACCGCTGCGGAACACCGAGGTGCTCATCGCCGACGATGGTGAGGTGCTCATCCGCGGCGAACTGGTGATGCTCGGCTACTGGAACAACCCGACGGCCACGGCCGAGGTGATCCGCGACGGCTGGCTGCACACCGGCGACGTGGGCCGGTTCGACGAAGACGGCCATTTGATCATCACCGATCGGAAGAAGGACATCATCGTGGTCTCGGGCGGCGATAACGTCTCTCCGGCCAAGATCGAGGGGATGCTCACCCACGAGCCGGAGATCTCTCAGGCGATGGTTTACGGTGACCAGCGCCCCCACCTCGTGGCGCTGGTCGTTCCTGATCCGGACTGGTTGAAGGGCTGGGCCCGGGACCATCAGGCCGACAGCAGCGAACTCGGCGTGCTCGCCCCCGACCCGAACCTCGAGCATGCCCTCGCGGCAGTCGTCGGCCGGGTCAATGCCCGGCTCTCCACTGTGGAGAAGGTCCGCCGCTTCGCCATCCCGCCAGAACCGTTCACCATTGATAACGAACAGCTCACCCCCACCCTGAAAGTGCGCCGCCATGTGGTGAAGCGGGTTCATCGGGCGATGCTGGAAAAGCTCTACGGCTGACGTCGACCGCAGTTCTCGGGTCCCGCTGGCAACCCCCGGCGGGGCGGTTCCCCGCTGCGGTCAGACCTGATCGCAGGGCGAACCGCCCGCTGCGGTCAGAAATCCGGGGTCGTGGCCGGAGCGGCGACTGACCGGCGGAAGGGCAGCAGGCCGGCCAGACCGAGGTATTCACGGATCGTCTTGACACACTGGGCGCACTGCGCCTCACCGCCGCAGGCGCGATAGACCGACGAGACGGTCCGCACCTCGCCGCTGGCGATTGCTTGCTCAAGGTCCCGATCCGTGAAGGCGTTACAGACGCAGACATACACGATAGATCACCTTAAAAAGCCTGACCGCCGTGAGGATAGCGAATTGCGAATGCCTGTCAATTGCAATTAGCCCCTGAGTCCAAAATTCCTCTTCGAATTTCAACCACAGAAGCGCGACGCAACCGGCCTGCCCCGCGTCTGGTCCTTGCCCGCGGCGCAGCGAGGGATCTGTACGGGGGTGAAGCGCGTCTCAGCCTTCCCCGCCCTCGGAAGGCCGGTTCTGGGTTTGCAGATAATTGGCGATGCCGATCTTTTCGACCAGGTCGATCTCGGTTTCCAGAAAATCGATGTGCTCCTCGCTGTCGTCGAGGATCATCGTCAGCAACTCACGGGTTACGAAATCCCGCTCGGCCTCGCACTGAGTGATCGCCTCGACCACATCCCCGCGCGCCGCGGACTCGAGGCCGAGGTCGTTCTTGAGGATTTCAACCACATTCTCGCCGATCGCCAGTTTCTTTAAATTCTGAAGGTTGGGGAGACCTTCCAGGAACAGAATTCGCTGGATCAGCCGGTCGGCATGGCGCATCTCGCCAAGGGATTCGTGATAAACCCGCCCCCCCAGGACGTTGAAGCCCCAGTCCTGGAGCATCCGGGCGTGGAGGAAATACTGGTTAATGGCCGTCAGTTCGTTGGTGAGAATTCCGTTCAGCGTCTTAATGATGGTGGTGCTGCCCTGCATCGGCCTCTCCTGTTCCGCGGTGGCGTCCGCCGGCGGCCCGCCATGGCACCGCCCGGCTGCGACTTTAACACGTTTGCAGCCGAACGCACGAGCAGACCGCCCTGATTCCAGGCGGATCGCCGGCGTGGAGGCGCGCTGCTCAGGAAAACGGCGGCCGGGGCTCACCCGACCGCCGGTCTCTTCGCTGCGTCAGCCGCGCCGGCGGCGGAGCAGCAGCAGGGCCGGCAGCCCGAACAGGGCCAGCGCCGGAGCCACCGGCACCGCGAACTGCCGCGGATTGGTTTTCGCCGACAGGTCCAGGGTTGCGCCATTCACGCCGACGAACCCCGCCTCGATCGCATCGAGGCCCACATACTTGAAGTTGGTCAGGTCGAAGTCCGGATCGCCAGGCTCGGCCTCGCCGTCGTGGACGACCAGCACACCCTCGTCAAAGCCCGGAAGGACCAGCGCCAGGAGATCCGCGCCATCGGAGTCCTGGACATCATCGCCACCGGGCTCGCAGGCCCCGCCGCCGGCCGCAACCGCCTCGCAGATGACGAACGAGCCGAGGTAGGCGTTGTTGTTTTCCAGATCGTAGACCGCATAGGTGCTGTCACCCTGGCTTGAGGCAAACAGATATTTGGCGCCGTTCTCGCCATAGAACAGCGTCAACCCCTCCACGTCCTGGGTGAGCGGGCTGTCCGGGTCGAGGGCGATGATCAGTTCGATCGGATTGCCGGGTGCGTAGTCGATGCTGACATCGACCGGGACCGGAGCCGCGTCGACGACCCAGATGCCGACATTCTCCTGGCCCACGTAGAGGGTACCGGTGGTCTGGTCCACGACCATGCCCTCGATCTGGGGCTCGAGACCCTCGTCCGGATCGTTGGGATTATCGATCTGATCGAGCGGCGTGCCGTCAGGGGCGACGTCCGGAAAGGACAGGGTGCGAACCAGCTCGGTGCTCACCCCGACGCCGTCGTCGAACAGCCGGAACTGACGGACCCGATTGGTCTCATCCTGGGACGCGAAAGCGTAGATTTCCCCGTCAGGGCCGTAGTACGTGGCGAGCCCGTAAGCGGTCTCATCGTCGCTTGGCGGCCGGTCGGGACCGGGCTGGAACGCGCGCGGCTGATTGGGGCTGGTCACGTTGGTGAGCAGTTCCGGCGCCGTCGGGTCGATCACCAGTGCCTGGATCCAGTCCTCCCGGCGATCGGTGACAACGACAAGGTCGACTGCCTCACCTCCGAGGGGAAAGTTGTAGACGACCTCGACATTGTTGAAGCGGATGGTGTCGTCGTCGGGCGGGCTGACCTGGAAGACCTGATTGCCGGACAGGTCGTAGACGGCGAGGCCAGCCTGCTTGCGGGTGCCAACAATCAGCACGTTCGACGGATCGACCGGATCGACCCAGAAGGCCGGGTCGTCGGCGTCGCCGTCGTTGATCGCTTCGCTCACGACCGGCGTGGTCTCCACCGTCCAGTTCGTGTCAGACAGCACCTGACGCGACTGGGCCTCGGCCGGCAGCGGCTGGAGCACCCCGAGCCCGGTGGCAACCACCGCCGCGCCGCAGAATAACTTTGTCCGGGTGTTCATCCCCATCATCTCCCTCGTTCTCGTTGTTGAATGTGGTGGGCACGCGCAGGTCGGATGCGCTCTCCCTATGTGCCAGATTGCCATGACCGGGAGGTGACGCTTCAATGACAAACGCCGCATCCCGGTCGGGCCGGGGGGCTCCCGTTGCCGGCGTGCCGCGAGGGACGTCCGGGGTTTACGTCAGGGCGGGTCGCGCGGCACAATGGCGCCCATGACGGCATGGTTCCCGGGAATGGTCCATTCGGCGGTGATCGCCCTCGGCGCGCTCCTTGCGGTGGCGCTCGGGTCGACCATGGCTGCGCACGCGGCCAGCGAACCGCGGCTCGCGCTGGTGATTGGCAATGGCGCCTACACGACGGCGCCGGCGCTGCGCAATCCACCCAATGACGCACGCCTGGTCGCTGAAGCACTCACCGACGTGGGATTCACCGTCAACCTCCAGCTCGATCTTGGTCAAAAGGAGCTGAAACGGGCGATCCAGGAGTTCGGCCGGCAGGTCGGCGCCGCCGGCCGTGATGCCGTGGCGCTGTTCTATTACGCCGGCCACTCGGTGCAGGTGGGGGGTGGCAACTTTCTGATCCCGGTGGGTGCAGCCATCCGCTCCGAGGGTGACGTCGACCTGGAAGGCGTGGCCGTGGGCGCCGTGCTGTCGACCCTGGACTTTGCCGGCGCGCGGGTGACCTTCGTTGTTCTCGACGCCTGCCGCGACAACCCCTACGCCTCCGGCTTTCGGTCGGCCACCCGTGGCCTGGCTCCCGTCGAGGCCGCGGCCGGCTCGCTGATCGCCTATGCCACCTCGCCGGGGCAGGTCGCTTACGACGGCGACGGCGCGCACAGTCCCTACAGCGAAGCCCTCGCCGCGGCCCTGCGCACCCCGGGCCTGACCGTTGAGAAGATGTTCCGCCGGGTTCGCAACCAGGTCATGGAGGCCACCCGGGACCGCCAGATACCGTGGGAATCCTCCTCCCTCACCGGCGGCGACTTCTACTTCCGGGCGGCGAAGCCTGCGATCGCGGCGCTGCCGCCGGCGCCCGCCTCCAGGGCGGCACCACAGGACGGAGAGACTTTGACGGAGGGGGCACCGGACCCGACGGCAGTCGATCTGACGTTCTGGCGCTCGATCAAGGACAGCCACAATCCCGCCGACTTCGCCGCCTATCTGGAGCGCTTCCCGGAGGGGGTTTTTGCGCCGCTGGCGCGGAACCGCCTGGCCGCACTGAGCGCACCCGCGGCTGTCGAGGAGGTCGCCTCGCCGGCGCCCGGGTCTCCCGAACCCGACAGGGTCGCGGCCCTTCCAAACGCCCGGGCGGTCGTGCCTCCCTCGCCGCCGCGCCCGCAGCCCGAAGCGGCCGTCGATCCGCTTGATGCGCGGCTGTTCGTCCAGCGCAACGCCAATGTGCGCAGCGGTCCCTCCACCGACGACCGGCGGCTGACCACGCTCCGTGCCGGCACCCGGGTGCAGGCCACCGGCCGGGTCCGCGATCAGGCGTGGACGCAGGTTGCCCTTGCCGACGGCGCGACCGGCTATATCTGGTCGCCCCTCCTCGGCCCGGAGGCGCCGGTGGCTGACCCGCCCGCGCCGGCATCGCCGGAAGCAACGCCGCCCGCCGCCTCCCGGCCGGCAGCGACACCGCCTCAGACCCGGCTCACCCCTGCTCCGCGGCCCGAACCGGCGCCGTCCGCCGCCGCCCGCTTCGACGGCAGCTGGACAGCGATCCTGGACATCGAACCCGGGGTCTGTCCCCTCGGCAACATACGCTACCGCTTCAACGTCCGTGTTGCCGATGGCCGGATTTCCGGGCAGGCGCGCTTCGATGGCCGCCCCTATGCCGTCACCGGCCGGGTCTCGCCGGACGGCGCCTTCAACCTGTCAATGGAAGAGTCCTATGCCACCGTCAACGCCCGCTTGGATCGGGAGGGTGGGCAGGGCCGGTGGCAGAACCGCCACGGGTGTTTCGGGCCGGTCACCTTGCTTCGCTGAGGCAGCGGACCTGCGGGACCGGCCACCCTTCGTCGTTGAGGGGCGGGGCGTGCCGTCAACAGGTGATACCACCGTCAACGAGGATTGTCTGGCCGGTCAAAAACGCCGCATCGTCGCTGAGCAGGAAGTGCGCCAGCGGACACACGTCCTCCACCCGTCCGAGCCTGCCGATCGGGGTCCGGTTGATAATCTGCTGCCGTCGGTTCGTTGCCAGGGTCGAGGACATCTCCGTCTCCAGGTAGCCGGGAGCAATCGAGTTGACGGTGATGCCACGCCGGCCGACTTCCCGGGCGAGGGCGCGGGTCAGGCCATCCATGCCGGCCTTGGACGCGGAGTAGGCGGCGAGCCCGGTGTAGCCGCGGGAGCCGATGATCGAGCTGATGTTGATGATCCGGCCGGCGATCTCGTGGGCCAGCATATGACGCAGCGCCAGTCGAGACATCCGCAGCGCCCCGAGGAGGTTGATTTCAATGATCTGCTCGGAGTCGACGTTCGGAAAGGTGGCGAGCACGCCGTCGCGGGCAACGCCGGCGTTGTTGATCATGCCGTAGATCATCCGTTCGCCGGCCCATCCTTCTGCCGCGGCGAAAAACGCCGCTTCGTCGTCGGCGCGACCGATCTCGCAGGGCGCCCAGAACACCCGCGAATCGCCGCCCGCTGCCCGCAGGTCGGCGATCGCCCCGGTCTCGCTGCGGCGGCAGGTGGCGAGCGCAAAGCCGCGGCTGAGAAGATAGTGAACGAGCGCCAGTCCCAGCCCGCGGCTTCCCCCGGTCACGACCACGCATCTCTCGCGGGGCGGGGCTTCACTCACCCGGGCGCCCTCAGCTTCTTGCCGGCCTGGGACATCCGGACCTCGCTTGAGAAGGTGACGATCCGCGGCACCTTGTACGCGGCCAGCCTTTCGCGGGCGCGGACCTCGATCGCCTGACGCACCACCTGCTCGTCATGACCGTCCGCAAGAGTAACATCCGCGGCGACGATGGCTCCGGTAATCGGGTTCGCCTTGCCGAACACCCGCACGTCGCGGATCCCCGGGATCTGGAGCAGCACCAACTCCACCTCTTCGGGCGTGACCTTGGCACCGCCCACGTTGATCAGGGAGTCGGCCCGACCGCGGAACAGAACCCGGTCGCCGCGGATCGTGACGAAATCGTTGGTGATCAGCCAGCCGTCGTCGCTGAACAGGGCTTGCCGGCTGGTGTCCAGGTAGCCCTCCATGGCCCGCGGGCTCCTGACCTCAAGAATGTCGTTGCGGATCCGCAGGCCCACCCCGTCAACCGGGCGATCAAGCCAGCGCGCCGGAAAGCCTTCCAGACGATCCTGAACGGCAAACAGCGCGCCTGCCTCCGTGGACGCATAGATGTGGGTAATCGCCGCGGCCGGAAACGCGCGACCGAGCAGATCGAGGGTGGGCTGATCGACGATCTCGCCGCCCAGGGTGATCCGTTTCGGTCGGACCCGCGTCGCCTCCGCACCCAGCGCGGCCAGAAACGCCCGCCAGAACGTCGGGGTGGCGCTGATGTGCGTGACCGGGTTACAGACGGCCGCGGTGGCGAGGTTCGGCGCGCTCGCCGTTGACACCGCGACGAGATCGCCGCCACCGACCACGCAGCTTAAAATCACCTGCAGACCGGCGAATGTTGCGGGATGGTAGGTGAGCAGCCACACCGCCTTCGCGGCGCCCGGCGACGGTGTGCCGATCCGGCCGAGGAGCCGCTCCGCGCGGTGCCGTGCCGCCTTGGGACGGCCGGTCGTCCCGGAGGTGGTCAGCAGGACAGCAAAGCCCGTACTCTCCGGCCGGCGGCCTGGAGCGGGTGTGAGTTCGAGCTGATCGTCGACGACCGCTTCGACATCCCAGAAGGAACACCAATCGGGGTCGCTGGCCACCTCCGGGCGGACCAGCATGACTTCGCATCCCGCCTGTTCCGCGGCCGCCAGGACGGTGACAACCGACGCCGCCCGATCGGTCACCAAGGCGATGCGGGCAAGCCCGGGCTCGCGGATGCGGCTGGCCAGCACATCGGCCATGCCGGCGACGCGATCGCCCTCAAAGCGGATGCCGTCCTGGATGACTGCACCGCGAACGCTGAGGCCAAGGCTGCTCATCTCAAGTGCGCGCGGACACAGGCCAGTCAGGAGACGTAAAGCCGGGCGAGTTCGCCGACGGTCTGAAACTCGATAAAGCCGTCTTTGAAGGGGTCGAGCCCCGTTGCCGCTTCCAGTTCGACCACGACGGTCGCGAGATCAAGCGAGTCAATCGGAAGATCCCCGCCCAGGATCAGCGAGTCGCGGTCGATGCGGTCGACAACGCCGCCTCGGCGATGGACGATGTCTGTGAGGATACCAGCTACTGTTTCGAATGCTTGGTCTTCGGTCACGACGCACGAGTTCACTTCTAGTCTTGAGAAACACAAGTCTGGCGGCGCGTTCCACCGGACCGCAACAGGGTTTGGGCGTCGCGCAACATATCGTAGAATCCGGAAATGAGAGCCTCGAACTCGATCTGCGTGACGTCGCTGCCATCCATCAGCCGCCGCAGAGCGAGTGGGTGGGTTCCCCGATCGTTCAGTCCCCCGACGCATGTCGTGGCTGTGCGGATGCCGAGCCGTTGCATGCACGGAAAGACTTTAGCATCGTAGACGCCGCTCGGATAGCAGAAATGCACCAGTTCCGAGGTAACACAGTCACTCAGCACTCTCCGGTTATCGGTGATCTCCCGTTCGATTTGCGCTTCATCGTGATGGGGAAAGCGATGTCGATGAGTGTGCAGCTGGATATCGAAGCCTTTGCCGGCGGCGTTGCGCACCTCCTCGAGCGTCATCAGTCCCATGATCCGCGCCGACGCGATCGCATGGCTGTCGAGCCCCAGCGCTTGTGCCGTGGCCAAAGCCAGCGTCTGCCGCGCTTCGGCCGGGAGCTCGCCATCGCCGTAGCGGATCAGCGCCTCGATCGCCGCGTCCCGTTCCTCGGGATCGTTCAGCCGGAAGACGCCGCTCAGCTGCGCGTCAACCGCGGAAAGATCGATCCGCTCTGCGCCGCTTTTCCAGAACAGGTACGGGATCAGAACATTAAAGACCGCGGTGGCTTTCTCCGCATAATACGTGGTCACGTACACGGTCGCCGGGAGGTTATGCTCGCTCAGGATCGCCAGACCGTGACGATAAGTTCCGAACCAGCCGTCGTCGATCGTGATCGCGACCCCCGGGACGACCGGCTCGCCGGTCTTGAGCCCCTCCACAGCCTCCCCGAGATGAACGACCCGCACACCGCGCGCGCGCAGCCAGTGCATCCGCTTGGCAAAAACCGCGGGATCGATGAAGAGTTTTGGGCGGAACCTGTGCTCGTCGTCGATCGACATGCCGTGGTAACAGAGGATCCGTAACCGCTCCTTCGTCAGACGCCGCGAGAGTGCGAAGAGACCGAATGTCCGGGCGCCGAACAACCCGAAAAGCTTGACCGATCGTCGCACCCGGTTCGAAAGCGTCATGGCCGGCGCGCCCAGTCCAACAATGCAGAACGCGGCCAGATCAACACGAATGTGCGCGGCTGGTATCGACCCTGCTCAAATGCCTGCTGACGTTCCTTTGATCGCGCCAGGGCCATTTCCCTCGCGGCATCGTCCATACCGGCGCAAAACAAGCCGGCGCCATTTCGCATCGGCAGTTCACGCAGGAAACCGAGGCGCGGACTGACGCCGTCCAGCTGTGGATCGAACCACCAGCTGCCGCCGAACACGCCGCGGATTTCCGGATCGCTGGCAAGCAGTTGGGCGACCCGGCGGAAGCAGCGCTCCCAGCCGGCCGGGTTGAAATCCAGGAGGAGCCGAAGATCCATATGCAACTGATAAAGCGGCTTAAAACCGCCCATTCGTCCAAACACAAAGGACAGCAGCGCAATTGCTTTTCTCGGACCCCCGACGAGAAGTCCGCGTCTGCCCATACCCGATCGGATATCGACCAGCTGAGCACCACACGGAACCAGTTTTCCTCGCGCTATCCCAAGATCCTTTAGAAATAAATCATTCGAGAATGAATAATATGTTGTGTCATAGATTTGGCTTTTTCTCCTGACATCGGCAAAATGCTTCAAAAAAAGGGCCTTAATGTCGTCAGGATAACGCTCGCTTTCCTGCTCTTCGAAATAGCGGTCAATTCTTGCGAGTAATATGAGTTTATTATACCAAAATTCAGAATCAACACCATAATTTTCGACCATTGCCTGGTGATACTGCCGCAAAATCTGCGGCTTTTCGCCATAGCTCGCCAGAGGTGGGAGCGTTGAAAAAGAGTCAAGGCTGGCCTCGACCGGAAAGGCGTCCAGCAGCCCATCGAATTTGTGTTTGATGACTTCAAGGATCGATGGTGTGGGGCTGTCCGCCATTGGCACTGGATCCAACGCTGTACAGGGAGGGGCGCTCAGCGGCGCTGCCGACGTCCAGGAGCAGCCGTCGGAGTTCGTTCAGGATTTACTCTGGTGACCTCTTCGTTTCCGTTAAGGCTGGAAACCCGGCTGTGACGCGCACAGAAATGTCACTGGCGTTGCAGCCCGAAGATATCGTCGACAAGACAGTGCCGCGCCGGCCTGCGCAGGTCAAGGCCGTGCGCCAAGGCGCTGCCGCAGGTTCCCGCCGCGCCGCCTTGGTGCCTCGTCGGCCCCCGGCAATTGCCTGGCCGGCCGGCCGCCGGTCGCGGCCGAGGCGACCGGATCCGCCAGGGCTCGCGGCGCCGCTTGTTCCCCTGGCGCGAATGTGCATGATCCGCGACACCGGGGATCGGCGCAATCCCCGCCACCGAGGTCACGAAGGAAAGGACCGGTTTATGATGACGGCATGGAAGGCGGCATCGGCAGTTGCCCTCGTCGTGAGCGCTGCAGGGTTGATCAGCGGCGTGGTCGCGATCCCGCCGGCGCAGGCCGCGGAGGACGCCGGGAAGGCACCTGAAGCAACGGAGGCGGATGACCCCGTGGTCGCCCGGGTCAACGGCGAGGAAATCCGCCGCTCCGATGCCCTGCTGCTCCGCAACCGGCTTCCCCGCGAACTGATCAGCAAGCCGGACGAAGAGGTCCTGCCGCTCCTCATCGAAGCCGCCATTGACACCCGCGTGCTCGCCGCCGAAGCCCGCCGGCAGGGGATCCACGAGGACCCCGAAGTTCAGGCGCGGATCGAGGTCGTCAACCGTTTCCTGCTCGAACAGGAACTGCTCACCCGCCACACGGACGGCAAGCTCACTGACGAGGCCCTCCAGGCCGCTTACGATCGGCTGGCATCGGAAACCGGCGCGGTCGAGCAGGTCCGTGCCAGGCACATTCTCGTCGAGGACCGGGAGACCGCGGAAGAACTGATCGCTGCCCTTGACGAGGGTGGCGATTTTGAGAGCCTGGCTAAGGAGCGCTCCACCGGTCCGAGCGCATCCCGGGGCGGAGATCTCGGCTATTTCTCACGGGATGAAATGGTGGCACCGTTCTCCGAGGTGGCGTTCGGCCTTGAGGTCGGGTCTTACACTGCCGAGCCGGTGCAAACCGAATTCGGCTGGCACGTCATCAAGGTGGAGGACCGGGACACCCGGGAGCTGCCGCCGTTCAATGACGACATGAAGGGTTACCTCCGCCAACAACTGGCCAACCAGATCCGCGCGGACTTCGTGAAAAGCCTCCGCGGACAGATGGACATCGAGATCCCTGAGTAGCCGGCCCGGGAATGGTCAACCGCTCGCCGCTTGCCCCGGACCGGTTTCCGGACCTTCCCGCCGTCGGCGGCGTGCGCATGGCCGCGCGGGCCTGCGGCATTCGCTATACCGGGCGGGCCGATGTTCTGCTCGTGGTCATGCCCGAGGACACCGCAGTGGCCGGACTGCTGACCCGTTCAGCGACTGCATCGGCGCCGGTGGACTGGTGCCGGGCCTGCCTTCCGCGCGGGCGCGCGCGGGCCTTGCTTGTCAATGCCGGCAACGCCAACGCCTTTACCGGTCCGGGAGGACTTGTCTCGGTCCGGCGCTGCGCCGCGGCCTGCGCGTCCACCGTCGGATGCGACGCAGAAGATGTCTATATCGCGTCCACGGGGGTGATCGGCGAGCCACTGCCCGATCAGAAGATCACCGGCTCCCTTGCCACCCTGTATGCCGGCCTTAGCGATCAGGCGTGGGAGCCGGCGGCACGCGCGATCATGACCACGGATACCTTCCCCAAAGCTTCGAGCCGCTGGGCACTGATCGACAGCACGCCGGTGTGCCTCGCCGGGATCGCCAAGGGCTCCGGCATGATCGCGCCGGATATGGCGACCATGCTCGCCTTCCTGTTCACCGATGCGGCGATCGCACCAGACGTTCTCGACAGGCTGCTCCGCGAGGCCGCAGAGCGGTCGTTCAATGCGATCACCGTCGACAGCGACACGTCCACCAGCGATGCCCTGCTGCTGTTCGCCACCGGCACCGCCGGGCATGAGCCGGTGACCGATGCCGCGGACCGCCGGCGCGACGATTTCCGGGTGCGCCTCCTTCAGATCTGCACCGACCTCGCCCACCAGGTCGTTCGCGACGGCGAAGGGGCGAGCCGGTTCATCACCGTCCGGGTCACCGGCGCCGAAACCGATGCAGCGGCGAAGCGGATCGCCCTCTCCATCGCCAATTCGCCGCTGGTCAAAACCGCGATCGCCGGCGGCGACGCCAACTGGGGGCGAATCGTCATGGCCGTGGGCAAAGCCGGCGAGCAGGCCCGGCGCGAGGCCCTGCAAATTCGGTTGGGCGGCCACCTGATCACCGAAGCGGGCGGCCGGCGGCCCGGCTATGACGAGGGTCCGATCGCCGCTCACATGCGCGGCCGAGAAATCGATCTCGCGGTCGACGTCGGGATCGGCAACGGTGCCGCCACCATCTGGACCTGCGACCTGACCCACCGTTACATCGACATCAATGCCGATTACCGGACCTGATGCCGGGTGCCTGCAAGCTGGCAATCGCCGGACCGCGGGAGAGCTGCCGCTGCTCATGGTCGCCGCCGCTGCCCTGATCGACAGCGATGGCCGGGTGCTGCTGGCGCAGCGGCCTGCCGGCAAGGCAATGGCCGGGCTGTGGGAGTTCCCCGGCGGCAAGGTCGATCCCGGAGAGACCCCGGAGGCGGCGCTGGTTCGCGAGCTGGCCGAGGAACTGGGCGTCGATATCACCGAAAGCTGCCTTGCGCCCTTTACCTTCGCAAGCCATCGCTATGAGACCTTCCACCTGCTGATGCCCCTCTATCTCTGCCGGGTGTGGCGCGGTGTGCCGACCCCGCGCGAAGCCCAGGCGCTGAAATGGCTGCGGCCGGTGGCGATGACCGGCCTGCCGATGCCGCCGGCCGATGTGCCGCTGGTCGCCATGCTCCGGGACTATCTGTGATGACGCCGGCTGCGATGACGCCGGCATCGCCGGAGATCACCGCCTGCGTCCTGATCATCGGCAATGAGCTCCTCTCGGGCCGGACCGTGGATCAGAACCTGCCGTTTCTGGCGAGCCGGCTCAACGAGGTCGGGGTCCGGGTCCGCGAGGCCCGGATCATCCCCGATGACGCGGGAACGATCATCGCGGCGGTCAACGCCTGCCGGAGCCGGTTTGACTACGTGCTTACCACCGGCGGCATCGGCCCGACCCATGACGACATCACCGCCGCCGCGGTCGCCGCCGCTTTCGGCCGGCCGCTGGTGCGCAATCCGGAAGCGCTCCGCCGGCTCCGCCAGCAGTACAGCCCCGGCGACCTCAACGATGCCCGGCTGAAGATGGCCGACGTGCCCGAAGGCGCGGAACTCATCGACAACCCGGTCAGCCGCGCCCCCGGCTTCCGCATCGACAATGTGATCGTCCTGCCGGGCGTCCCGCGCATTCTCCAGGCGATGGTCGACGGCTACCGCCACCAGCTTCGCGGCGGTGTCCCCATCCGATCCCGGACGCTCTCTGCATACGTGACCGAGGGTGCCATTGCGGCCGGACTGGCGGCCGTTCAGGAGGCCCATGGCGCGGTGGAGATCGGCAGCTATCCGTTCGTCCGGGCGGGACGGATCGGTGTGAGCGTGGTGGTGCGCAGCCCCGATCCGGCGGCCGTGGACCGCACAGCCGAGGCCGTTAGTGCGGTTATCCGAGCGGCCGGCGGCGACGTGATCGAGGATGCGGTGGCGGATCCGGGGGACGATCCCGCGCCGGCGGCAAACCCGGGTTAAGGTGGGCTCTTTGCCGCTGCGCGACGCGGTTTGGACGGGCGGCCCCGGGTCGGGTACGATGGAGGAGGTGACACGGAAAGGGAGGCGCAATCGTGCTTCAGAGCCAGAAAGAGGCGATCTGGTTCCTGCTTCGGCATTGCGCGGCGGGGTGCGCCGGCGGGCTGGTGCTCGGCTGGCTGATCCTCAAGTTCGACGTCGCCGGTCTGGGCACGATGATCGCCGCCTCATCGGAGAAGTATCTCGCCCTCGGCATGCTGTTTTTCGGACTGTTCGTCACCTTCGGGAGCATCGCCATGGCGGTCGGGGTGATGAACCTGGGCGAGGAACGGGACTCCGACCCGTACTGAAGCGCCGGACCGGCCGGCTGACGCTCTCGGCCGGTCCCCAAGCCCGGTCAGCGGTTCCGCAGCCAGGCGCGCAGGCGCAGAACCGTAACGGCGACGATCCAGCCGCCGAGCGGCACGATGAAGATCAGATCGAACCAGGGACTGCCTGGATCGCCGCCGGAGATCACCAGGATCAGGACCATCCAGGCGGCGGTCAGGGCATAGCCGATCCGGATCGCGATTTCGCGCCGCTCGCTGCTGAGTGCCGGCTCGCTCACCGCTCGGTCACGACCGCCGCAAGGTCGAGGCGCTGCTGCCAGCCGGCGCGGACCAGCTCCGGATCGAGATGCTCCTCCTCCGGCCAGCCGATACAGAGGTAGGCGACCAGCGACCAGGACGGCGGAACCCCGAGATCAATGCCAACGCGGACGGGGTCGAGGATCGAGACCCAGCCGACGCCGATCCCGCGCGCCCGCGCCGCCAGCCACAGGGCATGGACGGCACCGACCACCGAATAGGCGAGTGTCTCCGGCATCGTCCGGCGGCCCAGCCCGGCGCCGCAGGTCGTCTCGGTATCGACGAACACAGCAAGCTGCGCCGGCGCCCGGTCAAAGCCGGCGAGTTTGAGCCGGGCGTACGTCCGGGCGCGCTCGCCGTGGTAGGCCTCCAGGGCGTGGCGATTGCATTCCAGGAAATTCGCCCGCACCGCCGCCCGGCGCGCGGCGCTGGTCACCTTGACGAACCGCCAGGGCTGACTGTTGCCCACCGACGGCGCCAGGGTCGCGAGGCGAAGCAGGTCGTCGATCACCGCGGGCGCCACCGGATCAGGGCGAAACCGCCGGACATCCCGGCGCCAGCGGAACAGCGCCTCGAGCTGTTCACAGAACAGCGCGTCAAACTCAGGTGCCGGCGCCGCCGCCGTCAGGGGTTGCGTTCCCATCACCGGGCCATGGTCGCGGATCAGCCCCGCCGACGCAACCGCCTCTTGCCATGGCCCGCCCCCACTTCAACATCGCGTGAGGTTCAGGATAAGGACATCGAAGTGCGAACATTTCGACAGATCATTTTCCTCGCGCTGCTCCTCACGACCACACCGGCCCGCGGCGAAGCCGAGACCGCCGAGGCGGCATGGGCTGCGCTCCGCGAGGGCGGTGCCTATGCGATGCTGCGCCATGCCCTCGCCCCCGGCACCGGCGATCCGCCCGGCTTCCGGATCGACGACTGCTCCACCCAGCGCAACCTCGACGCCGCCGGCCGCGCCCAGGCCCGGGCGATCGGCGTGGCGTTTCGTGACCGCAGCATCCGCATCGACGGCCTCTATGCCAGCCAGTGGTGCCGGTGCCAGGAGACCGCCCGCCGGCTCGATCTCGGCGAGGTGGCTGACCTGCCTGCGCTCAATTCGTTTTATCAGCGCTGGGAACGGCGGGAACCGCAGAGGGCGGCGCTCCGCTCCTGGCTCCGCGAGCGGGCAACGCCGAAGGGCGCCGTCCTGCTTGTCACCCACCAGGTCAATATCAGCGCACTCACCGGGGTTTACCCCACGTCCGGGGAGACCGTGGTGTTCCGCGTCGGGTCGGGCGGCGATGTCAGTGTTGTCGGCCGCATTCCGCCGCCCTGAGCCGGGACGGCGATCAGGCGTTGAAGCCGCCGTCCACGTCGAGGGTGGCGCCGGTGATGTAGCTGGCGGCTGGCGAGGCCAGGAATGCCACCAGGTCGGCCACCTCGGCGGCCCTTCCGTAGCGTCCCAGCCCGGTCATCGGCGCCAGAACCTGGGCGAACTCGCCGTTTGCCGGATTGAGCTCGGTGTCGATCGGCCCCGGCTGAACGCAGTTGACGGTGATCCCGCGGGGGCCCAGGTCGCGCGCCCACCCGCGGGTCAGCCCTGCGACGGCCGCCTTGCTCATCGCGTAGAGGGCGCCGCCGGGAAACGGCATGCGGTCGCCGTTGACGCTGCCGATGGTGATGATC
>CAYVUM010000023.1:0-37176 GCA_964454795.1 uncultured Rhodospirillaceae bacterium
CACGCCTCCCAATAGCATCGCGGAGCGATGCTATTGGGAGGCGACCCGCTCTAGTAGCCAAGGGCCAGCGCACCGGGGCGGCGGGGATCGGCGGCGCCGTAAAGCCGCCCCCCCTCGATCATGATCGATTGGGTGCTGCCCATGACTTGTCTGGTCACCACCCGGTGGCCTTTGCCGGCGAGGCGGGCGATGGTGTCGGGACTGATCCCTGTCTCGATCCGCAACTCGTCGGGCAGCCACTGGTGATGAATACGCGGCGCGATCGTCGCCTCGGCGATGCCCATGTCGTGGTCAATCACGTTAAGAATGATCTGCAGGGTCGTAGTGATGATCCGGCTGCCGCCGGGGCTGCCGGTCACCAGCATCGGTGCACCGTCCTTAAGGACGATCGTCGGGCTCATCGACGACAGCGGCCGCTTGCCCGGGGCGACGGCGTTGGTCTCGCCGCCGATCAGCCCGTAGGCGTTGGGCACCCCAGGTTTCGCCGAGAAGTCGTCCATCTCGTTGTTGAGCAGGATGCCGGTACCGGCGGCAACCAGACCGGTGCCGTAACTGAAATTGAGGGTATAGGTGTTGGCAACCGCCATGCCGTTGCCGTCAACTACAGAGAAATGGGTGGTCTCGGTGCTCTCGAAGGGCGCGGGCTCACCGGCGCTGATCTCGGCGGCGGGGCGGGCGCGATGGCGATCGATCCCGGCACGCAGGACCTCGGCATAGGCGCGGCTGGTCAGCCCCTCCACCGGCACATGCACGAAATCGCGGTCGCCGAGATAGACGCTGCGGTCGGCGTAGGCGAGCTTCATCGCCTCGGCCATGAGGTGGATCGTCCCCGCGCTGTTGTGGCCGAGAAAGCCGAGCGGGAAGCCCTCCAGGATGTTCAGGATCTGGACGATGTGGATCCCGCCCGACGACGGCGGCGGCATCGAGGCGATCGTGTAGCCGCGATAGGTTCCGGTAACCGGCGAGCGCTCCCTGACCTCGTAGCGGGCGAGGTCGTCCGTGGTCATAATCCCGCCGGCGGCGCGCACCGCGGCCGCGATCTTTTCGCCGATCCCGCCGTGGTAGACCGCGTCGGGACCGTCGGCGGCGATCTGCCGCAGCGAGCGGGCGAGATCGGCCTGAACGAGTGTCTCGCCGGCGCGATAGGGCGTGCCGTCGGCCCTGAAGAACACCGCGGCCGTGCCTGGCCATCGCTGCAGCCGCTCCTGCGCGTCCGCCAGCGACCGGGCAAGGCCCGGGGAGACGACGATGCCGACTTCGGCGAGACGGATGGCCGGCGCCAGGACCTCCGCGAGGCTCATCGAGCCGTGGGTTTCCAGTGCATGGGCGAGGCCCGCGACCGTGCCGGGAACACCGACGGCAAGCCCGTGGTCCCGTGACAAGGTCGGGTCCGCCTCACCCCCGGCGTCGAGGAACATGTCGCGGTGGGCGGTCGCGGGCGCTGTTTCCCGATAGTCGATCGCCATCGTCTCGCCGCGTCCCGGATCATAGATCAGCATGAAACCGCCGCCGCCGAGATTGCCGGCACGCGGGAGGGTTACCGCCAGCGCAAACCCGACGGCGACGGCGGCATCCACCGCATTGCCGCCCTGGCGGAGGATATCGACGCCGACCCGGGTGGCCGTTGCCTCCTGGGTTGCGACCATGGCGGTTTCAGCGATGACCGGATGGATGCGCGCACGGCTGTCGAAAACAGCCTGGGCAAACGCCGCCATCGTCGGCATTGCGACGAGCAGCAGGAGAATCGGGAGGAACGCACCGGACGGCCGGAATCGGACGACAAACGGTCTGGTCATAGCGCCTCGCGAGCTGTGAGCCGAGCGGACTCTGGCCACGGTGCCTGATCGGCGGCCGTGAAGTAAAGCCATCCGGCCGTGCCGCCATGACCGGCTCCGGCGCGATTCATCCTTTGGCAATAACTGGTCTTTCACACTCGCCGCCAACCGGACAGGGGTGCGGGCAGGATGCCGCGGTGCGGCGGCAGACGAGGCGGAGAGGGCCATGACGCTGAACGACCGCAACTCCCGTTTACGCCAGGGCAAGAACCAGAAGCTTTCCCGGCCACTGCTGCGAACGACCTTTCAGGCCGCACTGATCGGGCTGGCCAGCACTCTGGCGCTGGCCCTCGGCGTGGCGCTGCCGGTCGAGCCGGGGCCGGCTGCCGCCGCCCCGGTTGCCGGCGACGGGTTCGTGGCCTTCTTCGCCGAATATCGCACCAGCGTGGTCGCCGCTCTGGCCTTGATCGCGGTTGCCTCGAGCGCTGCGATCATCGCCCTGATCCTGCGGATCCGGTCAGCGCCTGTTGCCGTCGTCGCCGAACGGGCAGCGGTCCGCCAGCGAAGCGGATCAACTTCGTCCGCCCACGAGCCGGATGAGGCGGCCCATAAGTGGGCCTTTGACGCGAGAGACGGAACGTTCCGATGGAGTGGTGCCGCCCGCACCGGCCAGCGGCGGCTGCCCGACGACTACGACAGCTTCCTGGAAGCCGTTGATCCCCGCGATCGCGACGCCGTGCAGGCGGCGTTCGACCAGGCCGTCGAGGACGGCTCCCCCTATGACGTGGAGATGCGCTGGACCAGCAGTGGCGGTGCCCTCCGGCGGGTGCGGATGACCGGCCAGATGCTGCCACAGCGGCCGCGCGGACAGAAACGGCTGGTGGGCGTGCTGGTGGAGGAGGGCGCTGCGGAGCGGGCCGGCGTGGATGCGGCCGTGGTGCGCCGCGGCGTCGAGCAGTGCAGCTTGCCCATGGCCATGGCCGATGCCAACGGCCGGCTGCGGTTTGTGAATGCCGCAGTCTCCCGGGAGACCGGGTTCACAGCCGACGAGCTGACCGGGCGGCGGCCGCATCTGCTGCGGACCGGGGCGGCCTCCCGCATCCCGCTGCGGGACCTGTGGCGGACCGTCGGTTCCGGGAACACCTGGCGCGGCAACCTGCGGCTCGCCTGTCGCACCGGCGAGCGGTTGTGGGCGCTCGTCACCGTCTCCCCGGTTCGCGACGATCGCGGGCGGATCGTCCACGCTTTCGCCACCATCGAGACCGTCCGTCGGGATGCCCGGCGCGATGCGGCCGGCCGGACGATCGCCACGGTCGCCGACATGACCGGCCTTGCCAACCGGGTGCTGGCATTTGACCGGCTCGACGAGATATTCGCCAACGCGGCAGGCGCCGGGCTGACAGTCGCGGCGATCGTTGTCGGTTTCGACGATCCGGCGGACGGCGAAGCAAACGGCAGCGATGCCCGGCTGCCAGAGAGCGGGCTTGACCGGCTGCTGCGGGTTGTTCCGCAAGAATCCGTGGTGTTCCGCCTGGGCTGCGGCGAGTTCGCGGTGATCGTCCCGGAGGTGAGCGGCGATGGCGAAGTGGACGCGGTGGCGAGGGCACTCGAGCAGGCCTTCGTCGAGCCGGTCGGCAGTCCTGCCGATCCGCGCCAGCTGATCGTCAGCCTTGGCGTGAGCCGGTTCCCCGCAGACGGCGACAACGCCTACAGCCTGCTCCACTCGGCGGAGGCGGCGATGCGCCGGAAACGGCAGGGCCTTGGGCCACCGGCGATCCGGCACGCCACGCCGGCCGAGGAGGCGCCTCGGAACCGTCTCCGGGTCGGGAGCGCTCGCCGCCGCGCCTCCGCCTGAGCCTGACCGGCGGCCGCCGGTAAGATTGGCCAGGGTTGATCGGGCGGGGGCTCCGGCGCAAGATCGGCACGCGGACACACCGGCCGGGTCGGGGAGGCGCGCCATGGGGATGACCGAGAAGAGCCTGTTGAGCCTGGGGCCGCACGGCTTCCACAAGCTGACCTATTTTGAATGGGGCGATCCGGCCAATGACCGGGTGCTGGTCTGCATCCACGGCCTGACCCGCCGCGGCCGGGATTTCGACTTCCTCGCCGCGGCGATGGAGGAGCACTATCGGGTGGTCTGCGTCGACCTGCCCGGACGCGGCGCCAGCCACTGGCTGCCGGTGGCCGGCGACTATCAGCCCAGCACCTATCTGCAGGACATGGCGTCGCTGATCGCCCGCCTTGACGTGGAGACGGTCGACTGGCTCGGCGTATCGCTGGGCGGCCTGCTCGGCATGATGCTCTCCGCCCAGCCGAACACCCCGATCCGCAAGCTGGTCCTCGACGACATCGGCGGCTTTATCGACGTTGCGGCGCTGGAGCGGATTGCCTCCTGGGTCGGCAATGATCCCACCTTCCGCGACCTGAGTTCCCTGGAAGCCTACCTGCGTGAGGTCGGTGCGCCCTATGGGCCGCTGACCGACGAGCACTGGGCCCACCTGGCCAAACACGGCTCCCGCTTCGACCAGGAGACCGGTACCTGGAAGCTCCACTATGACCCGAAGATCGCCGAGGCGTTCAAGGACGGCTTTTCCGAACCGGTGGTGCTGTGGCCGGTGTGGGACCTGATCCGGCTGCCGGTGCTGCTCCTTCGCGGTGCGGAGTCCGACATCCTGTCCAAGGAAACCGCCGAGGAAATGCTGATCCGCGGCCCGGAGACCCGCCTGATCGAATTCGAGGGCGTCGGCCATGCTCCGCTGCTGATGAGTGAGGACCAGATCACCGCCGTCCGGGACTGGCTGGCGGCGTAGGCCCCCGCACGGCGCGGCAGACCTCCTGGCACCGCGACCGGTCCTTGCCGGGCAAAGAGGCAACCCCGGCCCCCCTTTGTGGGAGCCGGGACTCGCCTTGCTGCGGTGACCGGCGGAGCGCCCAGGAGCGCTCAGGAGCGCTCAGGAGCGCCCCGGAGCGCTCAGGAGCGCTCAGGCCAGCCGGTATTCGCTGATCGTCTCGTCAGCCTGGCGGCGGAACAGGGCGAGCAGGTCATCCAGTCTTTCGATCGGCTCATGCTCGTAGCCGATGGCATTCAGGACTTCCCGGCGCGCCTCGTGGCAACGGTTGTGCGCCTCGTCCAGTTGCGGCTCCTCCACGGTGTCCAGTTCCGTTTCTTCCCGCCAGAAGGCGGCGAGCTCCGGATCGTCCTGGCTGCGGTCCTTGACCTCTGAGGCCAGCCGGTAGAGCAGCTCGGCGCTCGTGCGCGCCCGGTCGTCCTCCGGCTTCTCCATCGCCCGCTGGGCGCGGAAGGCAGCGGCATTCTCCAGGTCGTCGATCAACGACTGCTTCCACGTCATGAAATCCATCGGGTGTCCTCCTATGCTCCTCTGGGGTGATGGTGGTGCCGGTGGCGCCCGCCGCCCGAGCAGCGGTGCTCCCCGGGCTCACCGGGCCCGCCGCCATGGCAGCCCGCGCCCGCGTCCGGCGCCGGCCGCTCAGCGGCGGTCTGCGGCGCGGTGTCGCCAGTCCCGGCCGCCTGTCGGGCGGCCTCGACCGGGTCGGTCTCCCCCGTCTGCACTGCAGAGATGCCCCGCCGTGCCATGCGCCGGGCGAAGCCCTCGCCCATCGAGCCGGCCACGATCACGTCCACCGCATCGAGCGGATGACCGCCCTCGCCGCTGAACTCGGCCATCGCCAGATCCTTCGGAAGGTCGAACCGGCCGACCTCGACGGGAGGCTCTCCGGGCCTGACATCGAAGATGAGGAAACGTCGGCAGCGCCCGGCGTGCGGCGTGACCGTCCGGAAGTTCTGGCTGGCAACGGCAATGCGCATGGCGGGCTCTCCGGAGGTGACGGCTGGTTCGAATGGTTTGAGTATGAAACTGAATGCGGGCGGCCGCATTGCGAGGGCGCAATCAGCCGACCGCAATTCCTTGAGAATCGTCAGTTGAGAGCGATTTTCTCAAGCCGGCCAACGTCGCAGCGGAAGACGTTGCCGGCCCCGCCGCTGATCACACCGTCCCGGCGCAGTTCGGCCACGATCCGGCTCGCGGTTTCCGTGGTGATCCCGAGGATTGCCGCCGCCTCCTCGCGGGCGAGGAACATGCATTCGGCCGCCGGTGTCTCGCCCTTGAGATAGAGGAACAGCCGGGCCACGCGGGCGCGAGCGCAGCCGGTGGACAGCATGGTGAGCCAGGCATCGGCCTGAACGACGGCGTGATGCCATTGTTCCATCAGCCGCCGGCCGAGCGCGGGATGGGAGGCCGCAAAGCTGGCCACACCGCCGGCGGAAAGCCGGCAGACCGCAGCGGCCGAGACGGCGACAGCCGTATGCTCATAGGCCACGTCGAGGGTTGCTTCCAGGCCGGCGGCATCGCCGGGACGATGCAGGCGGACAATGCGTTGCTGGCCGTTCGGCAGGTACTGCAGCAGCTTGATCAGGCCGCTGCGGACGGTGAACAGGTGATCGCCGGGATCGCCCTGGCGGTAGAGGGTGACGCCGGCGGCGAAGCGCAAATCGTCGATGGCCAGCCGCTGCCGGTCCAGCTCGGCCTCGTCCACAGCGCAGAACAGCGCGGTGTGGCGCATGCCACACCGGCTGCAGACGGGTCGTCCGCGCCATGCTGCCACAATGCCTTCGCTCTTCACGGTCGGCGGCTCCCGTCGATCGATTTATGGTGACTGTGCCAGTCAAGCCGGTCCGGAGACAATGCCGATCGCGGGAACGAAGCGGGGGCCCGGCGGGAGACGGCTGCATCGGCGCCGGCCTGCCGGCCTGCCGGCTCACGGTCGCGCGCGGCACCAGAACTGATACATCGCGGCGAACAGATCGGGATGGTCGGCCTCGAACCGTTCCCAGTGAGCGAGCTCGCCGGCCGGCGGGTCACCAGGAAAGCGGCGCCGGTAAAGCTGGCGTGCCCGCGGATCGGGGAGCTCGAAGCCGAGGAATTCCAGGTCGAGCGCGGTGAGCGCGGCGGCGATCCGGGGCAGGGTGAAGGGGTCCTCGTGCGCGGGGAACAGCATGTCGCGGCAGCCGGACAGGGAGAAGAAATCGCCGGTGCGACAGAAGGCCCGGGCCGGTGCGGTCGCCGGCAGGCCGCGCAACCGCGCCCGCGCCGACCGCAAACCGTCTTCGCTTGCCGCGAGCCCCGCCTCGCGGATCACCACCCGCGCCTGATCGAGTCCGGCCCGGCCGCGCTGACTGTACAGCCCGATCCGCATCAGCCCCCCCGGCCGGACCAGCCCGCGCAGGATTCGCCAGCCGGTCTCGGGGTCGGCCAGGTGGTGCAGAACGCCTGAAGCCTCGACGCTATCGAACCGGCGCGCAAGGCTGCCGAGCCCGAGGAGGTCACCGCGGGCGAAGGTGATGTTTTCGAGACCCAATGCCGCCGCCCGCGCAGCGGCATAGCCGAGGGAGGTCGCGCTCAGGTCGACGGCCAGAACCCGGGCATTCCGGAACCGGGTTGCGGTCAGGCAGGCATGGCGGCCGGTGCCGCAGCCGGCCACGAGGATCTCCGGGGCGGTCATCCTGATCGCACGGACGAGCGCCGGATCGCCGAGGGCCGCTGCCAGCGCAGAGCCAATGTCCACGGGCGGCCGCTCGGGTAGCCGGCGCCAGCGCGGGTAGGGCCGCTGCTCGTACTGGTCGCGGACCCGCTCCGATACCGGATCGGCGACCTCCGTGAGCACCGGCAGGGCGGCGGCGCACCGCGACTGCTCCGCCGGCTCGATCAGGTGGCGGCGAAGCAGTTCGGCGGCCGATCCGTCTGCCTCAGCGGCGGCGAGCAGCGTCGGATCGCCCGCGAAGGCGGTGAGCGGCCGGTAGCAGGCGAGGACCAGCAGCGCGGCGCCGGGTGCGCCATTGTCAGCGATCCGCTGGCGCGGCCCGGCAAGCTGCGCCGCCAGGCGATCCACCCCGGCGCGCTCCGCGGCGGATTCGGCCCACACCCATTCGCCGGCCTGAGCCTGCAGGGCGACCACGGCGAGGGCTTGGCGCGCCGGCTCGCCCGGCTCCTCGCCGGCCAGAACGGCAGCGAGCCATTGGGCCCGAAACCGGGCGCAGTGCTGCTCGACCCGGTCGTCGGCGACGACGCCGTCACTCAGCAGGATCGCCGCCGCCTTTGAGGTGAGCGCGGCAACGGGTTCGGCAGACTGCTCGAGCAGGACGCCAAGGGCTGGAAACAGGCGGTGCGGCGGGACAGAGCGGTCTTCGGCCAGCCGCTCAAGGGCCTCGCGGAAAAGGGGGCCCGGCTCGTCCGGCAGCGGCCCGGCCAGCCGGGTCACGAACTCCGTTGTGAGCTTCGGCTGCGGCGCGGCAAGCCAGGCCCCGGCCAGTGCCTCGAAGGCTTCGTCGAGCCGGTTCTCCGCGAACAGCAGGCTGGCCAGGTTCAGCCGGATCCACGGATCGTCGCCACTGGCGGCAAGGGCTTCCCGGAACCGGGTTTCGGCCTCGACCGGTCGGCCGGCGGCGCGAAGGGCAGCGGCGAGGTTGTTGAGCACGGTGGTGCGCTGCCAGTTGCCGGTGAGCAGCCGGGTGTAGAGGTCGATCGCACCAGCGAAATCGCCCGCCTGGTGGCGGCGGATCGCTTCGCGGAGCAGCATCTCAGGGCGCGGCCGGTCTGAAGGCGCGGGGCCGGGCATGTTCAGGCTCTCAGCCCTCAGCGGGCGCGCAGCAGTCTGGCGGCGTCGAGCGCGGCATAGGTGAGGATCGCATCGGCGCCGGCGCGGCGAAAGGCGAGCAGGCTCTCAAGCAGCGTCCGGTCGCCATCCAGCCAGCCCTGACCGACGGCGGCGCGCCACATCGCGTATTCGCCGCTCACCTGATAGGCGAAGACGGGCACGGCGAACGTCTCTTTCACCCGGCGAACGATGTCGAGATAGGGCAGGCCGGGCTTGATGATCACCGCATCGGCGCCCTCGGCAAGGTCAAGGGCGACCTCATGCAGCGCCTCATCGCCGTTGGCCGGGTCCATCTGATAGGTGAACTTGTCGCCGGTGAGCGCCCCCGCCGAGCCAACGGCATCACGGAACGGTCCGTAGAACGCCGAGGCATACTTGGCCGCGTACGAGACGATCAGCACGTCCTGGTGGCCGGCAGCATCGAGGGCCTCGCGCACCGCAGCGATGCGCCCGTCCATCATGTCCGAGGGGGCGATCACATCGCAGCCAGCGTCGGCCTGGACCACCGCCTGCCGGCACAGCACGGCCACGGTCTCGTCGTTGACGATCCGTCCCTGGCGCATCAGGCCGTCGTGGCCGTCTGCATTGAACGGGTCGAGGGCCGCATCGCAGATCACCCCGACCTCCGGGCACGCCGCCTTGAGGGCGCGGACGCTCCGGCACACCAGATTGTCGGGGTTGGTGGCTTCGCCGGCGTCGCGCGTCTTCAGGGCCGCATCGATCGAGGGAAACAGCGCGACGGCGGATATTCCAAGCTCGGCGGCCCGGGTTACAGCTGTGATCAGGAGATCGATCGAAAGCCGCTCGACCCCGGGCATCGACGGAACCGGATCGCGCCGGTTGGTGCCGTCGACGACGAACAGCGGCCAGATCAGGTCGCCGGCATCGAGGCAGGTCTCGGCAACCAGCCGCCGCACCCACGGCGCCTTGCGGTTGCGGCGCATCCGGGTGAGGGGAAAGCCGCCGCGCACGGGCAGCGGGGTCATCGCCACCGGCTCCGGACCCACGCTGCGGTCATGCCCGGTCGAGGGCCTGCGACAGGTCAGCAAGGATGTCGTCGATATGCTCGATACCGACCGACAGCCGCACGTAACCATCGCTCACCCCGGTCGCCAGCCGGTCCTCGTCACTGAGCTGGGAATGGGTCGTGGTCGCCGGGTGAATCGCCAGGGTCCGGGCATCGCCGATGTTGGCCACATGATAGACGAGCTCAAGGGCATCGATGAACCGCCTTCCGGCCTCCCGGCCGGCCTTGAGCTCGAAGCCGCACAGTGCCCCGGCGCCGCCGGTCAGGTAAGCGTCGGCGCGGCGACGGTATTCGCCCGTCTGCAGCGCCGGGTAGATCACCCGCTCGACCTTCGGGTGGCCGGCGAGGAACTCGGCGACCTGCCGGGCATTCTCGCAGTGGGCGCGCATTCTGAGCGGCAGGGTCTCCAGCCCCTGTATGAACTGGAAGGCGTTGAACGGGCTCATCGCGGCGCCGAGGTCGCGGAGCAGAACCACCCGCATCCGCAGGATGAACGCGATCGGGCCGAGGGGTTTCGCCGCCTCCGTCCAGATCGCACCGTGATAACTGGGATCGGGGGTGGTCAGGTTGGGGAACCGCTCGCCGTGGTCCTCCCAGTCGAAGGTTCCGCCGTCGACGACCAGACCGCCGATCGAGGTCCCGTGGCCGCCGATATACTTGGTGGTGGAATACATCACCACTGCCGCGCCGTGGTCGAGCGGGCGGCAGATCACCGGCGCGGCGGTGTTGTCCATGACCAGCGGGATGCCGAGCGACCGGCCGATGCCGGCGACCTCGCGGATTGGAAACACCTGCAGCTTCGGGTTCGGCAGGGTCTCGGCGTAGTAGCAGCGGGTCTTCTCGTCGCTGGCCCGCCGGAACGCCTCCGGATCGGCCGGATTGACCATCCGGATCTCGATGCCCATCGCCGGCAGGGTATTGGCGAACAGGTTCCAGGTGCCCCCATAGAGGTCCGTCGAGCTGACAATGTTGTCGCCGGCGTTTGCCAGGTTGAGAACGCAGTAGGTCGTCGCCGCCTGCCCGGACGCGACGGCCAGTGCCGCAGCGCCGCCCTCCAGGGCCGCCAGCCGCTTTTCCAGCACGTCCGTAGTCGGATTCATGATCCGGGTGTAGACGTTGCCCAGTTCTTTCAGCGCGAACAGGTTCTCGGCGTGCGCGGTGTCTTTGAACTGGTAGGAGGTGGTCTGGTAGATCGGCACCGCCACGGCGCCGGTGGCGTCGTCGGCGCGATAGCCGCCGTGCAGGGCAAGTGTTTCCGGATGCATGGAGGTCCTTTCCTCGGACGGTGAGGTCCGTATGTCCGCTCGGGGGCCGGGAGCATAGCGGCATCCCTGGCGTTTGCGAAGCATCCCGGAGCGGCCGCGCCTGTCACCCCTTCGGCGCACCGTGGCCCTTCAGCACCGCCGCGGAACCTGCTAAAAATACCGGAGTCCGGCACGGGGGTGCCGAGAGGTGGGAGGAGATGGGACACATGCAGCTTGCTGTACGCACGCTGATCGCCCTGGCCGTTGTGCTGGTGGTGACTGCTGAAACGGTGCGTGCCGATATTCGCACCGAGACGATCACCTACCAGGCCGGTGGCAAGGAATATGTGGGCTACCTCGCCTGGGACGAGACCATCGAGGGCGCGCGGCCCGGGGTCATCGTCGTCCACGAATGGTGGGGTCTTAACGAGCACGCCCGTGACCGGGCGCGGGAGCTGGCCAGCCTCGGCTACACCGGCTTTGCCCTTGACATGTACGGCTCCGGCTCGGTGGCGGCGGAACCGGACCATGCCAAGGCGATGATGTCCGCGCTGATGGGCGAAAAGAGCGCCGTCGTCGAACGGTTCAACGCTGCCGTCGACGCGCTCAAGGCCCAGCCCACCGTTGACCCCGACGACATTGCCGCGCTCGGCTATTGCATGGGTGGTGCGGTCGTGCTGCACATGGCCCGTGAGGGAGCGGAGCTCGACGGCGTGGCGGTTTTCCATGGCGCGCTGGCCACTGACCAGCCGGCCGACCCCGGTGACATCAAGACGCCGATCCGGGTGTTTACCGGCGCTGACGATCCGTTCGTCCCGCCTGAGATGCTGGCGGCGTTCAAGGCGGAAATGGAAGCGGCCGGGGCCGATGTGGTGATCCAGAACCACGCCGGACCGGGGCAGGTCGCCACCAGTCCGGAATCGGAAGAAGCGTCAGAACAAGCGGCGGTCTCAGGAGCCGCGCCGGATGCCGATGTGGTGATCCACAGTTACGAAGGGGTGGTGCACAGCTTCACCAATCCGGCGGCCACCGCGACCGGCGAGAAGTTCAACCTGCCGCTCCGCTATGATGCCGTTGCCGACCACGAAAGCTGGTTCGCCACCGAGGCGTTCCTCGAAGAGGTGTTCTCCAGGTAGGGATTGCGTCGCCGATCGGTCCTTCGGTTGATCCTGCGCGGATTCTGATCCGCGCAGGCAGAGGCTGCTGCGGATACCGGGCCCGTGGCAAGGCGTGGATGGCCGGGGCTGTCCCCCGGCCACACCCGTCGGGGGCGGCGGATTTGCCGCGTTCGGGCTTGCGCGTTGGCCGCTGTCCGGGGATCGTGACACGGGATGAACAATGTATGAAACAAAACGGGACGTAAAAAGAGACGGGACGTAAAAAGAGACGGGACGTAAAAAGAGGCGGGACGTAAAAAGAGACGGGACCGGGCGTGAACGAGGTCGTCATTCGGCCGATCGCCGGCCAGTTGCACGGCGACGCCCGCCGGCTGCGCGCTGCCGCAAATGCGCATCTTGTGTTCATCTTCCTGACCGTCCTCGCCGGACTCGGCCTGATCGTCGCCCTGCCGGCACGTCTCACCTGGGCAGATGACGTCCTCCGCCGCCAGGCTGAGCCGCCGGAGATGATCACCGGCGAGTCGGTTCTGAACGCCATGCTGGTGGGTCCGGACGGTGCGGTGATCGCCGTCGGCGGCTCCATTGGGACGGGCCGGCCACTGATCCTGACCCGCGCCCGCGGCGACACCACCTGGCAGCGGACCCGGATCACCGGGTTGCCGGCGCCGGCACTGCCGCTGCAAATCCGTCCCGGTGCCGTGGCGGCGCGGGCCGATGGCAGCCTCATCGTGGTCGGCGCGTGGTCGCTGCCACTCCCCGAGCTGGCCGCCGCGCTTTCCCGGGCCCGCGTCGATTTCGGACGCGGCGGTGAGCAGAGCCCGGCCACCGAGGACTTGCCCGCCCCCCCGACCTGATGGAGCTGACCCGCAAAGCGATCCGTGCCGGCGGACGGGAAGCGCCGGCTGTCCGGCCGGAGGGCCGGCACGGGTTCGGTGATGATCCCGCGCCAACAAGGGGGTTTACCCGGGCGGGCGGTTCGGGTAAGTTTACGTTTACGTAAACGTCAGGTCCGGGCCCCGCCGCGGGAACGCGCGTGCCGGCGGCCCTGCCGCTTTACGATTCCCGACCGGATCACCGGTGCCGAACTGCATGCCTGCGCCGGAGCTGCCCGGCGCCCGTGGACATCGAGGGAGGAACTCCGTGCCCGACGACATCACAACGCTCGATCCCGCCGCTGCCAGCCGGCCGACCCCGCCATCCGAGGGCCGATCGCGAACACCGGTGCGGTTCGTGACTGCCGCCAGCCTGTTCGACGGCCATGATGCGTCCATCAACATCATCCGGCGGATGTTGCAGGCCACGGGCGCCGAAGTCATTCACCTCGGCCACAACCGTGGCGTTGAGGAAATCGTCACCGCAGCGCTGCAGGAAGACGCCCACGGGATCGCCATCAGCTCCTACCAGGGCGGCCATGTCGAGTACTTCAAGTACATGATCGACCTGCTGCGCGAGCGCGGCGGCGAGCAGATCCGGGTGTTCGGCGGCGGCGGTGGGGTGATCGTCGCCGACGAGGTTGCCGACCTCCATGCCTATGGCGTGAACCGGATCTACAGCCCCGAGGACGGCCGGCTGATGGGCCTTCAGGGGATGATCGACGACATGATCGCCCGCGCCGACTTCGATACGACCGGCGGGTTCACCGGGCTCTCGCCGGCCGATCTCAAGCGGCTCGCCGACGGCGACATTCGCCTGCTCGCCCGCACGATTACCGCCCTGCAGGAGGGCCGGCTCGACGATGAGCAGCGCGATGCCATCCATGCGCTCGCCCATCACCGCGGCGTCGTTCCGGTGCTCGGCATCACCGGCACCGGCGGTGCCGGCAAGTCCTCGCTCACCGACGAGGTGGTCCGGCGCTTCCGCCTCTACTCCAACGAACCGAAGATCGCGATCGTCGCCATCGACCCGTCGCGTCGGAAAACCGGCGGGGCGCTGCTCGGCGACCGCATCCGCATGAATGCGATCGATGCGCCAAACATCTACATGCGCTCGCTCGCCACCCGTGAGGCCGGCACCGATGTGCCCGTGCAGATGACCGACATTGTCACCGCCTGCAAGGCCGCCGGCTTCGACCTGGTGATCGTCGAGACCCCGGGGATCGGTCAGGGGGACGCCGGGATCGTGCCGTATGTGGACCTCTCGCTCTATGTCATGACCCCCGAATTCGGCGCCGCCTCGCAACTCGAGAAGATCGACATGCTCGACTTCGCCGACGTGGTGGCGATCAACAAGTTCGACCGCCAGGGGGCGCGGGACGCGCTGCGCGATGTCGCCAAGCAGATGCAGCGCAACCGCGAGGCCTTCCACACCCCGCCGTCCGAGATGCCGGTGTTCGGGACGATCGCCTCCCGGTTCAATGACCTCGGCCTCACCGCCCTCTACGGCGAGCTCATCAACCAGTTCAATGCCAAGAGCCTCGGACACTGGTCGACAACGGCCCCCGAGGTTGCGGAAAAATCCTCAGAAGCCGGGGCCGGGATCGTCCCGGCGCACCGCCGCCGCTATCTCGCGGAGATCGCCGATACGGTCCGCGACTACCACCGTCAGGTCCGCGAGCAGGTGGCCATCGCCCGCGAGCGCCAGGCTTTGCGCGAGACGGCGCGGATGCTGGGCGAGGCGGCCCGCGACGCCGCCCCGGTCGAGACCCTGCTCGCCGACCGCGACCGCCGGCTCGATCCGCGCTGCCGCAAGATGCTGGACACTTGGCCGTCAGTAAAAGAGGCCTACTCGGGCGAGGAATTCGTGGTGCGGATGCGTGAGAAAGAGATCCGCACCCGGCTGACCCACACCTCGCTCTCCGGCCTCCGGATCCCCAAGGTAGGGCTGCCGTCCTATGCCGACGACGGTGAGACGCTGCGCTGGCTGCTCAAGGAAAACGTGCCCGGCGCCTTTCCCTACACGGGCGGGGTGTTCGCGTTCAAGCGGGAGGGCGAAGACCCGACCCGGATGTTCGCCGGTGAGGGCGATCCGTTCCGCACCAACCGACGGTTCAAATACCTCTCCAAGGACTCGCCGGCCAAGCGGCTGTCGACCGCGTTCGACAGCGTCACCCTCTACGGTTTCGATCCGGACGAGCGCCCCGACATTTACGGGAAGGTCGGCAACTCGGGCGTTTCCATCGCCACCCTCGATGACATCAAAGTCCTGTACGGCGGCTTCGACCTCTGCGATCCGGTGAACTCGGTGTCGATGACCATCAATGGTCCGGCACCGATGATCCTGGCGATGTTTTTCAATGCCGCGATCGATCAGCAGCTCGAGCGGTTCAAGGAGGAAAATGGCCGCCTGCCCACCGAAGAGGAAGCGCTCAAGGTGCGCGGCTGGGTGCTGCAGAATGTTCGCGGTACCGTTCAGGCCGACATCCTGAAGGAAGATCAGGGGCAGAACACCTGCATCTTCTCGACGGAATTCGCCCTGAAGATGATGGCCGACATTCAGGAATACTTCGTCCATCATCATGTGCGTAATTTCTATTCGGTGTCGATCTCCGGCGCGCTGCTCGCCGAGGCGGGGGCGAACCCGATCAGCCAGCTTGCCTTCACGCTCGCCAACGGCTTCACGTACGTGGAGGCCTATCTGGCGCGGGGCATGCACATCGATGATTTTGCGCCCAACCTGTCGTTCTTCTTCTCCGCCGGCATGGAGCCGGAATATGCGGTGATGGGCCGGGTGGCGCGGCGAATCTGGTCGACGGCGCTGCGCTTCAAGTACGGCGCCGGCGAACGCTCGCAGAAGCTCAAGTACCACACCCAGACGTCCGGGCGCTCGCTGCACGCCCAGGAGTACGACTTCAACGACATCCGCACGACCCTGCAGGCGCTGATCGCCACCTACGACAACACCAACTCCCTCCACACCAACGCCTACGACGAAGCCATCACCACCCCCACCGAGGACAGCGTCCGCCGCGCGCTGGCGATCCAGATGATCATCAATCGCGAGTGGGGGATGGCGAAGAACGAGAACATCAACCAGGGATCGTTCATCATCGAGGAGCTGACCGACTTGGTGGAAGAGGCGGTGCTGAAGGAGTTCGAGCGGATCGCCGAACGGGGCGGGGTGCTCGGGGCGATGGAAACCGGCTACCAGCGCGGCAAGATCCAGGACGAATCGCTCTATTATGAGCGCAAGAAGCACGACGGCAGCTATCCGATCATCGGCGTCAACACCTTCCTCAACCCCGAGGGCGTGCAGATGCCGATCCCGGAACTGGCCCGCTCGACCGAGCAGGAAAAGCAAAGCCAGATCGCCCGGCTGCGCGATTTCCAAACCCGCAACGCCGAGGCCGCCCCGGCGATGACCGAGCGCCTGAAGGCCGCGGCGGTCGCCGGTGAGAACATCTTCGGGGTTCTGATGGACGCGGTCCGGGTGCTGTCCCTGGGGCAGATCACCGCGGCGCTGTTCGAGGTCGGCGGCAAGTACCGTCGCAGCATGTAACGGAAAGGCGCCCGGAACCGGCGCGGCTCAGCCGAGCCGGTCGGCCACCACGTTGGCGATGGTCTGCAACTCCTCGGCCGGAACATCACCGATCACAAGCAGGCCATGGCGCGGGGCTGACCAGCTGACGATGTTCAGCCCCCGCCGCTCGCTGGTCGTGAACTCGGGCTCGCCGATATCGGGGTTGAGCGCCCGGCGGTACAGGACGCAGAGCAGAACCGGCTTGCCGGTCTCGCTCAGATAGGCGACCTGGCCGAGCGGCTTGCCGCCCAGGTCGAGGAGTTCGGCGCGGGCCATCTCCAGGCCCGGCAGTCCGGTTGCCACCGGCCTCAGGTCCATGGCCACCTGCTCGCTGAGCACGGCAAGTTGCTCGAGGCGGGTCGTCGGATGGAGTGGGACGCTGGCCAGGGTCGCGGCGGAGAACAGCCGGGCATAGTCTGCGACGGCATCGAGCCAGGTCGGGGCCGGCGGCTCGGGCGGCGGCACCATCACCACCGCCTCGTCGGCGGGAACACGGCCCGCAAGGGTGTCGAGGTATGGCCGGATCGGGCCGGACGCGACCACCATACCGAGCAGGAAGCTGGCCGCCAGACCGGTGGCAAAGGCGGTGGGCACCACCCATCGCCGTGGCCGCGGCGCCGCCCTGGTGTCGCGGGCGGACCGGTCGGTTGCCGTGACGGCGCGCGCATAGACGCGCAACAGGTCACCGGTCGGCGCGCGTGCGGCGACCGCTTCAAACGCCGGTCCAACCACCTCGCCAAAGCGGTCGAGCGCCGCCAGGCGGGCGAGCAGGGTGTCGTCGGACTCGAGCGCCTTATCAACGGCCGTGCGCAGAGCCGGTGGCGCGGTGCCATCGAGATAGGCGCGCAGATCGGCGTCGCTAAACCGCCTCGAAGCCATCAACCGGCACTCCCCGGGCGACCGCTCGGTTGGGCAGCGTCCGGATGCAGAAATGCCAGCGCCTGCTTGCCGGCGGCCAGCCGGCTCATCAGCGTCCCGAGCGGAATGTTCAACGCGTTCGCGGCCTCTTTGTAGGACCAGCCTTCGCCATATACGAGCAGCAGGGCCGTTCTCTGTGCTTCCGGTAGAGTTCCTATGGCGGTTAACACCTGTCGGGTCAGAATCGAGGCCTCAATACCCGGCTGAAGATCAAACGTGAGCACCTCCTCGGCGTTAACGTGCCCGGCGCCCTGGCGAACCGCCTCCGAACGCCGCTGATTGCGCCAGATCGACGCCATGATTGAAAAGGTCCAGCGATCCAGGTGAGTCCCCGGCTGAAACTGGTGCGCGCGTTCAAGCGCCCGCACGCAGGTCGCCTGAACCAGGTCCTCGGCCACCTGCCGGCTGCCGCTCAAGACCAGCGCAAACCGCCACAGGCGCGGCAGGAGGGCTGGCAGATCGGTGCGGATCCGGTCGAGGCGGTAGGGCGTCATGCGCTCAGAACGATGTTTTGGGAGGGATCGAAATCAGACCTGCATGGGGAAGCGGCAGCGAGCGAATGACATAGCCGCATGACAGAGAGGACGCACAGACCCACTATAATAAGGGAAATTGGGGATCGCGGAACCGACATCACACTCAACGGAGACCGGGCCGGGATCCGGCGGCACGGAAACGGGTTGCAAGCCGGCATACACAGCCAGTTTCCCCGCATCATCGCTTCAGTCGCCGCGTGCGGGGGAGATCCCCCCGCCCAGCGCTGTGACCGGACGACCAAGCCGCAGCGAAGCGCGAGGGGATCGAAGTGAGTCGAGTTCGAAGCGCAGGACTTTGACTTCAGGCCGTTGCGGTTTCGCTGCCGCTGCCCGGCGCCCGGCGGCGGCGGACGGCAACGAGGGCAAGGCCCGCGACCGTCAAGAGGGCGAGCGCGTGCGGCTCCGGTGCCGCCGTGATCCCCAGGCCGCCCAGGAAAAGGCCGGCCTGAACGTCATCGACGGACTGTTCGAATTCGAGACCGTAGATCAATTCGCCCAGATCCGCGGCAGTGAAGTTGATCTCTTCGGCAAGAGTGCCGGTCCCCTGGAGGGGGGCGGACTCAATCGGGGCGACGCCAATCCGGTTGCCGTCGATGTCGAGGGCCCAGACGGTGCCCTCGCCGTCGACGAACGGATCGCCAGTCCCGCCGTTGTTGACGCCCGGGTAGGGGAACAAGCCGTTGGGGCCCGGCGTGTCGCCTTCAGCGGTGACACGGGCGGCGATGGAGACGGACTGGATTCCCGTGTCAAAGTTGATAAAAGCAGTATCAGCGCCCGCAAACGCCCAGGCGTTCGGATTCACCAGGTAATAGGGCGGGCTATTGATGAAGGCGACGCGTCCGACATCGCCGAAATCGGCAATATCCGCGATCAGATTTTCCGCCGAAGAAGGTGTATAGGGCTGGCCGGCGACCGCGTTGCTGCCGGTATCGTTGAAGATCGTGAAGAACTCTTCATCCTCAATGCCCGCAAGGGAAACAGGAACCGCCTGCGCCGTACCGGCAAGTCCGAAACCAAGAAAACAGGCGAGCGCAGCGGTGCGCAACATCGAAACGTCCGTCATCAGCGTCACTCCTCATATGGGTATTAAGAGTGCTTATCCGCCCCGCTCGGAAAGCCGCGTGCGACGAGCCCTCGGGGATCGAGACGGTCACACCCCGTTCGCAACGATAACACGCGAGTGCGGCGGTTTCATCGCCGTCCGGACCGGAAAATTTGCCCGCGCCGGGCATGCATGCGTCACCAATCGGCCGGCAGGCCAGCGCCGCGTCTGGCGGGCCCCGTGCTTCCAGCTCTCGACGATGAAAGAACGGCGGTCCGCGAAGGACCGCCGTTGCCGATGGGATGGCTAACAGAGGCCTGGTTCAGGCGGCCTTGCGGGCGGCCGTCATCGCCAGAGCGGCGGCCCCGAAACCGAACAGGACAAGCGCGAGCGGGGCCGGCACCGCCTGAATCTGGCCGCGAATAACGCCGGCCGGATCGGCGACCGAGTGCAGATTGAAGTACAGATCGACGTCTTCACCGGGCTCAGCCGCCAGCAACTCAGCAGCAAAGGTATTGACGTTTCCGACCGGGTTGCCGTCAGTGGGGTCCCATGAGCCGGTCACGGTGGCGCTGCCGTCAACATTCAAGATAATGTCGACGGTGTCATTGAAGTCCTGATCCGGGTTGTAAATCCCGTAGACGACCGGGCCGTTGACGCCCCGGGCTGCGTTGTGAATGTGCAGCCGGGTGACCGCCAGGTCATCGGCCGTATCCGGGATCTGATCGAACGGGGTTCCGGCGGCCAGGAACTGATAGTCGAAACCGGCCGGCAGGAAGATCTCATAGGCGAGCGAGAAGTCGCCGCCGCCAAGGTCCAGCAGCTCCAGGGTCGCGGAGCCGACCAGCGGGGAGTTTGTTACTCCCGCCGGAGAGACTTCCTGAGCACTGTTGAGGGTGGCCTGGAAAATTTGCGCGGCACTGGCGCCGGTCGCCGCGACCGTGAACATGCCGGCGGCGGCCGTAAGGACCACTGTCCGGCAGGTGATGCTGATCGACATCGTTTCGTACCTCCTCCATCAGGTGAACGCCAGGGCATGTTTTCTCCCGCTGGCGTTCATGAGCGTTCCACAATTACGAACGAAACCCGCGCGAATTGCCCACGCGATCCGTTAACACCCGAACGCTGGCATGGATCCACCTCAAAATGCCGGCGGGCGCGGAATTTTGCTCATCCCGGCTGTTGAAGCGTTTCAAGCAGCGAATGCGCGTGTTAGTGGCAGGTCCCGACAGATTCTCTCCTTCCGCGTCCCGCGTTTGACTTCGATCAAGGTCGTGATCGATGATCGACGATTTACATCCGCAGGAGGTCCGGGCGAGAGACAAATGCGTCTTAATCGGGCGGCAGTCTCGGAGTTGTGATCGGCGCGCTTTGGAGGTCGCCGGCGGCCGGCGGCGGCCCGCTCGCACCCCTGCCCGGGACGCGCCTGCGGGCCGTCAACGGATCGTCAATCGGGGGGCGCGACAACCCTCGGCAACGGCCTTCAGCGGTGGCGGCGGGGCAGGGTGCGATGACGGCGATGACCGGCGATCCGGGCGGGTGGATTGGCGAGGTGCTGTACGAGATCAGGGCGATCGGCGGTGCGCTCCGGGTCGCGGCGATCGATCCGCGGACCAATGTGGAGGTGGTGATCTGCGGTCCGGCGGGGCAGGGAACCGAGGCGCTGAAGCGGATCGCCGCCCGCAAGCTCGCCCGCCGGATCGCCCGCTCGGATCCCTCCGCACCGCGGTGAATTTTCGCTTGCGACCGGATTGGGCTACAAACACCCCAAAGCGTTGCACTGCAGCGGTTTCGGCCACGCAGCGCCGGTAAATTCGCTTGACAGCGCGGCGGCGCTGGTTGTCAGTTGGCGGCTGAAATGACGCTTCCGTGACGGGCTCGCAAACAATAAACGTTCGGCTCGGGTCGGGCCCGGAACCGGGGCGTCGTCTGTCGCGGTGGCGCGTTCCGGCGGTGCGTTAGGGTCTGGTGTCGCGCCGGTCCGGACAGTGGGCCCGGTTCAACGGTGTGATCGTCTGCAGCCGGCGGCGCAGCAGAACGGTCAGTGCGGGCCGGCTGCGCGCGGTCGCGACGCGAAGATGAAAGACACGCTCCCCGGGGAAAACCCACGAAGGGAACGAGCATGACGGGGCCGAGCCGGATCGAATGGAATATTTCGTTCAGCAGTTGATCAATGGCGTGACCCTTGGCGCGATCTACGGGTTGATCGCCATCGGCTACACGATGGTGTACGGCATCATCGGGATGATCAATTTCGCCCATGGCGAAATCTACATGATCGGTGCCTTCGTCTCCCTGACCACCTTTCTCATCCTCGGTCTTGTTGGGATCACCTGGCTGCCGCTGGCGGTGATGATCGTCCTGATCGTCGCGATGGTGTTCACCTCGGTCTACGGCTGGACTCTCGAACGGGTCGCCTACCGTCCCCTCCGCGGTTCGCCGCGGCTGGCGGCGCTGATCGCGGCGATCGGCGCGTCGATCTTCCTGCAGAACTTTGTGCAACTCACCCAGGGGGCGAGCCCGAAGCCGCTGCCGCCGATGGTCACCGGCGGCTTCATCATCATGGATGATCCCACTTTTCCCGTCCGGCTCAGTTATATGCAGGTGGTGATCGTGCTGCTGACGATCGTCTTGCTCACGATCTTTTCCTACATGATCGCCAAAACGCCGCTCGGCCGCGCACAGCGGGCCTGTGAGCAGGACCGGACCATGGCCGCGCTGATCGGCATCAATGTCGATCGGACCATCTCCGCGGCGTTCGTCATCGGGGCGGCGCTCGCCTCCGTCGCCGGAATGATGGTGACCCTCTACTACGGCGTGATCGACTTCTACATCGGCTTCCTCGCCGGGATTAAGGCGTTCACCGCCGCCGTGCTCGGCGGGATCGGCTCCGTGCCCGGGGCCGTGCTCGGCGGATTGCTGATCGGCCTGATCGAGGTGTTCTGGTCCGCCTATTTCACGATCGAGTATAAAGATGTGGCGGCGTTCACGATTCTCGTGCTGGTGCTGATCTTCCGGCCGACCGGGCTGCTCGGCAAGCCCGAAATTGAAAAGGTCTGACATCTGTGAACCGGCCAACCGGACCGGCACCGGACGCGGGCGCAGGCGCAGGCTCGGGTAACGCCATCTGGACGCGGCGTGGCCGGGACGTGCGCGACCTGATCATGTGGTCCGTGGTCGGCATCCTGCTGAGCGGCCCGATCATCGGCATCACCACCGAGACCGAGTACGGCGGCCTCGCGGTCTATTTCCGGGTGGGCTGGGCGATCCTGTTCGCCGCCGCCTTTCCCGTATTTGCCTGGTTGTTGCCGCGGATCGGCCGGCGCCTGTGGACCGCCGCCCGCGCCCGCTGGGGTGGGCCGGGGGGCAACGTTGACGCCGGGGCTGCGGTCGGCCGGATCACCACCTATGTCGCTCCGATCGCCATCGCTTTCGGAATGATCCTGCCCTTCCTCCCGTTTGCGGACCGCTACATTCTCGACGTGGCGATCCTGGTGGTGATGTACATCATGCTTGGCTGGGGCCTGAATATCGTTGTTGGCCTCGCCGGTCTGCTCGACCTCGGCTACGTGGCGTTCTACGCGGTCGGCGCCTACAGCTACGCGTTGCTGGCCTTGCATTTCGGCATGGGGTTCTGGGAGTGCCTGCCGATCGCAGGGGCTTTTGCGGCGATGTTCGGGATCATCCTCGGATTTCCGGTTCTGCGCCTGCGCGGCGACTATCTGGCAATCGTCACCCTCGGCTTCGGGGAGATGATCCGCATCATCCTGATCAACTGGTACAGCCTGACCAATGGCCCCGACGGTGTCTCGGGAATCCCAAGGCCGAGCTTTTTCGGCCTGCTCGAATTCAGCCGCTATGCGCCCGAGGGCGGTGCGGCCTTTCACGAGTACTTCGGCCTCGAGTACTCCTCGCTCCACCGGATCATCTTCCTTTATTATCTGATCCTTGTGCTAGCGTTGCTGACCAACGCGTTCACGTTGCGGATCCGCAAGCTGCCGGTGGGGCGGGCCTGGGAAGCGCTCCGCGAGGACGAAATCGCCAGCCGGTCGCTTGGCATCAATCCGCGCAACACCAAGCTGACAGCGTTTTCGCTCGGAGCGATGTTCGGCGGTTTCGCCGGCGCCTTCTTCGCCACCCGCCAGGGGTTTATCAGCCCGGAGAGCTTCACCTTCATCGAATCCGCGGTGATTCTGATGATCGTCGTGCTCGGCGGCCGGGGCAGCCAGCTGGGCGTGGTTCTCGCCGCCCTGCTCGTGATCGGGATTCCGGAATTCTTCCGTGACCTGCAGGAATACCGGATGCTGGTGTTCGGGGCGGCGATGGTGCTGATCATGCGCTACCGGCCCCAGGGGCTGCTGGCCTACCGGGAGCCGACGCTGCGGCTTGAGGATCGCGATGGGGGCGGCGGTTGGCTTGCCCGGCTGCGCGGCCGCCAGGCGGCCCGGCCCGAACCGGTCGGCGGAGTGGCAGAATGACCGCGGTGCTGCTCACCGTCGAGCATCTGACCATGCGCTTCGGCGGCCTGATCGCCATCGACGACGTCTCGTTCGAGGCGGCCAACCGCGAGATCACCGCGATCATCGGTCCCAATGGGGCCGGCAAGACCACGGTCTTCAATTGCCTCACCGGCTTCTACAAGCCGACCGTGGGGCGGCTCACCCTCCAACATCCCGAAAACGGCGCATTCCTGCTCGAACGGATGGAGGGCCATGACATTCCCCGGCTCGCCGGGGTCGCCCGCACCTTCCAGAACATCCGGCTGTTCCCGCGGATGTCGGTGCTCGAGAACCTGATCATCGCCCAGCACACCAAGCTGATGCGGGCATCCGGCTACACGATCTGGGGCCTTCTCGGCCTGGATCGCTATCGCCGTGCCGAGAAGCAGGCGGTGGATTTGTGCCGGTACTGGCTGGACCGGGTCGGGCTGATCCACCGCGCCGATCACGACGCCGAAAGCCTGCCTTACGGCGATCAGCGCCGCCTGGAGATTGCCCGGGCGATGTGCACCGAGCCGGTGCTGCTCTGCCTCGACGAGCCGGCGGCCGGCCTCAATCCGCGCGAATCCGACGATTTACAGGCGCTGCTGCGGTTCATTCGCGATGACCACGGGATCGGCGTTCTGTTGATCGAGCACGACATGAGCGTGGTCATGGGCATCTCGGACCACATCGTTGTCCTCGATTACGGGCGGAAGATTGCCGACGGCCTGCCCGAGCAGGTTCGCAACGACGCGGACGTGATTCGCGCCTACCTCGGCGAGGCGGAGGACGAGGCGCTGCCGCCGGAGGTGGCCGAAGACCTGATCCGCGATGCACAGAGGGGATAGAGCCGGGGCGATGCTGCGGGTCGAGGGGGTCCACACCTATTACGGCAACATCGCCGCCCTCAAAGGGGTGGATGTGGCCATCGAAGCCGGCGAGATTGTCACCCTGATCGGGGCCAACGGCGCCGGAAAATCCACCCTTCTGATGACCATCTGCGGCATTCCCCGGGCGAGGCGCGGGCGGATCATTTTCGAGGACGAGGATATCACCCGGCTGCCGACCCACGACATCATCGGTCTCGGCATCGCCCAGGCACCGGAGGGGCGGCGGATTTTCCCGCGGATGTCGGTCATGGAGAATTTGCAGATGGGCGCGACGACCGCCGATCCGCAGTATTTCGAAGCCGATCTGCGCCGGGTGTTTACGTTGTTTCCGATCCTCGAAGAGCGTCAGGATCAGCGGGGCGGAACGCTCTCCGGCGGTGAGCAGCAGATGCTGTCGATCGCTCGTGCGCTGATGAGCCGCCCGCGGCTGCTGCTCCTCGACGAACCCTCGCTGGGGCTCGCCCCGATGGTGGTCAAGCAGATCTTCCGGGTGATCCGCGAGATCAACAGCGAGCAGAAGGTGACGGTCTTTCTGGTCGAACAGAATGCCTTTCACGCCCTGCGCCTTGCCGACCGCGGCTACGTCATGGTCAACGGCGAAATCACCCTCAGCGGCACCGGCGCCGGACTGCTCGCCAACCCTGAGGTTCGCGCCGCCTACCTGGAAGGTGGTCACTGAGCCCGGCGGCGGGCGCAAAAGGAACCGGAGGCGTCGGACTGCTGCCATGGAAGCCTTGTTGGGAACCTCGGTCGCCGTCTATATCGGTGTTGTCATTATCATCATGGGTTTCTGCGCCTTTATGACCGGGCAGGCGATAGCCAATGGCTGGAAATCGGTGTGGAAAGCCGTGTTCTATTGCGTCCTGCTCGGGTTCGCGTCGCGTTTCCTGGTCTTCGCGCTCTATGATGGCGAGTTGTTTTCGCTGAGCGGTTATCTGATCGACGTGATTGTCCTCAATCTCATCGGCTTATTTGCTTTCTACGTCACCCGGTCCCGGAGAATGGTCAGTCAATATCCCTGGCTCTATGACCGCATCGGCTTATTCGGCTGGCGCGACAAGCACGGGGGGTAGGACAAACACCGCGCGTTCGACGGGCGCGGTGTTGCCAAGGGGGCTCCGAGTGGGGTTCCCGACATGCGGTCTGCGCAGTCGACTGGCGGCAGGCGGTGTTTAACCTTGGTCAGCGAGTCCGTCGATGTTCTTAATCCGTCTCACCAGAGGGAGGTAGACCCGGATGGCATCCTTGAAGTCGTTTGTTGCCGCATTGGCGCTGGTTCTCGCCGGTACGCTGATGGGACCCGGCCAGGCCCGGGCCGAAGACATCGTCATTGCGACCGCCGGTCCGATGACCGGCCCCTATGCGGTGTTCGGTGCCCAGATGAAGGCCGGAGCCGAACAGGCTGTGGAAGACATCAATGCCGCAGGCGGCGTGCTCGGTCGCCAGCTCGTTCTGGAGATCGGCGATGACGTCTGCGATCCGAAGCAGGCGGTCGCCGTGGCGAACCAGTTCGTCGGCGAGGACGTGGTTTTCGTTGCCGGACATTTCTGTTCCGGCTCGTCGATCCCGGCCTCGGATGTCTATAATGAAGAAGGCATCCTGCAAATCTCCCCGGCCTCGACGAACCCGCAACTCACTGAGGCAGGCAAGTGGAACGTCTTCCGCACCTGCGGCCGCGACGATCAGCAGGGCGCGGTGGCCGGCGCATTTCTGGCGGCCGGATATCCGGACGCCAATATCGCCATCGTCCACGACAAACAGGCCTATTCCAAGGGCCTTGCCGATGAAACCAAAAAGGCTCTGAACGCCGCCGGCAAGGAAGAGGTCCTGTACGATACGATCACACCGGGCGAAAAAGACTATTCGGCGATGGTCTCCAAATTGAAGGTCAACGCCGTTGACATCCTTTATTACGGTGGCTATCACACCGAGGCTGGCCTGCTCGTCCGGCAGATGCGTGATCAGGGCATGGACACCATCCTGGTCTCCGGTGACGCTCTGGTGACCGATGAATATTGGAGTATCACGGGCGAGCTTGGCGAAGGCACGATGATGACCTTCAGCCCCGATCCCCGGAAAAACCCGGTCGCCGCTCCGATCGTGGAAAAATTCCGTGAGAAGGGTATCGAGCCGGAGGGTTATGTTCTCTATACCTACGGTGCGATCCAGGCGTGGGCCCAGGCCGTTGAAGAGGTCGGCTCCACCGATCCGCAAAAGGTTGCCGACCAGCTGAAAGAGGGCGAATTTTCCACCGTCCTCGGCCCGATCGGCTTCGACCAGAAAGGCGATGTGACGGCTCCCGGCTACGTCTTCTACCGATGGAGCGACGGCAGCTACGACTACGTCGAATAAACGCCGGAGTCTGCGGCGGTCCGAAAGCGGCGACGGCCCGGGAGATGATCCCGGGCCGCTTTTTTTGTTTGGATTTCAACGTCGCGGGCTTGACCAGTCACTCTTCGCGACTCACGCGAATGTGCTCCCCCCTCGGCCGATTCTCCGCGGCTCATTGAACAAACACTGCCGGTCAGCGGCGGGCACGGGCACTGGTCCGCCCCTCACCGGGCTTACGGCCAAGGCCGATTCGCTTGGCGAATTCCGACCGCTGTTTCGCGTAATTGGGTGCCACCATTGGGTAATCCGCCGGAAGGCCCCATTTCGCCCGGTATTCCTCGGGCGACATGTTGTAGGTCGTCTGGAGGTGCCGCTTGAGCATCTTGAGCTTTTTGCCGTCCTCCAGGCAAACAATATAGTCGGGTGTAACCGACTTCCGAACCGGTACGGCCGGCCGCTGCGGTTCGGCTTTTGCCTCCACCGGGGCGACATCCAGCTCGTTCAGCGATTGGAACACGCTGTTGATCACGTCCGGTATCTGCGCGGAAGCGACTTGGTTGTTACTGAGATAGGCGGCGACAACGTCGACCGCCATCCGCAACACCTCTTCGCGGGAGGCTTTGTCGTTGACGTCCTCGGTCATGAGCACTCTACCTTGTTGAAGTTGGGAGGGATGATTAAGGGTGTAACACGGACTAGCCGCTCGTTGTCAATTGCAAACATTGAATATTGGTTCCGACTGCCGATATGCCATTGGCAGCGGCCTTTTTTGGGCTCCATCGGAGGGACCGGGTGCCACGTTCAGTCGACCCGGCAGCTGACGGCTTTTGCTTTACGATTAAGGCGAAACCCTCGTAACCCGGGTGAACATACCCGGAACTTCAAAAACCGCGTGTATTTCAGGCCTTTGTGGCACATGCCGGGTCCACGAACCACCATCCGTCGCTGCATCCACAGACAGCAGGATCGCTGCGTCGGAATGGAGAGTGGCGAATCTATCCCTTAATGCGATATATAGGTGCAGAGCCGGGCGCATGGCGAGGCCTGTGGTGACGCGTTGGCGTTCGTGATACCGGGCGCCCGAAGCGGCGTTGCCTTTGTCCCCGGTGGACGTGGCCGGTTCCAAGCAGGTCTGGTGTCCGGTCTGAACCTGGCCAAACGGATTTCCCTAAGGTGACCATGGCTGAACTTGCAATTGCCATCGCCAGCGATCACGCCGGCTACCCCCTGAAGCTGGCGCTGAAAGATGAATTGCACGCCCTCGATTGCAAGGTGATCGATCTCGGCACGGACGGGACCGGTCCGGTCGATTACCCTGACTTCGGCTTTGCGGTCGCCCGGGCCTTGCGCGAGGGACCGGCAAGCCAGGGCGTGCTGATCTGCGGCAGCGGGATCGGCATCAGTATTGCTGCCAATCGGTTCCCGGAAATCCGGGCTGCCCTGGTCCATGATGCCTACGGCGCCCGGATGGCACGCGCCCACAACGATGCGAATGTCATCTGTTTCGGCGGACGGATGATCGGAGAGGATATCGCCCGCGACTGCCTGCGCGTCTTCCTGTCCACCGGATTTGATGGCGGCCGTCACGCTCGCCGGGTCGACAAGCTTTGCCGACCGCCGCTGCTTGTGCCCGAGACCGGGACACCGTAACCACCGTACCAGGATTGGACGCAATCGCCCGGAGACAACGACCCGCGCGCGGAGCCGGTCCCGCGACCCGCCACCGCCGGGCTTGTACCGGATCGATGCGAGAAGGATCAGGAGAGACGATACGCCATGTCCGTAACCTCTGCGAACGCTCCACAGACCACCCCGAACGGCTTTTTCACCGAGGATCTGGCAACCGCCGATCCCGATCTCCATGCGGCCGTCCGCAGCGAACTTGGTCGGCTGCGCGAGCACATCGAACTGATCGCCTCGGAGAACATTGTCTCCCGCGCCGTCCTCGAGGCCCAGGGCTCGGTGATGACCAATAAGTACGCTGAAGGCTATCCGGGCCGGCGCTACTACGGTGGCTGTGAATACGTGGACGTGGCCGAAGAGCTCGCGATCGCCCGTGCCAAGGCCCTCTTCGGTTGCGAGTTCGCCAATGTCCAGCCCCACTCCGGTGCCCAGGCAAATGGCGCGGTGTATCTGGCGCTGCTGCAACCTGGCGACTGTCTGATGGGCATGTCGCTCGCCGCCGGCGGCCATCTCACCCACGGCGCTCCGCCCGCCCAGTCAGGCAAGTGGTTCAAGGCCGTCCAGTACGGCGTCCGCCGACAGGACGCGCTGATCGACTTCGAGGAGGTGGAGCGGCTTGCCCATGAGCACCGGCCGAAACTGATCATCGCCGGCGGGGCGGCCTATCCGCGGATCATCGATTTCGCCCGCTTCCGGGCGATCGCCGATGCCGTCGGCGCCTGGTTGCTGGTGGACATGGCGCATTTCTCCGGGCTGGTCGCCGCCGGTGTCCATCCGAGCCCGTTTCCCCACGCCCACGTGGTGACGCCGACGCCCCACAAGACGCTCCCCGGGCCCCGTGGCGGAATGATCCAGAACAACGATCCCGAGCTCGCGAAGAAGATGAATTCCGCGATCTTCCCCGGCCTTCAGGGCGGGCCGCTGATGCACGTGATCGCTGCCAAGGCGGTGGCGTTCGGCGAGGCGCTTCGCCCCGAATTCAAGACCTATGCGCGCACCGTGATCGAAAACGCCCGGGTGCTCGCCGCCGTGCTCGCCGAGCGCGGACTCAACATCGTTGCCGGCGGGACCGATACCCATCTGCTGCTCGTCGATCTCCGGCCGAAATCGGTGACCGGCAAGGCGGCGGAGGTGAGCCTTGGCCGTGCCCATCTTACCTGCAACAAGAACGGCATCCCCTTCGACCCGGAGAAGCCGGCGGTCACCTCGGGCATCCGCCTCGGCAGCCCGGCGGGCACCACGCGCGGCTTCGGTCCCGCCGAGTTCCGGCGAATCGGTGAGCTGATTGCCGATGTCCTCGACGGCCTGTCGGCCAGCCCGGACGACAATTCAGCGGCGGAAGCCCGGGTCGCGGCTGACGTCGTTGCCCTGTGCCGGCAATTTCCGGTTTATCCTGACGCCTGAGCAGGTCCCGCTGGCCGCGGCCCGGACGGCGATCGAGAGGGTTTGAGGAGAAGCTGTAATGCGCTGTCCGTTCTGCGGACATGACGATACCCAGGTGAAGGATTCCCGGCCGACCGAGGATCACGCGGCGATCCGCCGCCGGCGCTTCTGTCCCCAGTGCGGGGCGCGGTGGACGACGTTCGAGCGGGTTCACCTGCGCGAACTGACAGTGATTAAAAAAGACGGCTCGAAGGTCCCGTTTGACCGCGACAAGCTATACCGCTCGCTGGCCATCGCATTGCGCAAGCGGCCGGTGGAGGGGGAGCGGCTCGACCGGGTGGTCAACAGCATCCAGCGGCGGCTGGAGACGTTCGGAGAGGCGGAGATCCCCTCCAAGGTGATCGGCGAGATGGCCATGGACCAGTTGGCCCAGCTCGACCAGGTGGCCTACGTCCGCTACGCCTCGGTTTACCGGAACTTCCGAGAAGCCAAGGACTTCGAGGACTTCGTCGAGAGCATCGGTGATCGCTGACGGCGACGCGGTATCGCCTGTTCCCGGCCCGGCGAGGGCTGGCGGGCGCCCCCCTGGCGGACGGCGTGCGGAGGACGACGCCTGGATGGCCACCGCCATCGGCCTTGCCCGCCGCAGCCTCGGCCGCACCGCCGAAAACCCCGCCGTCGGCGCCGTGGTGGTGCGCGATGGCTGCCCGGTCGGGCGGGGCTGGACGGCCCCCGGCGGCCGTCCCCATGCCGAGACCGAAGCACTGCGCCGCGCCGGTGCGGCCGCCCGCGGCGCCACCCTCTACGTGAGCCTGGAGCCCTGCAGCCACCACGGGCAGACCCCGCCCTGCGCCGATGCGGTCGTCGCCGCCGGCGTGCGGCGGGTTGTCGTCGCAGTCAGCGATCCCGATCCGCGGGTCAGCGGCCGCGGCCTTGCGCGGCTCGCGGACGCCGGTATCGAGGTGGTCACCGGGATTGCCGAGGCACGGGCGGCCGAGGTCAACGCGGGATTCTTCTGCCGCATCCGGCAGGGACGGCCCCTGTTCACCTGGAAGACAGCGACAACCCTGGACGGCCGGATCGCCGCGGCCGGCGGCGACGGCCGCTGGATCACCGGCGAGGCGGCGCGGGCGGCCGGCCACGGCCTCAGGGCGGAAAGCGACGCGGTGCTGGTCGGCATCGGGACGGTGCTGGCCGACGATCCGGCGCTGACCTGCCGGCTGCCCGGGCTCGCCGATCGCTCACCGGTGCGCATCGTCGCCGACAGCCGCCTGCGACTGCCCCCCGGTGCCGTGCTCGTGCGCACGGCCCGGGAGAGACCGACCCTGGTGATCGCCGGGCCGAACGCCGACCCGGAACGACGTCGTGCGCTGGAGGAAAGCGGCGTCCGGGTCCTGGTTGTCCCCCCTGACCCGGGCGGCCGCCCGGCGGTGACCGCAATCGCCGGCGCGCTCGGCGCCCTGAAGTTCAACCGGGTGTTAATCGAGAGCGGCGGGCAGCTCGCCGCCGCGTTCCTCGTGGCCGGCCTGATCGACCGGATCGCCTGGTTCCGGGCACCGAGCCTGCTCGGCGGCGATGCCATCGCGGCGATCGCGCCGCTGGGTTTCGGTCGCGCCGCCGACGCCCGCCGGTTCCGCCGCGTCGGCAGCCGGGTGGTGGGCGAGGATATCCTGGAAACCTACGCGCGGACGGGCTAACGAAGGCGCATGTTCACAGGGATTGTCACTGATCTGGGCAGGGTGCGGGCGGTTTCGCCCGCCGGCGACACGCGGATCGAGATCTCGACCGGCTATGATCCGGCGACGATCGCGATCGGGGCATCGATCGCCTGCTCAGGGGCATGCCTGACCGTCATCGAAACCGGGGCGGACTGGTTTGCGGTGATGGCCTCTGCCGAGACGATGGCCCGGACCACCCTTGGAAGCTGGCGACCGGGCATGACGGTCAATCTCGAGCGCTCGCTGAAAATGGGTGACGAGCTGGGCGGCCATCTGGTCTCCGGCCATGTGGATGGCATCGGCACCGTCGCCCGCATCGTGCCCGAGGGCGACTCTCACCGGGTGACGATTGAAATGCCCGGGGAACTCGCCGGGTTCGTGGCCGAGAAAGGGTCGATTGCTGTCGACGGCGTGTCACTGACGGTCAATGACGTCGACAGCCGGCAGTTTGGCGTCAATATCATTCCTCACACCTGGGATGTGACCCGGTTCGGTCACCTCCACCCGGGAGCGACCGTCAACCTGGAGATCGATCTTATTGCCCGCTATGTCGCCCGACTTCTCTCGCGCCCCTGACCCTGCGGCCAACGCCGACGACCGGCCGGCAGGTGCGTGGTCATCGGCTGATCTGGCGTCCGCCGAAGACATCATCGCCGACGCCCGTAACGGCCGGATGTTCATCCTCGTCGACGATGAGGATCGGGAGAACGAGGGCGATCTGGTGATCCCGGCGCAGCTGGCGACGCCCGATAGCATCAATTTCATGGCCCGCTACGGGCGCGGTCTGATCTGCCTTGCTCTCACCCAGGAACGCATCAGCGAACTGGGACTGCCGCCGATGGCGCGCAACAATGCCTCCCGCCACGCCACCGCCTTCACCGTCTCGATCGAAGCGCGGGAAGGTGTCTCCACGGGAATCTCCGCCTCCGACCGGGCACGCACGATCCATGTGGCGATCGACCCGACCAGGGGGGCGGCTGATCTGGTCACACCCGGCCATGTGTTTCCGCTGGAGGCCCGCGAGGGCGGGGTGCTGGTCCGCGCCGGGCATACCGAGGCGGCAGTGGACGTGGCCCGGCTGGCCGGTCTCAACCCCTCCGGCGTGATCTGCGAAATCATGAATGACGATGGCACCATGGCGCGCCTGCCTGACCTGGTCGCCTTCGCCCGCCGCCACGGCCTGCGCATCGGCACCATCGCCGACCTGATCGCGCACCGGCTCCGCCACGACCGGCTGATCGAACGGATTCTCGAGACCGGCTTCGAGAGTATTTTCGGCGGCGCCTTCCGGATGCTGGTCTACGTCAACCGGACCGCGTACGCGGAGCACATTGCGCTCGTGAAGGGGGACCTGGAGGCCGACGGCCCGGTTCTGGTGCGGATGCACGCCATGAACGTGCTCGAGGATGTGCTTGGCGATGCCAGCGGGCAGGCCGGACAGCTGCAGGCAGCGATGCAGCAGATCGGCCGGGCGGGCCGCGGGGTGGTGGTGCTGATCCGCGAGCCTCATCCGGCACGGCTGTCCGACCGGGTTCGCGCCAAGCTCGACCGCAACGGCGAAGAAGTGCCCTATCTCCGCGATTACGGGGTCGGCGCCCAGATCCTCCTCGACCTCGGCGTGAAGGACATGGTGCTGCTGTCCAATTCCAACCGCACCATCGTCAGCCTGGAGGGATATGGCCTCAGCATCGTCGGCCGGGTTCCGATCGAGCGGCCGGGAGAGCGCGGATGATCGCCGAACGCCGCATTCTGATCGTCGAGGCACGCTTTTATCCGGAGATCGCCGACGATCTCGCCGCCGGGGCGATGGCCGCGGTCACGGCCGCCGGTTACGAGGTTGACCGGCTGGCCGTATCCGGGGCGTTCGAACTGCCCGCGGCGGTCGCTTTCGCCTACGATGCCGGGCTCGAAGACCACGCCGGGCGCTATGCGGGAGTCATCGCCCTCGGGTGCGTGATCCGCGGCGAAACCGAGCACTACGACATCATCTGCCGCGAGACCGGTCGGGCGCTGATGGACCTCGCCGTCGAGCGCGGGCTGCCGCTCGGCTTCGGCCTGCTCACGTGCGAAACTGCCGAACAGGCGCGGGTCCGCGCCGCTCCCGATGGCAAGAACAAGGGTGGTGAGGCCGCCGAGGCCTGTCTGCGGATGATCGAGATCAAGCGTTCGCTGGGTCTCCACCCCGACGACCGGAACGACCGGTGACCCGGGGCCGGCGCAGTCCCGCCCGCGGCCGGCGCAGCACCGCCCGCCTCGCCGGCGTCCAGGCGCTGTATGAGATGGAGGTGAGCGGCGCGCCTGGCGATGCGGTGCTGCGCGAGTTCCTGACCGAGCGCTGGGCGCGGCTGGATGGCGAGACCGAAGCACTGCCCCCGCCCGATGAGGACTATCTCCGCCAGCTTGTGTGCGGCACCAGTGAGCAACAGGCCGAGATCGACGGGCTGATCCGCGCGGTGCTCGCTGTGGATCTGGCGCTTGACCGCTTGGAGGTGCTGCTCCGGGCGATCCTCCGGGCCGGGACCTGGGAGCTGAAATCGGCCGCCGACGTCCCGGTCCGGGTGGTCATCAACGAGTACGTGGACGTCGCCCACGCGTTCTTCGAGGGCAAGGAAGTCTCCCTGGTCAACGCTGTCCTGGACCGCCTTGCCCGGACGCTGCGTCCCGAGGAAACGGCGGCGGACAGCGGCTCGCTCAGCAGCGGTCCGGGCTGATCGGCACGGGACCGCCGATCCGGTGATCCGTGGCGAATTCGAGCTGATTGCCCGCCACTTTGCCCCGCTTGCCCGCGGCGGCGGCGCACTCGGCCTCACCGACGACGCGGCAATCCTCACCGCCCCGCCCGGTCGCGACCTGGTGGTCAGCACCGATGCGATTGTCGAAGGTGTGCACTTCCTGCCCGGCGAGGCGGCCGACGTGCTCGCCCATCGCCTGCTTGCTGTCGGCTTCTCCGATGTGGCGGCGATGGCGGCGGCACCACTCGCCTACACGCTGGTGGTTGCCCTGCCGCGGTCGTGGCAGAACGATGCGGTGGATGCCTGGCTCGCCCGGTTCGCTGCCGGCCTGCAGGCGGGGGCTGCGGCCCTCGCCGTGGAACTGCTCGGCGGCGATACGGTGGCGACGCCGGGTCCGCTCAGCCTCTCGCTCACGGTGTTCGGGAGCATCGCGCCGGGGACGGCGCTGACCCGCGGGGGCGCCCGCCCCGGCGATCTGGTGGGTGTGTCCGGAACGATCGGCGACGCCGCCCTCGGCCTCGCCGTGCTTCAGGGCCACGTGACCGGCCTCCAGTCGGGGGTCGGAGATTTCCTGGTCGAACGGTTCCGGCGGCCGGCGGCGCGCTGCCGCCTGGGACAGGCCTTGAACGGGGTGGCCACGGCGGCCGCCGATGTCTCTGACGGGCTGATTGCTGACCTCGGGCACATCTGCCGGGCCTCTGGGCTTACCGCGGTGATCGAGCGCGACGCGGTTCCCCTCTCGGCGGCCGCCCGAACCGTTCTGGACGCCGGCCTCACCGGCTGGCCGGCCCTGCTGAGCGGGGGCGATGATTATGAACTGGTCGTTGCCGTACCGCCCGAGCGGCGGCAGGTCATCGCGGCGGCGAGCGCGCGCGCAGGGACGCCTCTTCGGATCATCGGCCACTTCGCCGCCACGGCCTGCCCGCCGGACTGCGTGCCGGTGCAGGTGATCGGACCGGGCGGCCAGAGGCTGGACGTCGGCGAGGGGGGGTACCGGCATTTCTGATCCGGTGATCCCGCAAGCAGGGTGATGCGCAATGATAAATTGCTCATCCGGCGGGCGAGCGGCGGGAATGCTGCATTGCAACGAAGGCAGGTTGCCATAACGGTGACGCCGTGGCAGAGTTTCTAAACCGCTCCGCAACGAGCGGGAGGAAGCGTGCCGGGGTGGGAAGGGGATCAGCCAAACGGCCCCGCCGCAATGAGCAAACAAAAAAGGGGCAGTTGCCATGCATATTCTTGCGATCGTCTGCGGCTTGTTCGCCGTCGCCTATGGCGTCTGGGCAACGCGCAGCGTCCTGAGCGTCAGCGCCGGCACCGAACGGATGCAGCAGATTTCCGGTGCGGTGCAGGAAGGCGCGGATGCCTACCTCAACCGGCAATATACGACCATCGCGATCGTTGGTGTTCTGGTCACGGTGGTGCTCGGCCTCGCGCTGTGGAGCATCACCGTCCCGATCGGGTTTCTCATCGGTGCGATTCTCTCGGGTGCGGCCGGGTTCATCGGCATGAAGGTGTCCACCCGGGCCAACGTGCGCACCGCCGATGCTGCCCGTCGCGGCCTCGATGAGGGCCTGGGCGTGGCGTTCCGCGCCGGTGCGGTGACCGGGATGCTGGTCGCCGGCCTCGCCCTGCTCGCTGTCTCTATCTACTATGGCATTCTTCTGCTGATCGGGGCGGAGGGTCGTGGCCTGATCGATCCGCTGGTCGCGCTCGGCTTCGGCGCATCGCTGATCTCGATCTTTGCGAGGCTGGGCGGCGGGATCTTCACCAAGGGTGCGGACGTTGGCGCCGACCTGGTCGGCAAGGTCGAAGCCGGGATCCCGGAGGACGATCCGCGGAATCCGGCGGTGATCGCCGATAACGTCGGAGACAACGTGGGCGACTGCGCCGGCATGGCGGCAGACCTGTTCGAGACCTATGTCGTCACCGTCGTGGCGACGATGGTGCTCGGCTCGATCTTCTTCAACGCCGATCCCGAGCTGATGGCCAGCGTTATGATCTATCCGCTGGCGATTGGCGGCGTTTGCATCCTCGCCTCGATCGCCGGGACCTTCTTCGTCAAGCTGGGCGCGTCCCAGAACATCATGCTGGCGCTTTACAAGGGCTTCGGTGTCACCGCCGTGCTCTCAGCGATCCTGCTGCTCCCGATCACCGCCGTGACCATTGGCCTCGGGACCGAGATGACCGCCGGCGGCCGGACTTTTAACGGCTGGGGACTGTTTTTCTGCGGGGTGATCGGCCTGATCGTCACCGGCCTCGTGATCTGGGTGACCGAATACTACACCAGCACCAGCTTCCGCCCGGTCCGCAGCATCGCCAAGTCCTCGGAGACCGGCCACGCCACCAACATCATCCAGGGTCTGGCGATCTCCATGGAGGCGACGGCGATCCCGGCGCTGATCATCTGCGTTGCGATTATCGCCACGTACATGATCGCGGGCCTGTTCGGTATCGCGATCGCAGTTACTGCCATGCTGGCGCTGGCCGGCATGGTCGTCGCCCTGGATGCTTACGGTCCGGTTACCGACAATGCCGGAGGCATCGCTGAAATGGCCGAACTGGACGAAACGGTCCGCAAGACCACCGACGCGCTCGACGCCGTCGGCAACACCACCAAGGCAGTCACCAAGGGATACGCCATCGGCTCCGCCGGTCTCGGCGCTCTGGTGCTCTTTGCAGCCTACACCCAGGACCTCAAGTTCTTCCAGAGCGAGCCGGAGATGTTTCCGTTTTTCGCCGGCCTCGATGTCAATTTCTCGCTGGCCAACCCCTATGTCGTCGTCGGCCTGTTCATCGGCGGCCTGCTACCGTTCCTGTTCGGAGCCCTCGGCATGACCGCAGTCGGCCGGGCGGCCGGCGCCGTGGTCGTCGAGGTCCGCCGCCAGTTCAAGGAAGTCCCCGGGATCATGGACGGGAGCGGCAAGCCCGAGTACGGACGCTGCGTCGACATGCTGACCAAGGCGGCGATCCGCGAGATGATCATCCCGTCGATGCTGCCGGTGCTGAGCCCGATTGCCCTGTTCATGGTGATCTGGGGCGTTGCCGGCAAGGCGGCGGCTCTGGCATCGCTCGGCGCGATGCTGCTCGGAGTGATCGTCACCGGCCTGTTCGTGGCCATCTCGATGACGGCCGGCGGCGGCGCCTGGGACAACGCCAAGAAGTACATCG
>CAYVUM010000024.1:0-16454 GCA_964454795.1 uncultured Rhodospirillaceae bacterium
AGTCGCCCCCGTCGCCGAAGGCGTCGACGTCCTGCAAATCCCCGCCTTCTTGTGCCGCCAGACCGACCTCCTCATCGCCGCCGCGGAGACCGGCAAGGCCGTCAATGTCAAGAAGGGCCAGTTCCTGGCGCCCTGGGACATGGCCAACGTCGTCGCCAAGGTGCAGGGCGCCGGGAATGACCGGGTGCTGGTCACCGAGCGCGGCGTGAGCTTCGGCTACAACGCGCTGGTCACCGACATGCGGGCGCTGCCGATCCTCGCGCGCTCGGCACCGGTGGTGTTCGATGCCACCCATTCGGTGCAGCAGCCGGGCGGCCAGGGCGCGGCCTCGGGCGGCCAGCGCGAGTTCGCGCCGGTGCTGGCCCGGGCAGCCGTGGCAGTCGGCGTTGCCGCGGTGTTCATCGAAACCCATCCGGACCCGGACGCGGCCCCCAGCGACGGCCCCAACATGATCCCGCTCAAGAACATGCCGGCGCTGCTCGCCGATCTCATGGCGTTTGACACCCTGGCGAAAGCCAAGCCGCTCGCCATCTGACCGCCAGCGCCGGCGAAAGCAACGGTTGCGGCCGTTGCGCACGGTCTCGGGGACGGGAGTCCACCCGTCCCGGCGCTGCGATGCTGGCGGGGGTCGCGGAAGCCTGGCGCGCGGTGATCGCTCAGCCGGCGGTCGGCGTTCGCGTTGGCCGTCCCGGTACGGCCACCCACGCCAGAGTGGCGAGGCCGGTCAGGAACAGCCAGAGGGTCGCCGCGGCCGGCGCCTCTGCCGGATCGGGCCCGCCGTTGCCGACCGCTACCGGAAAGATCAGCGTCTCGCGGCCATTGACCAGAGAAAATGGTCCAGGGGGGAACAGCGTGCCCTGCACCAGATCGTAGAACGTACCCGGAAGACTTCCGGTGCGATCTGTCTCAATAAACGGAATCAGCGGAAAGTTCTTGTCAATGGTCAGACTGCCGACTTCAAGTTCGACTTTGAGACCAAATACCAGGTTGATTATTTTCAAAAAGCTGGTTTCAATGTTGCTCACAGCGATCGACCAGTCGCCGGACGTTGGCAGGACGGTATCGAGAACGGCGCCATCGGACCCAAAGCTCAATTCGGCGCTATCATAAACCGCGCCGGACGGATCGATAATCTCCACATCCAGTTGAATGGTTTCGAAGGTCAGCGAATTCTGCAGCTCCAATGACGGCGCTGCACGCAGGTCGAGGAGCTGCCCCGGCAGATCGAGAGCCAGCGGAAACGGCGACGTGATCTCGTCGCGCGCTGAGAGGGTTTGCCCCAGTTCGTAGGGCGGCTGCAGCGGCGTGTTGTTGCCGTCAAGGTCGAACAGGAAATCCACTTGCCGGCTGACGCTGGCGCCGCCGTGTTGTAATCCGACCTCGCCCTCGAACCCGGCCGTGACCGAGAAGGATGCGTTCGGCCGCGGGAAGCCGAAGCTCCGCGGCTTGACGCCGCCGGGATCGACGGCCAGCGACCAGGCGCCCGGCTTCGCCAGTTTGTTCTCGAAGGTGAAGTCCAGCGACTGCAGCAACCATTCCGAGGCGCCGAGACCCGCAATGCCGCGGAGCGACACGGAGGTATTGCTGCCGAACGGCAGCGCGAAATCGCCGTCGACCGCCCGCGCCGGAAATCCCCGGCTCTCCTCGAACTGGGCGGTCAAGGTCTCGGTGATCAGCGCGGCGGAGAGTGGCGTGGCGAGTCCCACGCCGCCAAGAACAGTGCCAACGAGCAACGGTGAGATTGAGAGCGAGCGCATCGCGGCCTCCCTGAAGGATTGACTGAGTCCCGAATCAACATTGTGCGTTTGTGTTTTGGCCGCCTTTGTACGGCCGCTTTCTTGCACAAACCGGGATGAGTGTACCCCATAAGGGAGGCTTAATCCACAGCGACCATCATTCCGCCATACGATGGCAGCCATGCAGACGCCACAGTGCCTGTTCTCCGGCCGTCGCGGGCCCCGCGATCGGGGTCGGGGTTCTGCCTTTCTTTCGGAGATTGTCCGGCGGGTCTGCCGGATGCGGTGCGCGAGGGACCACCGCGGGTGCGGTCAGAGTGGAGGTGCGCTGCCGCCGGGAGCGGCGCCGGCGAATCTTGGCCAGCACGCGATCAGGCGCTCCGGTGATTGCCGGGCCGCCCGCAGCGACCCGGCAGTCGCCGGCTGAACAGTCAGCGCCGCCGGCCTGCAAGCAGGCCGAGACCGGCCAGGCCCAGCCCCATCAAAGGCAGCGCCGCCGGCGCAGGGACGAGGACATCCACAAACACGAGGCGGTGGTCGGAGCCCGGGAACGGAAAGTCGCCGACCAGGGGCTCGAACAGCGGGTCCGCGGCCGTCGGCCAAAAAATCCCCGAGCCGACGATCGGAAGATCGACGGAGGGCAGCACGTAATCAACGCGGAGATTGCCGGGCCCGAACGGCATCTCGCCGAAGTCGGCGGTGTCGAAAGCCGGATCACCCACATGGTTGTCATTGTCCAGGCCCTGCCGGGCAGCGGCGTCCGGTCCGCCCTCACTGCTCGGGGTCTCGCTGGTGTTGATCAGCGGATCGTCGAGCAACTGGTCGATGGCGCCGGGGACGGCATCGCCGTCGACCGGATCGGCGTTCTGGTCGCCGGCGATGACGAACGATGCGCTGTCCGCGAGCCCGCCGCACACGCCCTCGTCGTCGCACATGTAGGTTTCGCCGCTGATGTAGTCGGCCCAGAAGCGGATTTCGTCGGCATTGCGCTGGCCGTTGCGGTCTTCCGGTCCGTCGAACACCGGCGGAGTCGGGTGGCTGGTCAGGAAGTGGACGAGGTCGTCACCAATCCGGACCGGGATATCCCAGTGGCTCTTCGAGGAGAGCGGAAGCACGTCGAGTTCTTCGTCCGAGTACCACGGATCGCCGGTGGTCGGATCGACGGGCAGACGGGCACCCGGCATGTCCTGCCACAAAAAGTTCTGAAAGGTACGGACCTGATCGAAGGCGATCTCGTACTTGGAGAACACCGCCATCCCGAACTGGCCCGGGAAGAACCCGAACCCGAGGGCGTCGTCCGGTTCGCCAAAGACGCCGTTGTTGTTCAGGTCGAACCCGGAATCGATGCCGGTATTGGACGGCGCCCAGAACGTGAACGGATAGTCCACCGGCGCCGTCGGCCCCTGTCCGGAGACGTTCTGCGGCACATTCAGATAATTGTTGACGAACAGGTCGGGCAGGCTCGGCCCCGTCGGATCGTAGTCAAACTCGTTGATCAACAGCACGTCCGGATCGACCCGCTGGACGATCTCGGCAATCACCTGCGCCTGAGCGTTGGTGCCCGACTCGAGGTCGGAGCGCAGATCACCGAAGTTGAAGCGGTTCATCGACGCGTTGAACTGGGCGAAGCGGACGATTTCGCCGGCTTCGGCGGCGGTGACGGACACGAGGCTCGCCAGCGCCACGGCGGACACACCGGCAAGCAGCGGGCGACGGAGCGCCCGGTTTGGTGAAAACGACATTCTGAGGTCTCCCTATCCAATTTATTTGCGCCGGCGGTCTCGATCCCCGGCCGGTTGTCACGACCACATCCCCGGTCGCCACAGCGCAGTATAGCCGCCCTCCGTTACAGTTTTTCGCAGCGCTGTTCGCGCTGCCGGCGGCGGCACTCAGCCGATTTTCGCTTTCAGTCCCATCGCCTGCGCGAGCGTCCGGAACCGCCGGTCGATGGCGTCCGAGCGGAAGATCGGGCGATCGTCGGGAACACACAGCCTGAGCGTGCCGCTCGTCACCTTCAGACGGGCTTGGCCCAGCAGCCCCGGCGCGCCGCCCGACAGGGTATGGGCGAGCCGCAGTGCCAGCCCCAGTTTCCCGGCCCGCTCCACCACCCCGTCAGCGAGGAAGTTACGGACCGGCCGGACTTGCCCGTCCGCGGGATCGCCGTTGTAGCGGACGAATACCGCAATCGCCATTGCCGCTCGCTCCGGGTGAGTCAGGCCCGCGAACGGGATCCGCAGCACCCGGTGGAACGCATGGGTCGCGCGGTAGTCGGGGTGCTCGCTCCAGCCGATATCGGCGAGCAGGCAGGTGGCCCGGCGCAGACGCCGATCTGCCGGCGTTGCCTCCGGAAACAGCGGTGCCACCCACGCGTCGACTTCGTTGCCGACATTGGCAAACCGGCCGGTACGCTCGGCGAGGCTCTCACAGGCGGCGAGCAGCGGATCCTGACTGCGCAGGCGTTCAGGCAGCAGCTCCAGCATCTGGCCTTCACGCATTCCGAACCCTGAGAACACCACCTGCGCCGGCCGCGCCACCTCCAGCATCCCGCTCATGACCACGGCCGCTGCGGGCAGGCTTTCAAGGCGCGACGGCGACAACCCGCTCAGCCGCGACAGGGTCGCGGCGCTGAGACCCGCCACCAGGTTGGCGAGCTTGAGGGCGTCGAAGAAGCCGATGGTGAAGTTGTCGAGAACATGCAGGGGATGATGGGTCTGGTCGATGAACACCCGGGCCAGGGCCCGCCAGGCGCCACCCACCGCATAGAGCGAACGGCCGCCAACCTGCGCCAGCCACGGTACGGTCGCCAGCCGTTCGGCGACCCGCGGCCGGGCGAGCTGGGCATCGCCGCCGGACTCGTCCCCCACCCGCAGGTGGCCGATGGGCAGCGTGGCGAATTCGCCGATCCGACCGGCATCGAGGCTGACCAGATCGAGGCTGCCGCCGCCCAGGTCGCCAAGCACACCATCCGCCGCCGGCACCCCGTTGAGAAGGCCGACGGCGGCGAGCCGGGCCTCCTCGGCGCCGGTGAGGACGTGCACGGCCAGCCCGGTCTCGGCGGCAATCCGCTCCACGAACGCCGGGCCATCATCGGCGTCGCGCACCGCGGCGGTGGCGACGGCTTTCAGGTGGCCGACCTCCATCACCTCCAGCAGGCGGACAAACCGGGCGAGCGAGCGGAGCGCCAGCCCGACTCCCGCCGGATTGAGCCGGCCGCTGCGGCCGAGGTCGCGGCCGAGCGCACAGGCCGCCTTTTCGTTGAAGATCGGAATGGGCAGCCGGGTGGGAGTTTCGTAAACGACCAGCCGGACAGTGTTGGAGCCGATGTCGATCACCGCGACCCGACCAGCGGATGGCTCACTGTGGACGTCGCCTGCGGCAGCCACATCGAACTCCGGCACCCCGGTGACGTTGTCACCGGGCGCCCGGTTGCGCAGACGCTTTTCCGCTGCGTCGGCCACCCGTTCCCCCGCGATCGGTCCCGGCTTCGCCCGCGCCTCCGGGACATTTCCAAGACCTTACCAGGATCTCCCGCTGCAGCAAGGCCGACAAAACCGAGACAGAGCGCACCGGGCGCGCTATAGTTCACGGTTTATAAGGGAGGCAATCACCATGTTCCGAACGGCCGAGCTCGGGCGAACGGTGTCCAAGCAAAGCTACCTGGAGCAGACCCCGGCGCTGCGCAATGCGCTCGTGCAGTTGCAGCAGCGCTTGCGGCAGGATGCCTCGTTCCCGGTGATCGTGGTGATCGGCGGCGTCGACGGCGCCGGCAAGAGCGAGACGGTCAACCTCCTCACCAACTGGATGGATCCGCGCTGGGTCGTGACCCGCGCCTACGGCGCGCCCTCGGATGAAATGCTTGAGCGTCCGGAATACTGGCGCTACTGGCGCGACCTGCCGCCCAAGGGCCGGATCGGTCTGTTCCTCAGTTGCTGGTACTCCAAGCCGATCCTCGACCGGGTCTACGGCGGCACCAGCGAGGCGGAACTCGACGAGGCCCTGGACCGGATCATCGCCTTCGAACGGGCGCTCGCCAACGACGGCGCGCTGATCGTCAAGTTCTGGATGCATCTCGGCAAACCGGCGCAGAAAGAGCGCCTCGAAAGCCTGCAGCAGGACCCGCTCACCCGCTGGCGGGTCAGCGACCAGGACTGGCAGAACTGGAAGCGCTACGACGACTTCGTCGCCGCCGCGGAGCGGACGATCATGCGCACCTCCACCGGCCGGGCCCCCTGGCACATCGTCGAAGGCTCCTGCAAGCGCTACCGCAGCCTCACGGTCGGCGCGACGCTGCGGGCGGCGATCGAAGGCCATCTGCCACTGATCGAGATCCGTGACCGGGCGCTTGCCGAGCTGAAGGCCCGGCGCGAGACGCTGGCGGGCGAAGACGGCTCGCTCGAGGACCCGGAACCGGCCTCCCGGGTGGTCTCCCTGCCGCGCTATTCCGTCCTCGACAGCCTGGACATGACCCGGACCGTCGCCAAGAAAGACTACGAAGAGCGGCTGGAGGCGTATCAGGGCAAGCTCAACCGCCGTTTCCGCAAGGCCAGGACGCTCGGCATCTCGACCGTGCTGGTGTTCGAGGGCTGGGATGCCGCCGGCAAGGGCGGGACAATCCGCCGGGTCACCGCCGCCCTCGACGCCCGTGACGTGGACGTCATTCCGGTCGCCTCACCCACCGACGAGGAGCGGGCGCATCACTACCTCTGGCGGTTCTGGCGCCACCTGTCCCGCGCCGGGCGGCTGACGATCTTCGACCGGAGCTGGTACGGCCGGGTCCTGGTCGAGCGGGTGGAGGGTCTCGCCAGCGAGCCGGACTGGCGCCGCGCCTATGTGGAGATCAACGATTTCGAGGATCAACTCGTCCGCCACGGTATCGTCCTCCACAAGTTCTGGCTGCATATCACCAGGGACGAGCAGCTGCAGCGGTTCGAAGCCCGCCAGCGAATCGACTACAAGCGCTGGAAGCTGACCGAAGAGGACTGGCGCAACCGGGAGCGCTGGGACGACTACGAGGACGCGGTCAACGACATGGTCGAGCGGACCAGCACCCGGATTGCGCCGTGGACGCTGGTGGAAGCGAACGACAAGCGGTTCGCCCGTCTGAAGGTTCTGGAAACTATCGCCGATGGTCTCAAGGCCGGGATCGCCCGGCGCGAAGCCGGCGAGCCGCCCACCTGCGGTAAGCCGGCGCCCAGGACCCGCGAAGCGACGGCCGCCCCGCGCCGACAGAAAACAGGATAGAGATCAGATCAACCATGCCCACCGACAGCGACCGGACCGGCACGGAAACCGCCGGAAGCGGATCCGAAGCGGCAAACGAACCCGTTACGGCACCGGCTGAGCCTTCGGACCGGCCCGGAGCTGCCCACCCGGCCCGCCCCGCGGAACCGGCCGGACCGTCGGGGCCGGCACCAGGCGAGCGGCGGCCGGCGAGTTTCGGTCCCGACGCTCCCCCGAGCCTCGGGGAGACCGTCGCCGAACGACCAGCCGAGCCGCCGACGGTCGCAGCGCCGCCACCTCCGGCCGATCGCAACCTCAAGGACCCGGAACTCTACCTCAACCGCGAGCTGACCTGGCTGGCGTTCAACATGCGGGTCCTCAACGAAGCCAGGGATCCGCGCACTCCGCTGCTCGAGCGGGTCAAGTTCCTTGCCATCGCCGCCGGCAACAACGACGAGTTCTTCATGAAGCGGATCGGCGGCCTCAAGCAGCAGATCGGCGCCGGAGTCCACAAACTGACCCCCGATGGCCGGACGCCCCAACAGCAACTGAATGAATGCCGCCCGGTTGTCGCCCGGTTTATGGACGAAAAGCGCGCGGTCTACCTGGATCTCATGGCCGAACTGGCCCGGCACGGGATCGCCGTGGTCCGCTTCGCTGACCTGGACGATGGCGAACAGCAGCGGATTCGTGATGATTTCGAGGCCAACGTCTTCCCGCTGATCACGCCGCTGGCGATCGACCCGGCGCATCCGTTCCCGTTCATCTCGAACCTGTCGCTGAACCTGCTCGTGACATTGCGCTTTCCGGACGAGCCGGACCTGACGTTCGCCCGGGTCAAGGTCCCGGTGGGCGGCGGCGTGTCCCGGTTCATGCCGGTCGACCCGCCTCCGCCCGGCGAGGGCAGCAATGGCAGCCCGCCCAACGTGCGGTTCGTCATGCTTGAGGACGTGATGGCACATTGCCTCGGCGAGCTGTTTCCGGGGATGACGGTGGAGACCGTTGAGTTGTTCCGCGTGACCCGGAACGCCAATACGGAACGCGATGAGGAGCATGCCGACGATCTGCTCGCAATGATTGAGGCGGAACTGCGCGACCGCAAGTTCGCACCGATCGTGCGCCTGGAGATCGCCGCCGGCATCGACCCGGTCCACCGCGGCATGCTCGCTGCGGAGCTGGGCCTCAACATCAACGACGACCTCTACGAATCCGACGTGATGATCGGCATGCGCGACCTGTGGGAGCTGGTCGCGATCGATCGGGCCGACCTCCACGATCCCACCCATGAGGCGATGACCAACGTCAAGCTTCAGGCCCGCGACAACATTTTCCATGTGATCCGCCGCAACGGCCCGATCCTGCTTCATCATCCGTACGAATCATTCGTCACCTCGGTGACCCGGTTCGTTCGCGAGGCGGCCACGGATCCGAAGGTGCTGGCCCTCAAGATGACGCTCTACCGCACCTCGGCCGATACCCAAATCATTGACACGCTGATCGAAGCGGCGCGCAACGGCAAGCAGGTGGCGGTCGTCGTCGAGATCAAGGCGCGGTTCGACGAGGCAGCGAACATCCGCTGGGCCTCACGGCTGGAGGAAGCCGGGATCCACGTCACCTACGGCGTCCTCGGCCTCAAGACCCACTGCAAGCTGATCCTCGTTGTCCGTCGGGACTACACGGGCCTCCGCCGCTACGTCCACGTGGGCACCGGCAACTACCACGCCGGCACGGCGCGCCTGTATTGCGATTTCGGGCTGCTCACCGCCGATCCGGACGTGGGCCGTGATGTCACCGAACTGTTCAACTACCTGACCACCGGCTGCCGGCCGGTCCGCTCCTACCGCAAGTTGCTCGCCGCGCCCAACCTGATGAAGCGCGGATTGCTGGCGCGGATCGACCGGGAGATTGCCTTGTCAACGCCGGACGCGCCGGGGTTGATCCGCTTCAAGTGCAACGCCTTGGAAGACCCGGACATCAGCGAGGCGCTCTACCGGGCGTCCATGGCCGGGGTGGTGGTGCAACTGATCATCCGCGACAGCTGCCGGCTTCGCCCCGCCCTGCCGGGTCTTTCCGAAACGGTCTCGGTGATCAGTATCGTCGGCCGGTTCCTGGAGCACGCCCGGGTCTATCACTTCCAGAATGGCGGCGAGGAAGAGTACTTCATCGGCTCCGCCGACCTGATGCGCCGCAATCTGGAGAGCCGGGTCGAGGTCCTGGTCCCGATCGAAGAGCCGGCCCTGCGGCGCGATCTCAACCTGTTGCTGGAGGTCCAGCTCCGTGACCAGCGCAGCGCCTGGGAAATGCGCGCCGACGGCACCTACGAGCAGCGGCAACCGCGGACCGAGAAGGAGGAAAAGTCCAGCCAGGAACTGCTGATCACCGCTGCAAGCCTGCGTGCCGAACGGGACCGGCGGCTCCGTAAGCTGAAGCCGCGGGCGTTCGCCCGCCGCGCACCCCGCTGACGCCGCAGGCGGCGGGCGGCGGCCGGCCGGCGGCGAATCGGCACGTCCACGCCGTCCCCGCAGGGCCCGGCGCCAACCGCCGGCCGGCTTCGCGCCGGCCGCGCATCAGCGTCGCCGCCTTCGCCCCTGGATTCAGGAACGCGCCACTGTTCAAAGAGATAGCGGCCTCAGCGCGGTTACCCGGAGGCTGAAGGTGGACGGTCCGCAAGCGCGGCCGCAACGGAAAAATCGCGTTTACCCTTCAGAAAGGTCTCGCCAAATAGCGTCCCATCTGTCATCGTCAACACAATATGTAGGTGGGAGCACAACACCTATGGCACAGCACTTCACGTCCACCGAGAATGCCCTGGATGCGGCCGATCGCACCCTCTGGCTGTCCGTCATCGAGCAGGCGGTGCGGGACGCCCGAAGCTCTGCAGCGACCGCCGACCGGGTCGACGCCCGGCGCTGGCTGACCACCGACACGATCGATTTGCGGCTGGTGTGCGCCTACGCCGGGCTTGATCCCGCCTACCTGCTCCGCCACGCACGCTTGCTGGCCGCCTGTGAGCGATGGTTCGACCCAAAGACACGGCCCGTCGAGCCGGCCGGCGATGCGTCCGATGCCGACGAGTCCCGTGTGGTTCAGTTGTTTCGTGCCGCCTGAGCCGGGCTGGCAGGGCACCGGTGGTGGCGGCGGGGCCACCGCCGGTGCCGCCCGCTCAAGGGGATGTCACTTGTATTTGACGGAGCAGCCGTAAGCCCGGGTGACGGGCTCGGAGACCGGCCGGTCGGCAGCGAGGTCGGCAAGCGCCAGGCGCACGTAATTGGTGGCGCCCTCCACGTCTGCCGGGTTGGCCGTCGGCCGGTCGTCAATGCCGCCCCTGTAAACCAGGGTTCCCTGCTCATCGATGATGTACATGTGCGGGGTGGTGCGGGCATCGTACATCCGGCCGATCTCCCCGGCCGGATCGAGCAGCACCGCCGTCGGCGCGGCATCGCGCTGTTTGGTCAGGGCGTTGGCCGTGGCGCCATCGATATGACCCTGCTCCCCCGGCGCCGAGGAGATCACCGACAGCCAGATGGTGCCCTCGGACGTGGTGTCCTTCTGCAGCGCCTGCATGTTGCCGGTTCCGTAATGTTTCTGCACGTAGGGGCAGTCGTGATTGGTCCACTCAAGTATGACGGTCTGGCCCCGGAAATCGGCGAGCGCGTGGCTGTTGCCGTCACTGTCGAGGCCGGTGAAGGCCGGGGCGGGCTGGCCGACCGCCGGTGCCGCCGCCACGGCGGTGACGTGACCGGCGAGGGGCGCAATGATGGCCAGGGCAACCGCGGTGCGCAGCAGGGCGCGGCGGGTCAACGATGCAAACATGACACAACTCCTTGTCGAACGGGCCAAAATGTCTCGATTTCGATGATCGTCTGGCGGTTTCGCCGGACCCCGGTCACCGCGCCGCCGCCTGCTGTCCGTCCGGAACTGCCGTGGCAGCCGGGGCGGTGGCGGAGGCCAGCGCGGTGACCATCCCCTCCTCGGTGAGGATTTGCGGCAGGACGACCGGTTCCCCGCCGCCCGCCGGGTAGAGAACGTAAAGCGGCACGCCGGAGCGGCCGAACGACTCCAAGTAACGCGTGATCACCGGATCACGATTGGTCCAGTCGCCTTCCAGCCAGACAATGCCGCCGGCAGCGAAGGCATCGGCCACCCGCTCGGCCTTGAGCGCCACCTGCTCGTTGACCTTGCAGGTGATACACCAGGCAGCCGTCATATTGACGAAAACCGGGCGGCCTTCCGCCCGAAGAGCGGCGAGCCGCTCGGGCGCGAACGGCTCGACCGGGCCGGTCGACCGGTTCGTCGCCTGGATGGCGGCGCCGGCGCCGACCGGCCCCTCGACGGCGACGACGGACAGTCCCACGGCCCCGGCTACGGCCGCGACGGTTCCGAACCGCCCGGTCCACCGCCAGACGGACGCCGCGCTGCCACCGGTGGCGCCGTGCAGCCAGACCGCGAACCCGATCAGGACCATGGCGATCAGGACGGCGAACACGGCCGATGGCCCGCTCTGAATCGCCAGCACCCAAACCAGCCACGCGGCCGACGCATATAGCGGAAAGGCCAGGATCTGCTTGAGCCGGTCCATCCAGACACCCGGCTTGGGCAGCCATCGTCCCAGCCCCGGCGCAAGGCTCAGGAGCAGATACGGAAGCGCCAGCCCCAGGCCGAGGGTGACCATGACGGCAAGCGCCGCAAACCATGGCTGGGTCAGCGCGAAGCCGATCGCCGCGCCCATGAACGGTGCGGTGCACGGGGTGGCGACCAGAGCGGCAAGCGCTCCGGTGGCGGCATCGCCGACAAGGCCGCGGCGGCCGGCGAGCGAATCCCCCAACCCGGCGATCGACCCGCCGATCTGGAGCACACCGGAGAGAGCGAGCCCCAGGCAGAACAGCACCAGCGCCATCAACGCCACGAACACCGGCGACTGCAGCTGGAAGCCCCAGCCGATCTCCGCGCCGGTGGCTCTGAGGCCGATCAGAAGGACGGCAAGGCCGGCCATGAAGGCCACCACCCCGGCGGTGTAGGCAATCCCGCCGGTCCAGGCGGGGCGGCCGGGATTGCCCGCGTGGCGGACCAGGGCCAGGGCCTTGATCGACAGAACCGGAAACACGCAGGGCATGAGGTTCAGGATCAGGCCGCCGAGCAGCGCCAGCACCAGCGCTTCGCCGATCCCGAGCGGCACTGCCGTGCCACCCCCGCTGCCCGGAGCCCCACCGCCGGCCACCATGCTGCCGCCCGTCGCTGGCGCCACTGCCGGCGACGGCCCGGCGGGTGCGGCGACGGACAGCGCCCGGACAATCGCGCCATCCGCAGCCTCCTCGGTGAGGACGAGGACGCCGTCAAGGGTCGCTTCCGGGGTGAGCTCGCCGGGGACAAGGGCAAGGCGCAGGGTGCCGCCGCTGACTTCCAGGGTCTGCTCGCCGGCTGGCTCCACGTGGCCCCACGCCGCCGGGAAAAACACGGCCTCTCGAACCCGCTCCGCTGCCGGACCGACGTCAACGGCAAGCTGCAGACGATCCCCGTCGGCGGCGAAGCGGCTCGGCCACGGATTGTCCACGGGAAGAGCTGCGCGCGCCGCGGCGAACAGCGGCGCCACCGCCGGGTCAGCCCAGGCCCCCTCCGCCGTCGGCAGGGACAGCGAGAACGTCTGATCTTCGGGGATGCAGACATCGGCGCAGACCAGCCAGGTGGCCTTCGCTTTGAGGTCAAGGGGTTTCCCGGCCGGCCAGGCCGCCGGCACATCGATGCGCACGAGATGGGTGACTTCGCCGTCGTAGCCGAAGTTGACCAGCGGGCCGTAAGGAATGCGATGCGGGTAGGGCCAGTGGATATCGCTGGCGAACACCCCTTGGGGCAGCGTCCAGGTCAGGCGGGTCGGCTCGCCGGAATCGCCCGGATTTTTCCAGTAGGTGTGCCAGCCGGGATCGATCTCGAAAGCGAGGGCGACCCAGACCGGTTTGCCGGGGGCGGCAACAGCCAGTTCCGGGGCCAGCGTTGCCTCGACGTGACGGTCGGCAAAGGGATTGCCGGACTGCGCCGCAGCTCCCGGCAGAGCGGCGGTGAGGACAAGAAGCGCAACAGAGAAAAGAATCCGAACCACCATCGAGGCGCGTCCCGTCATGACCAACATCGCTCGTCGAATGTTTGCTGCGCCCCGCACAACTGCAACGGTGTTCAACGAAACGTCATCGCCGGCCGGCACCGCTGAGCGGAGCCGCCGGCCTGCCCGACTGCCCGGGCCCGGAGCGGCGGCTGCCCTCGGCGGCGGCTCAGTGGCTCATCAGCACAGGCACGGTCATGTGCAAAAGCAGGTGGCGGGTCATGCCGCCAAGCACCAGTTCGCGCCAGCGGGTGTGGCCATAAGCGCCCATCACCAGCATGTCGACGCCGTGATCGGCGGCCCGGGACAGCAGCATGTCGCCGGCTCCGACGTCGTCGGCGAAGACGTGCTCAGCATCGGCATGGACACCGTGGCGGGCGAGATGCAGGCAGATGTCGGCGCTCGGGATCTCGCCGTGGCCGCCGTCGCCGCTTTCGGGGTTGATCGCCAGCACGGTGACCTTTTTCGCGCGGACCAGGAACGGCATAGCATCGTTCACGGCGCGGGTGGCAAGCCGGCTCGCATCCCAGGCGACGAGGATCCGCTCGCCGATGACCGGAAAGCGTCCGGCCTTGGGGATCACCAGCACCGGCCGGCCGATTGACAGGATCAGCCGGTCCGGCAGGTCCGGATCGGTGGTGACGTCATCGGCCTCGGGATCGCGCTGCCCGACCACGACCACGTCGGTGTAGCGGCCGTGGAGCTGAAGAGCCGGCTCGGCCTTGCCCTCGACGGTCCGCCATTCGGAGCGGACCCCCGCCTGCTCGCACTTGGCACTGAACTCCGCCTCGGCACGCTCAGCGTACCCAACCGCCAATTCGGCCTGGTGGCGGAACAGTTCCTCGCCGATCTCGGCGCGGATGTAGCCCGGGATTTGAGGGAGGGCGATGGCGTACAGGCCGATCAGGTGAGCCTCGTGCGCGGCGGCGAGGGCGATCGCCGCATCGACCCGGGCGGCGTTGTGGGGGCCGTGATCGACATGAACGAGCAGGTCTTTGACAGACATTGGCGTTGGGTCTCCCGGACGGATTGTCGTTGCGGCCGCTCCCGGCCTTCGCGGCCCGGAACTATAAAGCGTAATGGGCGGGGCCGGAACTGCCCTGCCGGCAGCCCGGCAGCCGGCCGTCTTGTCGTCAGCCGCCGCCGCCTGTAAGCGAACGCAAGGGGGCCGTGATTTGGAGCCGGACCGGTGGGGCGCCGCCACCTCATCATATTCATCGCGCTCGGCATCGTGACCGCGGTCGCGGTGGTGGTGTTCGGCGGCCGGCCGTCACCGGCACCGCTGTGGGTGGCCACCTGGGGCGGGACGGTTCTTGAGGCACAACGCCGGGTGTTTTTCGATCCGTTCACCGCCGCGACCGGCCGTGACCTCGCGCTGTTCGCCTGGGATGGCAGCGTCCCTACCCTGAACGGGATTCGCCGCAGCGGCCACCGGCCCTACGATCGGGTCCAGATCGAGAGCGAGGCGCTGGAGCGGGCCTGCGACGCGGGCGCGGTGCTGCCCTTTGACCCGGCCGGCGCAGTTGCGGTCGACAGGATGATCGCCGGTGCCGTTCATCCCTGCGGAGTGGCCGGCCTGGAATGGTCGACGGTGCTCGCCTGGCGCGGCCCGGACCCGGGGCCCCGGTCCTGGGCGGACCTGTGGGATGCGGCGCGCGTGCCCGGCCGGGTGGCGCTCCGCCGCAGTCCGCGGCACACCCTGGAAATCGCTTTACTCGCCGACGGCGTGGCAGCGGACGAGGTTTATGCGCTGCTGCGAAAAGATGCCGGGGTCGTTCGGGCGCTCGACCGGCTGGCCGCACTGGGCCAGCGGGTGCGGTGGTGGCGGGCGGGGGCCGAGCCGGTGCACTGGCTCGTCTCCGGCGAGGTTCAGGCAGCGGCGGTGTTCCGCGACCGGCTTGCCGCCGCGGAGAGCGATCCGGCGGTCCGGATCGTCGCTGCGACGCCACTGGCGGCCCTCGATTACTGGGCTGTGCCCAAGGGAGCCTGGCACGGGCGGGCCGTCCGCCCCCTGATCGCCGGGCTGAGCGATCCCGAACGCCAGCGGGCCTTTGCCGCGCTGACCGGCTACGCACCCACCCACCGCGCGGCCCGGCCTCCGGCTGAGGAAGGGCCGCGCCTGGCCATCGATGCGGCGTTCTGGGCCGAACATGGCCTCACCCTCACCCGCCGCTTCGAGGCGTGGCTTGAGGGCCGAGACGGAGACGGAGCAAGGGCCGGCCGAAGGCGTTAGCGGACGGGCGCTGATCAGAAAAATCTCAGAGGTCGCGGGCGACCCGGAAACCGGTGAGAAAATCGCGATCCGCGGCTACATCCCGGTTGCGGATCGCCGCACGCACGTTCCGGCCGTCAACGAGCCAGGATCCGCCACGAAGCACCCGGCGGTCACAGTCGGGCGTTTCCCGGGCAGAACCGTCGACAGGCGCGCCGGCGTAGCTCGGGTGCCAACAGTCCTGGACCCACTCCCAGACGTTGCCGTGAACGTTGTAGAGGCCCCACGGATTGGGCGCGTAGCTGGCCACATCGGTGGTCCGCATCACGCCCATGTTAAAGTTCGCGTTGCCAGCCAGGATCTGGTCGCCAAACCAATAGCGGGTCGTCGTCCCCGCGCGGGTCGCATATTCCCACTCTGCCTCGCTGAGCAGCCGGTAGGGGTGGCCGGTGTGGTCCGACAGCCAGTTAACGTAAGCCTGGGCATCGTGCCAGCTGACATTGATGACGGGTCGAGTTCCCCGCCCCCACTCCTCATCGTTCGGCCGGTAGCCGTTGCACGCGCCCGCGGCCACGCAGGCGTCCCACTCCGCGAACGTCACCTCATGGACACCGACAGCGAATGGCCGATCGATCGTTACCTCCCGCTGCGGTCGTTCATCCTTGTAAAAGCCGTCATCGCCGGGCGGCGATCCCATCACGAAGGACCCGGCGGGAATGACGATCATTTCCGGACAGGTCGTACAATCACGGAAGGTCTCGCCCGGCTGGCGCGGCTCCGTCTCGACCAGCGTCTCGCGATCCACGGCGCGGGTGACCAGCACCGGCGGCAGCCCGGACCCGGCCGCCGTGGGCTCGGCCTCGCCGTCCGCTGGTGGATCGGGTTCAGCCTCCGGTTCCGCCGGCGGATCGGCAACGGCCGACGGCAGCGAGGGTCCGCCAGCCGGGACAGCCGCATGGAGCTCCGATGGCGGTTTCGGCGGCGCGTTCAGTGCCGCCGTCGGGATCTGGGGATCTGCGGGGCGGAGGCCGAACCAAGCGCCGGCCAGAGCCGCCGCGAGCACCGTGGCTCCGCCGCCCAGTGGAAGCCACCAGCGCCGTGAACGCAGCCGGGTGGCGACGGCGCGATCCAAGGCCGGCGGCGATGGCGCGCTTGCCGCCGGTAAAGGCGGCGATGGCGCGCTTGCCGCCGG